>JAFSXJ010000092.1 GCA_017444065.1 Paludibacteraceae bacterium | reverse complement strand
GCCCCATCAGCCTGTCCGGAATATCCGGACATGTATTGCAGTAGGAATCAAGTAGAGGGCAAGTAGGGAGCAAGTAGAAGGCAAGTAGAAGGCAAGTAGAGGTTTACTCGGGAGATGAGATGAACGCGGATAAAAGTCCGATAAAACCTCGTAATGCCTCCGAATTGCCTCCGAATCAACCCCGACGAAGATTCGAACTTGCAGGAAATGTGAGGGTTAAGAGCGACAGTCAACAATTACCAAAATTATCAACAATCCATAAAAAAATCCGCCAAGTATGGCGGATACATGAAAAATAATCGATTATCAATAACAAACGGCCCCGCAACATCGCGGGGTCGTTTGTTATTTCTTGTTCTGCAACGTCGGATAAGCGATGCGCTGGTGGTGGATGGCGATGAGCTTCTCGGTGAAGACCTCGCGGATGGCTTCGACGTCACGGAACGAGAGCGGCGTCTCTGCGAACTGCCCGTCCTGAATCTGCGCGTCAATCATCTGATTGACCATATCGGCAATGGACTGCTCGGTATAATCCTTCAGACTCCGGCTGCGTGCCTCCACGGCATCCGCCATCATTAGGATAGCGGTCTCCTTGGTGGTCGGTTTGGGTCCGGGGTAGCGGAACAGCGCCTCGTCGACAGTTTGGTCCGGGTGGGCGTTCGCCTCGGAGTTGTAGAAGTACCGCACGAGCGAAGTGCCGTGGTGCGATGCGATGAACGAACGTATGACCTGCGGCAGGCCCTGCTTGGCTGCCAACGACAGGCCGTCGCTGACATGACGGATGACGGTCTGTGCCGCATCCACATTCGTCATCCGCAGCAGCGGGTTATCGCCGCCCTCATCACCCCACTGCATGCTATTTGCGGGGCCCCCGAGTTGTTGGTTCTCGGTGAAGTTCTGCGGTGCCATGAGCTTGCCTATATCATGGTACAACGCGCCCGTACGCACGAGCAAGGCGTTCGCCTCAATCTTCTTCGCCGCCTCGGTAGCGAGGTTGCTGACCTGCAGGGTGTGCTGGAACGTGCCCGGCGCCTCCTCTGCAAAGCGGTGCATCAACTCGGAGTTGACGTTCGACAGCTCGATGAGCGTGACATCACTCACCAGACCGAAAGTGCGCTCAAAGATATAGATAACGCCATAGGCGCAGATGATCAGCACCATGTCAGCCACAATGAACATATAGACGCGCAGCTGCAGGTGGGTATATGTGCCGGTGGCGGTGAAGGTCAGAGCGGTATAGACCAGCGCATAGGTCAAGCCTGTGAGCAGGGCAGTGTGAGCCAGGTGCGCGCGCTGCGTCATCTTGCGCAGCGAGTAAATGACCACTATTCCCGCCACACCTTGGGTGAACAGGAACATAAACGGCGACGGCGCAGCCAGCGAGACGATAAAGACCGTGATGAAGTGCAGCACAAACGCCGTGCGGGAGTCGTAGAACACTGTAGTCAATATACTCAGCCACGCGAACGGAACGATATACAGCAGCATGTCATCCGCCGAGAACCGCAGGATGAGGAACGATGCGGCGATGAGCAGCGCCATCAGTATGCAGAAGAACAGCGTGGCACGAACCTCACGGAACAGGTTCGGACGGATAATAGCCAGGTACGACACGAACAAGGCAATCAGCAGCACGATGAGCACCAGATAGCCTATCTGCACATAGATGGTCTGCTGGCGGGTGATGTTCTTCTCCGAATAGGCGCGCGCCAGCGAGGTGAGTATCTGATAGGTCTGCGCGGTGACAATCTCCCCTCGGTCGATGATGCGTTCGCCGCTCTGCACCAGTCCGAAAGTCAGCGACACGGACTCGATGGCGTTCTGGTACAGACGGGCGTTGGTCAGCGTGTCGGGCACGATGTTCGGGTCGCAATGCTCACCGTAGCACTCGTAGGCTGTCTTGGGCGTCATCAGTTCGCTCACCGACAGCGTGGTTGCCACATGTTTGTCCGTGCGTACGGACACACGCTTGTAACCGTCGGTCTGCAGGCGTTCGAAATCCTCCAGCGACAGTACGAAGGCACCGTTCGGCAGGTCGGCGGTCTTGATATAACAGGGTGTGATGCTCTGCAGCGCCTCGCGTTGCTGCTGCATGACCTCGGCATCAGTCTTGTAGATGGGGAAGTCGAACTCCGCCGTCACCAGGTCGTAACCCCAGGGCTTGCCTATCTCAAAGTGGTAGTTGAAGGCGTTGTTATACCGCGGAAACAGATAGACCGTCAGAGCGGCCAGCGCCAGATAGGCGCCGATGATAAGGATGATTTTCAGGGTCTTGGACATAGCATTTACCATTTAATCATTTACCATTTACTATTTATCTCTTCTTTCTGCAAAGAATCGTTGCATCAGTTGTTGGCAGTCGTCAGCGAGTACACCTGCGGTGACGGTACACTTCGGGTGCAGAGCCTTCGGTGCGAAAGTCGTGTAGCCGCGCTTGGGGTCAGCCGCACCATAGACCACCCGCGACACCTGCGCCCAGCCTATCGCTCCGGCACACATGATACACGGCTCGACCGTCACATACAGCGTGCAGCCCTGCAGGTACTTGCCGCCAAGCGTCTCCGTAGCGGCGGTGACCGCCTGCATCTCGGCATGCGCCGTCACGTCGTGCAGGTGCTGGGTCAGGTTGTGCCCGCGGCCTATAATCTGCCCGTCGGCTACAATCACGCAGCCCACAGGTATCTCGCCCTGCTCGAAAGCAAGTTGCGCCTCGTGCAGCGCAAGGGTCATATAACGTTCGTCGGGCGTCATCGTTGCATAAACTCAGGGATAGCCTCGGGGTGCTCCTCAAAATAGTTGCCTATCACCACTATATCCGCGCCTGTCCGATACGCGCTGTTCATCTGCTCCACCGAGCGAATCCCTCCGCCTACGATAAGCGGCACCTGCACCGCCTCGCGCACCGCACGGATAACATCTTCCTGCACAGGGTTCTTCGCCCCGCTGCCTGCCTCCAGATAGACAAGCTGTTTGCCGAGCAGCTGCGCTGTCTGCGCCAGGCGGACGATACCGTCAATATCCGTCTGCGGCAGCGGTCGGGCACCGGTCAGACGTTCCGTAGTGCTCTGCCGTCCGCCGTCCACGAGGATGTACCCCATCGGAATCGTTTCAATGCCCGACGCCATGACCTCGCCGGCACTCATCACATGCGGGTCAATCAGCAGCTGCGGGTCACGGCTGTTCATCAGGGTCAGGAACAGCAGCGCGTCCGCTTCCGGCGTGAACTGCTTCGGGCTGCCCGGGAAGAGCACCACCGGCGTCCGGCACGCCTGATGAACAGCCCGCACCGTATCTGTGCAGCCCGACGCTGAAGAACCTCCCACAAAATAATAGTCGAAACCTTCGCTCAAGGTGCCTGCGTCAAACTTATCCGGGTCGATAAGCCTGACAAGCATCTTGTCGCCACGACGGGCATGCTCTGCTATCTGATTGTAGATCACTGCCATCGGAAAGATTCAATCATGTGGTGAATATCCCGTCGCATGAGTTCGTTGACCGGCGCCAGCGAGTCGGCGTTCGGGATAGTGTTATAGTACAGCGCGGCGCGGAAGAAATGACGCGTCGAATCCGTGAGGAAGAACTGCACCGGCGAAGCCGTGTTTCCCTCCAGGTCGTAATAGACTCCGAAAACCTGTTCTTCGGGGTGCGAGAACCCTTGTTCGGGAATAGCGTCCGCCTTGATTGCATGGTCGAACACGAAGCGGACCGCATCATCGGTCAGGTGGCGCAAATCCGCCACGCCACTCGGCTCAACAGACTTGTAACTGCAGTGAATACGTGCATTGAGCGAAGGATAGACCACATCCACCCAGTACGGCTCGGCATGGTCCACTGCCGTGTCGATATATGCTATATCCGCAAACTCGAACCGGTAAGGATAGCCCTTCAGCGCCGAAACACGATAGCCGTATTCCGGCACGCCGATACGGTAATAGCCGTACGGACGAGGCTGCGAGTAGCGCCCGCAACCGAGCAAAACAAACGTAACCAGCAGAAGAAATATCGAGCGGTTTTTAAGCATAAGAAGTCTATTTCGACTACAAAGTTACGACATTTTGTTGAAAAATGCAAATAATTAGAAATATTTTCAGATATTTTGACAAAGAATTTGCATAATTCAAAAAAAAATCGTAACTTTGTATGCAAAACAATAGTGTGCTTATTCATTTCTCACAAAGTGATTCAACAAACATGGCAAATACAATAGACACAACATCCCTTGACCGCAACTACTGCGTTATCATGGCTGGCGGTATAGGCAGCCGTTTCTGGCCGGAGAGCCGCAACAACCGCCCGAAGCAGTTCCTGGACTTCTTCGGCACAGGTCAGAGCCTACTGCAGATGACGGTCAACCGCTTCCGCGAACTCGTGCCGATGGAGAACATCCTCATCGTGACGAACGTTCTCTACCTCGATATGATGCTCGAGCAGTTGCCCGAGCTCAAGCCTGAGCAGATTCTGTGCGAGCCTGCCCGCCGGAACACCGCACCCTGTGTGGCATACGCCATATCGCACATATCAGGCATGGTAGGGCGCAAGTTAGGCGCCAAGAGCATAGCCGATGTTGATTGGGAGGACCCCGCCAGCCACGCGAACATCATCGTAGCGCCGAGTGACCACCTGATATTGCGCGAGGACAAATTCATCGACACGCTCAAGGTCGGACTGGACTTTATCAGCCGGAACGACAATCTGTTGACCCTCGGCATGCGCCCCACACGGCCGGAGACGGGCTATGGATACATACAACTGGAGAGCGCCAAGGACAAGTGCGAGAACGCCGTGCTGCCCGTCAAGACCTTCACCGAGAAGCCGAATCTGGAGCTGGCGAAAGTGTTCTATGAGAGCGGCGAGTTCCTATGGAACAGCGGCATCTTCCTCTGGAACCTGCGCACTATCCGCAAGGCGTTCCGCTCGTTCCAACCCTCAATAGCCGACGTGTTCAAGAAAGGCGACGAAGTGATGGGCACTCCCGAGGAAGAGGCGTTCATTCAGCAGATGTTCCCCACCTGCCCGAACATCAGTCTGGATTACGGCATCATGGAAAAAGCCGCGGGCGTGCACGTCATCTATGCCGACTTCGGCTGGAGCGACCTGGGCACATGGGGCTCGCTCTACGACCTGGGAGAGAAGGATGAGAACCGGAACGTCGCCCTGCGCGGCACATCGCTTTTCTATGAAAGTCAGGGGAACGTGGTAACCCTGCCCGAAGGCCATCTGGCAGTCATCGAGGGCCTGCATGACACAATTGTCGCGCAGAACGGCAAGGTCCTGCTCATCTGCAAGAAGCAGGACGAGCAGTCACTGCGGCAGATAGTGGCGGACGTGGAGAAGAAGTTCGGCGGCATCTACAGTTAAAAAATCCGGAACCCCAGAATATCCGGATATTCCAGAACAGCACAAAAAGCTAAACACAACGATATGAGTTACTTAAATTTTGACAAAACCCTGCTCGTTAACCTCGAGCGCAGCCTGAGTAAAGAGCTGCTGCTGACGAACCGTGCGGGCACGTACTGCGCTTCGACCCTTGTGGGTTGCAACACGCGCAAGTACCACGGCCAGTTGGTCGTGCCGGTGGGCGAGCACAACTATGTGCTCCTCTCCTCGCTCGATGAGACCATCATCCAGCACGGCGCAGCGTTCAACCTCGGTCTGCATGAGTACGGCGAGAACCAGTTCTCACCCAACGGACACAAGTACATCCGCGAGTTCGACTGCATCACCATCAGCAAGACCACCTACCGCGTGGGCGGCGTGGTGCTGACCAAGGAGCACATGCTTGTCAGCTTCGAGCCGCGAATCCTCATCCGTTACACCCTGCTCGACTCCGGTGCATCCACCACGATGCGGTTCAAGCCGTTCCTCGCCTTCCGCGACATCAACGAACTGACGCACGCCAACGGTGTGGCGAACACAAACATGGACGAGATTCCCAACGGTCGCGTCTGCCAGCTCTACGAGTCCCTGCCGAAGCTCTACATGCAGTTCAACAAGCAGGTTGCCTATGTCCACGACCCGCACTGGTACGAGGGCATCCGCTACCGCAAGGAGAAGGAGCGCGGCTTCGAGTTCAAGGAGGACCAGATGGTGCCCGGTTACTTCGAGGTCAATATGCGCAAGGGCGAGAGTATCATCTTCTCCGCCGGCGTGAGCGAGCTCAAACCGTCAGGATTGAAGCAACTCTGGGAGAAAGAGTCCGAACGCCGTATGGCGAAGAACGATATGTACTCATGGCTCAAGAACTCCGCTTCGCAGTTCTACAAACGCGAGGGAGACAAATGCTACCTGCTGCCGGGCTACCCGTGGTACAAGCCCAACGCCCGCACGGAGTTCTTCGCCGTCTGCGCCTGCACGATGGGCATTGAGCGCCCCGAGTACTGGGATGTAATCATGAACAAGACCGCCGTACCCGAGGTGCGCGCGTTCCTTGACGGCGAGCGCGACAGTATCCGCATGGCGGATATGGGCGAGCCCGATTCGTTGCTGTGGTTCGTCTATGCCATTCAGGAGTACACCCGCTACGCCGATATCAAGGATGTGGCTGCACAGTACGGCGACCTCATTCAGGACATCATCGCCTTCTACCGCAAGGGCAATCACCCTCGCGCCCAACTGCACCACAACGGTCTGCTGTGGGTTGATGGCACGCAACAACCCGCCACATGGATGAGCGCTATGGAGAACGGTCGTCCAATCACCCCGCGTACCGGCTATGTGGTGGAGATCAATGCCTACTGGTACAACGCCATGTGCTTCGCCACACAGCTGCTACGTGCAGCCGGCAAGGACCACCTCGCCGAACTGATGGAGTACCAGTCCGAGCTCACACGCGATGCTTTCGTCCGCACGTTCTGGAACGGACTCTATCTCAACGACTACGTTGTGGACGGCTATCAGGACAAAGAGGTTCGTCCGAATCAGATCTGGGCAGTGTCGCTGCCGTTCTCGCCGCTCGACAAACGCCAGCAGAAAGCCATCGTCGATATCTGCACCAAGGAGCTCTATACGCCCAAAGGCCTGCGCACCCTGTCGCCCAAGAGCGGCAACTACCGTCCCGTCTATATCGGCGGCCAGTTGGAGCGCGACCGCAACTTCCACAACGGACCCGTTTGGCCGTCCACCCTGTCGGCTTACGGACGTGCTTACCTGCGCGTCTATCAGCACAGCGGCGAGAGCTTCATGCGCCGCCTGATTGTAGGCTTTGAGGCGGAGATGAGCGAGCTCTGTGTCGGCACGCTCAATGAGCTCTACGACGGCAACCCGCCGTACAAGGGACACGGAGGCATGAGCTACGCACCCAGTGTAGCCGCAGCGCTGTCCGTCTATAACGAACTGCGCGAGATGGAAAAGTCATCCGCTGCCGAGGCAGAGATTAACGAACAAAAATAGGAGGTACGAGATATGAAAGCTTTAATGTTCGGTTGGGAATTTCCCCCTCATATTCTTGGAGGTTTAGGTACCGCCAGTTACGGTCTCACCCGCGGCATGGCGCAGCAGGAAGACATGCATATCACCTTCGTCATCCCTAAGCCTTGGGGCGATGAGGACCAGTCGTTCCTGCGTATCATCGGCGCCAACAGTATTCCTGTCGTATGGAAAGATGTTGATTACAACTACGTCCGCCAACGCATGGAAGGTCGCATGTCGCCCGAAGAGTTCTACAACTTCCGCAACGGCATCCACTACGACTTCACCCGTATCGGCACCGATGACCTCGGTTGCATCGGTTTCTCCGGCCGTTATCCGGACAACCTGCTCGAGGAGATAGGCAACTACGAGGCAGTGGCATCCGTGCTGGCGCACTCGCTGGACTTTGATATCATCCACTCCCACGACTGGCTGACCTATCCCGCAGGCGTCTTTGCCAAGCATATCAGCGGCAAGCCGCTTGTCATCCACGTGCACGCTACGGACTTCGACCGCTCGCGCGGCAACGTCAACCCGACGGTGTTCAGCATCGAGAAACGCGGCATGGAGGAGGCCGACCATATCATGTGTGTCAGCAACCTCACCCGCAACACGGTCATCGAGAAGTACGGCATCCCGGCATACAAGGTCTCCACTGTTCACAACGCCGTTGAGCCGCTGCCTAACCCCGAGGAGTTTGTCAAGCATCCGCGCAAGGACAAGCTCGTCACGTTCCTCGGCCGTATAACGATGCAGAAGGGTCCTGAGTTCTTCGTTGAGGCCGCAGCCCGCGTGCTTGCCAAGACCGACGGCGTTCGCTTCGTCATGGCAGGCTCCGGCGACAAGATGCAGGAGATGATTGACCTCGTGGCGAAACGCGGCATAGCCGACAAGTTCCACTTCCCGGGCTTCATGCGCGGCAAGCAGGTGCAGGAGATGCTCTGCGAGTCGGATGTGTATATCATGCCGTCCGTGAGCGAGCCCTTCGGAATATCCCCGCTGGAGGCGATGCAGGTTGGTTGCCCGTCGATCATCTCGCACCAGTCAGGCTGCGCGGAGATTCTCACCCACGCTATCAAGACCGACTACTGGGACATCGACGCCATGGCGGATGCTATCTACGCCATCGTCAAGTATCCCGCTATGTACAAGTCGCTCAGCGAACTGGGTAAGGAAGAGGTGAACAACATCCGCTGGTACGATGCCGGCCTGAAGGTACGCCGCATCTACGACGGAGTAATCAATCACACGCTATAGACCGATTTGCTAAAAGAAAAAGACCGCAGCCACGAATGGCTGCTCAAAGACAAAAGATTAACCACGATAAAATTATTGCCTTATGAAAAATATATGTTTCTGCTTCCAGATGCACGCACCCTATCGGATGAAACGCTACCGCTTCTTTGATATCGGCGCCGACCACTACTACTACGAGGATATGCAGAGCGAGGACCAGGTTCAGTACCTCGCCTCCACCTCGTATCTGCCGCTCTGCCAGACCCTGCAGGAGATGATCCGTCTCAGCCGTGGCAAGTTCCACTGCGCGTTCGCTATCTCCGGCGAGATGCTGGAGATGTTCGAGCAGTTCGCGCCGGAGATGATTGACGCCCTCAAGGCGCTGGCTGCAACCAAGTGCGTCGAGTTCATCACCCTGCCCTACGCTTACTCGCTCGCCTCGCAGTACGACACCAACGAGTTCACCGCACAGGTCAAGCAGCATGCTGACAAGCTGAACGAACTCTTCGGACAAAAATCCACCACCCTGGCGAACACCGAGATGCTCTTCGACGACGAGTTTGCGCTCCTTGCGCAGAAACTCGGCTACAAGACCTGCATGACCGAAGGCTCGAAGCATCTGCTGTCATGGAAGTCGCCCAACTACGTTTATCTGGCAGCTGCCGCACCGAAGGTCAAACTCCTGTTGCGCAACGCCACCGTATCCGACTCGCTGTCGTTCCTGTTCTCCGACAGCTCGTGGCCGGGCTATCCGATGGATGCCGAGAAGTTCACCCAACAGATTGTTGACCTGCCAAAGGAAGAGGATGTAGTTAATATCTGGCTCGGAGCCGAAACCTTCGGTATCCGTCAGCAGGCGGCTACGGGTATCTTCGAGTTCCTGAAGGCTATCCCATACTACGCGCTCGAGAAGGAGATAGGCTTCCTCACGCCGTCCGAGGCAGGCAAGAAACCTGCCGTTGACTCGCTCGCTGTACCGTTCCCGAACACCTGGTGTGGCGAGGCGAAGGACCTCTCGCCTTTCGCAGGCAATGACCTCCAGCAGGAAGCGCTCAGCAAGCTCTACGCCGTGGCGGAGCGTGTACGTCTCTGTCAGGATAAGAACCTCAAGCGCGACTGGTTGCACCTGCAGGTAGCAGACAACTTCCTCTACATGAACCACATCAACGCCGGCAACACGCACTACGAGTCGGCATACGATGCGTTCATCAATTACATGAACATCCTCTCCGACTTCCTCCAGCGCGTCGAGGAGCAGTACCCGACCACTATCGAGAACGAGGAGTTGAACGGTCTGCTGAAAACCATCAACAATCAGAACCAGGAGATTGAGGAACTCCAGGAGGAGATCAAGAAGCTCCGTGCCCGCAAGAAAGCGTAAGTGAACACTCGCAAACGGGTGTTTAATAACAAAAACATACAAAACCCCTCAATAGCTTGGTAGCACCTTGTGCTTTGTGCGCTTGTCCATGTGCTGCTGCCGGTAAACAAGTTCACCGCATCAGCCCCTGTACAATCCCACACTCCTACGGAGTACCAAACTATTGAGGAAATAAACATAAAAAACATTGCATTGTTCATCGAAGTTGTTTTTTAGGTTTATTTCCGAAAGGGCTGTTACACGCAGTGTGTGACTTGGGGTGTTAGAGGCCTCATCAAGCTCGCTTGATGAGGGTTATAGCGCACCAAGGCACAAAGTCCGGAGGGCTAACAGCCATTTCGGGGTTTTTTAAGGTTTTTGTCTAATAGTACCCCATCGCAATTTTTGAATAATTTTTGGGTAATTTTTGACTAAAAAACTATTCATCATCGCTTGTGTCTTGCTGTTTGCCCTTTCGGCTACAGGTAAGGAGAAAATGCCGGTTCCTGCTTTCAGGACTTGGCATTTCTCTCCTGTACTGGTCACGCCTGACACGCTCCGCGACCTCCCCGACACCCTGCAGATGAACTTTCCGATGCACACCGTGATCAACGACTACAGCATCGCCAATGCCTACAACGGCAACTTCGTCTCACCCATCCAGTCCAAAATCTTCTTCGACCGCCAGACGCCTACCGACAACCCTTTCGTCCACGCCTACGCGCCGTATATCTACACGCCTGAGAAGACGCGATTCTTCCGCACCAACCTGCCGTTCTCGACCATCTCCTACCGCAAGGGTTTCAAGACTTACCGCGATGAGAACGATCTGGAGCTGCTGCTGACGGGTAACATCCGCGAAGATTTGAATGTGGGCGCACAAATCAACTACTTCAACTCCATCGGTCAGTACGACAAGCAGGAGGCTAAGGTAGCCAACGGTAACGCGTTCCTCTCCTACAGCGGCTCGAACTACGCTATCCACGGGGCGTTCGATTTCTCTGTCCTCTCTAACTTTGAGAACGGCGGACTGGCCAACACCTCCGATTTGGGCGGCGCACTCAACCCTGAAGATATGGATGTCAACCTTTCCGCCATGTCCGGCGTACGGTACCTGGCAGGCTACGTCAATCATTCGTACACCTTCCGCTCGGCGGACAGCATTCCGCTCTTCACCATCCGCCATGCGCTGGACATACAGGAGTCAACGAAACGCTACATCGAGCAGCAGGCTAATCAGGGATTCTACACGAACAACTACAAGCTTGATGACTCGCGCCAATACACACGCGACACAGCGGCAGTGCTCACCATCAGCAACACTGTCGATGTCACCTTCCACGAGGAGTTCAACCGTGCTCTGCGCTTCGGCTTTGATGTCTTTGCCCGCAACGAGGCGCAACGCTACACCTTGCAGGACGACACCCTCGGCCATTCGTTCCTCTGGCAGAACAACACCTTCATCGGCGGCGCGCTCTATATGCGGCAGACGAAGTATATCCGCTACGGTTTCGATGGCGAGGTCTGCCTCATCGGTTACAAGCTCGGCGAGTTTCAGGTCAACGGACATATTGACGGCGGTTTCCGTCTGGGCAAGGACAGCCTCACGCTCGCCGCACGCGCATACGTCCGCAACCAGACGCCATCGTACTACCTGCAGCACTATTCATCGAATCACTTCCTCTGGGACAACAATTTCGGCAAGACCTACCGATTCTATGTCGGTGGCGAGGTGGCTTATCCGACCAAGTGGGTTCGCCCGGCAGTGGATGTGAGCTTCGAGAATATAACCAGGCTTATCTATTTCGACAAGGATGGCCTGCCGCAGCAGCACGACGGCAATGTGCAGGTGCTCGCTGTCAATGCCCATCTTGACCTCACCACGCCGTGGGTGAACTGGGAGAACAATGTTGTCTGGCAGCATGCTACCAGTGCTGTCCTGCCACTGCCGGATATAGCACTCTACAGCAATCTGTACTACCACGGCTGCTGGTTCCGCGCGATGGACGCACAGCTCGGCGTCAACCTGCGCTACCACAGCGCCTACTATGCGCCATTGCTCTGCCCTGCCACCTCGCAGTTCTGCACGCAGAGCGAAACACTCGTCGGCAATTATCCTATCATCAATGTCTATGCCAACTTCTACGTCCGCCTCATCCGCCTGCGTTTCTTCGCCGAGTACCAGCACCTGAACGGACACTTCATGACTCCTGACTACTACTCCATGCCCGGCTACCCTCTCAACCCGCCCACCTTCCGCGCCGGCCTCGCCTGGCATTTCTACAAATAATCGTGCCCATAGGGCCTAAGAAGCTTCGTGCAAGAGCTGTATAGCCTTTGTTTATCATGTCAAGATGATAAAAACAAATATTATGCTACCACAATTATGTTGATAGCATAATTCTATTTGCATAATTGAAATCTTTCTTGTATCTCTGTGGCATAAAATCAATTACGCCATGAACAATAGTAACCCTTTTATCGTCAACGGGGCTATTCCCGCGCCCTATTTCTGCGACAGAAAGGCAGAGACGCAGCAGCTGTCGGGGCATATCCGCAACGGTCGGAACGTTGTGCTTTCTTCTGCCCGGCGTCTGGGAAAAACAGGACTGATACAGCATTGTTTTGATGCGCCGGAACTGGCGGAGATGTTCAGTGCTTACTCGCGTCCGTTCTATGCCAGCAGCGCGATGATGAACCTCGAGCCGCTGGAGCGGGACGTATATAAGCAGTTCGTTATCGAACATTTCGCAGAGTCCGGCAAGCGTGTGGATGACGGCGTGCCGGAACAGGTGTACGACCTGTTTGCGGGCAACACCTATTGCATGCAGCGCACATTCAATGTGGCGTTCGAGCACACGCCCATAGGCGGCTGTTGTACTGCATCCACCATTGACGGGACTGTAGAGACCATCCTACTGGAACTTGACCACGCGCTGCGCATGCGTCTTTCTCCGCTATCGTCCAAGCCTAAGGCGCTGCTGTTAGCTATAGCCGCCGAGGGAACGGCTGCGCATCTTACGTCCGGAGCATTTGTGCGCAAGCACCGGCTGGCATCGCCCAGTTCGGTGCAGTCGGCGGTCAAGCAACTGCTGTCTGAGGACTGGATAACCTTCTCCGGCACGGATAAGGATGTCAGCTACTCGCTGTCAGACAAGTTCATGCAGCTATGGATCCGGAAAAACTATTGCTGACCGTAGAATTGAAGAATTGATACCACCAGCGGCACACTCGTCTACTGGCGCAGGCAGGACGGGGACAGGTACATTGCCGTCCGTTTCGGAGAGCCCGGGGCTGATTCCAATGGCACCGCCGACGATTCCAATGGCACCAATTCTGGTTCCGACAGAACCAAAAACGGTTCTAATGGCACTCCCCCTAATAACCCCCTATATATATAGATAATAAAGATAGTAGTGATACGCACACGCATACGCGTGATGCGCCCGCGCCCGAAGAAGAAGTTTCTTTTCCGGATTTCTGCACGGCGTACCGTGCCCGTCTCGGCATCGTACAAGGGCACTTGTGAGATTTACATCCTCGCTGATGCACAGAAGCACGGCATGCAGATCAACTGCCGGATGAACAGAAATCCGTCAACGAACAGATATTGTGTGCTCGTTATGTAGTCATTGGAAGATGGTCGCGTGATGCTCGCGCGTTCGACAGCAAATTCGCTTTAGCCAATATCGCTCCGCTACATGGACTGGCGACTGACGATGAATCGCACTAAATCCACAGGAAAAGGGCTGGAGGGCATGTTTATGAAGTATCGAACGCGCCAACGCCCTGTCGTGTATGAAAAAATAGTCATTTGTGTTGTTTTACACCCTTTTGACGAGTTTTTACACACACATACGCGTATTATTTTGTATATTTGCAAAAATTTTCAATATACCGAAAATTCGGCAAATAGTAACTTATCAAGAATACCAATGAAAAATCCGTTTTCTCTGGAAGGCAAGAACGCCTGGGTTACCGGCGCATGTTACGGCATCGGTTTCGCTATAGCCAAAGCATTTGCCGCAGCAGGTGCCAATGCTATCATCTTCAATGCCCGTAGTCAGGATGCCATTGACAAGGCACTGGCTGATTACCATGCGGCAGGCATCCGCAATGCATACGGCTACGTTTGTGACGTAACAGACGAATCAGCAGTCAAGGCTCTTGTGGAGCGCATCCACGCCGAGGTAGGACAGATTGACATCCTGGTCAACAACGCAGGCATCATCAAGCGCATCCCGATGCACGAGATGAAGCGCTCGGATTTCCAGCAGGTTATAGACATCGACCTTGTGGCACCGTACATCGTCAGCGCAGCCGTGCTGCCGGAGATGATGGAGCGCCGCGAGGGCAAGATCATCAACATCTGCTCGATGATGTCCGAGCTGGGCCGTGAGACGGTCAGTGCCTACGCTGCCGCCAAGGGCGGACTGAAGATGCTGACGCGCAACATCTGCTCCGAGTACGGACAGTACAACATCCAGTGCAACGGTCTCGGACCCGGCTACATCGCCACCCCGCAGACCGCTCCGTTGCGTGAACGTCAGGCGGACGGCAGCCGTCATCCGTTCGACGCCTTCATCTGCGCCAAGACACCTGCCGGACGCTGGCTCGACCCCGAAGAACTCGGCGGACCCGCTGTCTTCCTCGCTTCCCACGCTTCCGATGCAGTAAACGGCCACGTGCTCTATGTAGATGGTGGTATACTTGCTTATATTGGAAAGCAGCCTGAATAACCTATCGCAATTTTTGGATAATTTTTGGATAATTTTTGGTAATTGTTGACTAAAATTTATCATCGTATGATACGACACATTCAATTTTTGATAATTGGTGTCCTTTACTCCGTTCTCCTTGTTTGCTGCACCCCAAAAGTGCGACAAACGAAAGTGTACGGGCGTTATGTGCCGGAGCGCAAGGATGACTTCGCATGGGAGAACGAGTACGCCGCTTTCCGTATGTACGGTCCGGCGTTGGCTCCTGAGAATCCGAGTAACGGTGTCGATTTGTGGTTGAAGAACAGTCCTGCACTGGTCATTGACACCATGTACGGCCGCGAACTCCGTGACCACCGTCCCTACCACATCAACTACGACGGCAACCTCGATTGCTACAAGGTTGCTCATACCGCAGGCTGCGGTGGCGTAGTGATAAAGGCAGATGACGAAAGGTTGTGCATCGGCGGTCCGTATAGTCGTCAGGAGATTTTGGAGCAGACACCCGACCGCTTTGTTTTCCGTCTGGAGTACGACAGCGTTCCCGTAGCCGGTCAGATTCTTCAGCAGAGTCTGACCATCACAGCCGAAGCCGGCACGCTATGGAACAAAGCGGAGGTGGTGTTGACAGCCAAGAGCCAAGAGCCAAGAGCTAAGAGCCTATTCCTCGGTGGCGGCATCTTCCTGCATGACACGGTGGATAATTATAGGATTTGCAGCAAGTGCGGCCTGATTGCCTACGCAGAGGACGCGCTGAGCGACAAAGCTGCAGCCATGATGAACTTCGAGTACAACGGTTCGACCTCGCAAGGACGCAGCTATATTGCAGTACGCACACCGGAGGCAACCATACAGCAATTCATCGACGGCACATTGGTCAGCCTGCGGCCCTACACCTTGGGCGACACACTCACCTACTATTTCGGTGCCTGCTGGAGCGAATGGTGCAACGGGGATGAAGCATTCCCGACGGATGCCGACTGGTTCACGAAACTCGGTTTAACTGAATAAAACAACTCAAGATACATGAAAACAAACTACGAAGTGCGTTATGCGTCCAATCCTACGGACGCCAAGAGTTATGATACCACGCGTCTGCGCAAGGATTTCCTGATTGAGCGTGTGTTTGCCAAGGATGAGGTGAACATGGTCTATTCGATGTACGACAGGATGATTGTCGGCGGTGCGATGCCCGTGAGCGAGAGTCTGTTGCTGGAAGCCATCGACCCGCTGAAAGCACCGTTCTTCCTCACCCGCCGTGAGATCGGTATCTTCAACGTGGGTGGCACGGGTCGCGTGATTGCCGGTGACAAGGTCTATGAGCTGGACTTCAAGGAAGCCCTCTACCTCGGTCGCGGTGACCGCGAGGTGCGTTTTGAGAGCGTGGATGCCAATAAGCCTGCCCTATTCTACTTCAACTCCGCCACCGCACACTGCACCTACCCTGACAAGAAGGTCACCAAGGCGGATGCCGTTGTGGCTCACATGGGCAGCCTGGAGATGAGCAACGAACGCAACATCAACAAGATGCTCGTCAATCAGGTGCTGCCTACATGCCAACTGCAGATGGGTATGACCGAGCTCGCCACGGGCAGCGTGTGGAACACTATGCCGGCGCATGTGCACAGCCGCCGTATGGAGGCGTACTTCTACTTCGAGGTGCCCGAGGATCAGGCCGTCTGCCACTTCATGGGCGAAGTCGATGAGACGCGCCACATCTGGATGCGCGGCAATCAGGCGGTGCTCTCGCCCGAGTGGTCCATCCACTCCGCGGCGGCAACCCACAACTACACCTTCATCTGGGGCATGGGTGGCGAGAACCTCGACTACGGTGACCAGGATTTCAGTCTCATCACCGACCTCAAGTAAAGTATTTACCATTTGGTCATTTACCATTTACGATTTATGTACGATTTGGCTATTTAGCCATTTGACTGTGCAATCAATGATACAATGACTAAATGATTAAATAAATGAACAAATCGTAAATGAAAAAATTGTAAATAGATTTATGGCAAAGTTTGATAAGATTGCGGTGCTCGCGAAGATGAAAGCCGCACCGATGGTACCGGTGTTCTACCACAAAGATCTGGAAGTATGCAAGAACGTCGTTAAAGCCTGCTACGAGGGCGGCGTTCGCGCGGTTGAGTTCACCAACCGTGGGGATTTCGCCCACGAAGTGTTCGGCCCGCTGGTGAAATGGGCAGCCGTGGAGTGCCCCGACCTGGCATTAGGCGTAGGCAGCGTGGTTGACCCTGCTACAGCGGCATTGTACCTGCAGTTAGGCGCCTGCTTTGTGGTCGGCCCGCTGCTCAACCCCGAGATAGCACCGATATGCAACCGTCGTCTCGTTCCATACTGCCCGGGCTGCGGTTCGGTGAGCGAGGTAGGCAAGGCGCAGGAGTTAGGTTGCGACCTGACCAAGCTCTTCCCCGGTGATGTGTATGGACCGAACATGGTCAAGGGACTCATGGCTCCCATGCCCTGGTCGAAGATCATGGTCACAGGTGGCGTGGCACCGGAAAAAGAGAACCTGGAGAAGTGGTTTGCCGCCGGCGTGTTCTGCGTAGGTATGGGCAGCAAGCTCTTCCCCGGCGACAAGGTTAAGGCCTGTGACTGGCAGTACATCACCGACAAATGCAAGGAGTGCTTTGAGGTGATTGCGGCATGCAGGAAATAATCCTATTTACCATTTGGTCATTTACGATTTATTGAGTCATTTGGCAATTTAGCCATTTGAGGCAATAAATGATACAGATGACTAAATGAACAAATAAATGCACAATCTGTAAATGAATAAATAATAAAATGATTTAATACTATGGCAAAAAAAGCATTGAACAAGTGGACAGCACCGAAGAGTGTCGCTCCCGAGAAAATTATCCAGTTTGGTGAAGGTAACTTCCTCCGCGCATTCGTGGACTGGATTGTATGGAACATGAACGCCAAGACGAACTTCAACGGATCGGTGGCAGTCGTTCAGCCTATTGACAAAGGTATGGTAGAGTGGCTCAACGGTCAGGACTGCCTGTATCACGTCAATCTGCAGGGACGCCTGAAAGGCGTAGCAATCAACTCGCTGGAGCGTATCGACGTCATCAGCCGTGCCCTCAATCCCTACAGTCAGAACTGGGCATATATGGCTCTCGCCGAGCAGCCGGAAATACGCTTTGTCATCTCCAACACCACCGAGGCGGGTATCACCTTCGACCCGAGCTGCAAGTTCACCGATGCACCTGCTTCGGCTTATCCCGGCAAGCTGGTGCAGCTGCTCTTCCGCCGCTACAAGACCTTCAACGGCGACCCGACCAAGGGCTGGATCTTCATGCCGTGCGAACTGATCTT
>JAFSXJ010000091.1 GCA_017444065.1 Paludibacteraceae bacterium | reverse complement strand
GGTTGCCATCGTTCAGCACGACATGAAACTGGAATTAAGCACATACGAGGTACTACAGATTGTTAGTATGTCTCTCACGGATAGCTCGCCCTTGCGAGACCTTCTCGATAAGACTAATTTACAAAATGTCAAAGATCAAAATGACCCAAATGGGCAATTATTTATAAATTTTTAAACGTCCCTAATTTTAATGGGACACTAATGAGTATATATAGCATGTGATACTTGTCCTGCTTAGATGAATAAGGAGAACTCTCAATAAACTTGGCATAATACAAAGCGGAGTCATACTGCTGCAATGCCCAATAGGCTTGTGCTTTCCTTACATATCCAGTGGACTCATAATTACCACGACTTTGCAATTGTTCAACAGCATAGATGGTAGAATCATATTTTTCAAGGTTGAGATACAGAATCGCCTTGGTCTCCCATAGTTTGGCAAGTACCCCGCTATCCGTGCAATTCTGCTCAATGTTATCCAGCATGGTGAGTGTTTCGTCGTGCAACTTCTGCTCGGCGAGTTCCAGAGCCATAGCGTTGAGTCCGTAATAATACAATGCTGTGTCGCGTGACTTTTGAAAGGCTATGGCAGAACGTTCATACATGTCATAACCAAGTTGGAACTCATCCACCAAGTGGCACATCGTGCCCATATTCGTATATATCCGTCCGAGGATATGGTAGTCGTTGAACCATGGCAGGGGCGCAACGCGCTGTATGTATGGCGCATGGGTGCCGGCGATGAACGCCTGCATGGCGGCTACGTGGTCGCCATGCTGACGGAGCAGGTAACCGTAATAATAACACGCGCGTGCGTAGTCATTCGGACAGACGAGCCGCCACCTGCCGAACGTCGTATAAGCCTCGGCGAGAGCCAGACTGTCGTCATACAGCCTATGCTCGTTCACGCGCACGCTGTCCGCCGCGGCAAGCGTCTGCCGCGCCTCATGAAAAGTGAAAGGTGAAGATTGTGAGGTGGCACATACCGTCCCCTGCATGCCGGACAGCAGGCAGAGCAACAGCAATACTATATACGTGCGGTGAGTCATGGCTGACGCTACGTTAGTTATGAGCCGGCAGCGGTGGTCAGCCGATGGTCATCTCGCCGCAGAGAGGGCGGCTGAGCAGCTGCTTGACTTTGTCAGGATTGTCGGGTATCTCGCCGAAGAGTGTCATCATCTTCGTGAGCAGTGCCTCTGTCGTTATGTCATAGCCGGACAGGACACCCGCCTTCAGCAGGTTGCGTGCGACCTCGTACTGCCCCATATCCACCGAGCCCATAGAGCACTGCGTTTTGTTAACAATGATGACGCCCCGGTCCGTGGCTTCCTTCAGTGCCTGGTAGAGCCATTGTGCGGACGGTGCGTTGCCCGAACCGTAGGTCTCGAGCACGACACCACGCAAGCCTTGTGTGTTCAGCACGGCGCGCACAACAGATTCGTTGATGCCGGGGAAGAGCTTGAGTATGGCTACATCCGTGCAGGTGTGCAGATGGGTGAACAGCGGCGCGTTGCTGTCCGGATAACGGATAAGGTTCGTACGGTACTGGATATGTACGCCGACCTTCGCCAGCGAGGGATAGTTGTACGAATCGAACGCCTCGAAGTGCTCGGCGTTCTTCTTGGTGGTGCGGTTGGCGCGGAAGAGGCTGTCCTCGAAGAAGATGGTCACCTCGGGCACGACAGGCTTGCCCTGGATATCCTCCGCCGCAGCAATCTCGATGGCGGTGAGCAGGTTCTCTTTGGCATCGGACCGCAGCACACCCACCGGTAGCTGTGAGCCGGTGAAGACAACCGCTTTGGCGAGGTTCTCGAGCATGAATGACATAGCCGAAGCGGAGTAGGACATGGTGTCCGTGCCGTGCAGGACGACAAAGCCGTCGTAGCGCAGGTAGTTGTCGGCAATGACGGCAGCCATCCTCACCCAGTTGTCCGGACAGATGTCCGACGAGTCGATGAGCGGCGTGAACGGCAGCATCTCGACCTGCATGTCATCGTTGGCGAACAGTTCAGGCACGAAAGCCTTGAATGTATCCACATCCGCCGGACGCAGTGCTCCGGAAGGGTGATTGCGAACCATCGTGATGGTGCCGCCTGTGAGCAAAACCAGAATGCGTTTCATGATAATTGATAATTGACAATTGATATTTAATAACGCTGCAAAGATACGGATTTTTTTTTACATTTACAACACTTGCAGTCACTTTTTTGACAATTGATAATTGACAAATGACAATTGATAATTGATAGATGACAATTTAAAAGGTTTGGCATAATTGTTGTTGTGTTAAATATAGTGTATTTTTGCAGTAAAATATAAAAATATATAAACAACATGTCGCGTGTGGTAATAGAGAAAGTGAGTATCCTATTGTGCGAGGATGATGAGGCATTAGGTTCGCTGATGGCGGACTTTCTGCGCCGGTTGAACTTTGAGGTGGACTGGTGTGCAAACGGCGAGGAGGGACTGCAACGTTTCGGCGAAAGGCATTACGACCTCTGTCTGTCAGACATCAACATGCCGCAGAAGGACGGCTTTGAGATGCTGCAGGCTATCCGTGAGACGGGCAGCGACGTGCCGGTGATATTCCTGACCGAGAGAAAGGCGACCGAAGATATAGTGCGCGGGTATAACTTGGGCTGCGACGAGTATCTGACCAAGCCCTGCCCGATGGAGATTCTGCTGTGCAAGATTCGTGCGCTCATGCGCCGCTGCTACCTGAACAAGAAGAACAGCGAGGTGGAGTTTGATATGGGCAACGGGATACGCTTCGACTCTGTCCGTCAGGAGTTGGGCGACGTTCACCTGTCAGCCCGCGAGAGCGACCTGTTGCTAATCCTGTGCCGTAACCTGAACGAGACGGTGGACAGGAACGTTATTCTGCGTACGCTATGGAACCAGGAGTCGTACTTCACCAGCCGGAGTCTGAGCGTATATGTCAACCACCTGCGCAACCACCTGAAGGGCACGAACCGCAGTATCATCAGCGTGCACAGCAGAGGATACAAGCTAATAGAAGGAGTAGAAGGTTAGAGACTCATTGTAAGCCAAAGATACAAGGCTATTGCGCCTGAGATATAGAGGAGGAGAGTGATGCCGCGGGCTTCACTCTCTTTTTGCAGCAGGAAGATACCGCTGGTAGTTGCCAAGGTGAGCGGCAGCATCACTTCAAAGTCGGGTTGTGGCGTAGTGAGCAGAATCAGCGGCAAGGACAATACGCCCCACAATGCGGCATGATAGAGCAACATTCGCGTACTGACAAGGTCGTACAGGCTGCGACGGAACGCACAGACGGTTACTACCAGGAACGCCGCCATCATAACCATCACAGTTGTAGTCAGGCATGCCGGCTGTCCGTTGCCAAGCCATTGCCTGTCAGTCAGCACGGAGACATCCCACAACTCCGCCCAGCCGAGGTACATCGCCAATACGTAATAGATGGCTATGAGTGCTACGGCGAGAACCGATGAGAGGATAGTGCGAATAGTGAACGCGCCTTGCAGCAGCACAACAATCCACAACAACGGCACACACCACAGTGCGTCAGGGATAAGCAGGGATGTCAGGCAGAGCAGGATCGTGACAAAGAACACCAGCCCGTTCGGCTCATGGGTGTCGGACATGTCACGCGTTGCCAGCAGGAAGAACAACAGGATAGCCGCAATCAGCTGAGGCTGCCAATGAAAACGCAGGTAGGGGAAGATGCCCATAGCCAAGATATACAGCAATGCCGGCAACAGCGACAGGTGTGCACTTGCCTTCGCGCGGTAAAGAACGGAACACAGGAGACCGGCATTCAGCAGGATGAGTCCCTGCGTAAGCAGCAACCACAGCCACTGCTCCGGCATGCGTACATAATCCACCACCCACATAGCCAATGCGCACACCGACAGCAGGATTGCCGTCGGGATGCGCATCCGGGTAATGTGGCGGAGAAAGTATCTCACTCGATAAAGCCTTTTCGGCGGAGCAGGTGCTGCGGGGCAGCCTCCTTGCCGCGGAACTCGAGGTAGAGCTCATGAGCATCGCGCGTGCCGCCCTGCTCCAGCAGGTGACGGAAGCGTGCGGCTGTCTCCGGGTCGAAGAGGTTGCCGGTCTGTTTGAACGCAGCAAACGCATCGGCATCCAATACTGCCGACCAGGTGTAGCTGTAGTAGCCTGCCTCGTAGCCGGTGGTGAAGATGTGGTTGTAGAACGTAGGACGGTAGCGAACGATGATCTCGTCGATCATACCCATCTTCTTCAAACTTTCAGCCTCAAAGGCATTCACATCGAGCCCTTCGGCGGTGGTCAGCTCGTGAAAATCCATGTCGAGGATCGATGCCGAGAGCAGCTCTGTGGTAACAAAACCTTGGTTGAACTTGCCGGCAGCGTTGATCTTGGCAATCAGCTCATCGGGTATAACCTCGCCTGTCTGATAGTGGAAGGCATAGGTCTTGAGTACCTCGGGTTCGTAGGCGTAGTTCTCCATGAACTGCGAGGGCAGCTCGACGAAGTCGCGCGGTGTGTTCGTACCGCTCAGGCTCTTGTAGTGCGCGCGGCTGAGCAGTCCGTGCAGGGCGTGACCGAACTCGTGGAAGAGGGTCTCCACGTCGTCCATCGACAGGAGTGAGGGGTTGCCGGCAGTCGGCTTGTTGAAGTTACCCACGTTGATGATAACCGGACGGTGGTCAACACCCTCTTCGTCGATATACTGCGGGAGAATCTGGTTCATCCATGCACC
>JAFSXJ010000090.1 GCA_017444065.1 Paludibacteraceae bacterium | reverse complement strand
CAGCCTATGGCTTGGTTTACTCTGGGGACCCCAATTTATAAAATAAAATTATCATGGAAGCAAAAGATCAAGTATTGAACGCGATGCGCGAAGTGGGCGCACCCGTTAACGCAGGTAAGATTGCCGAACTGACCGGTCTCGACCGCAAGATAGTGGACAAAGCCTTTGCTGACCTCAAGAAAGAAGGCGCTATCGTGTCGCCCGTTCGCTGCAAATGGCAACCTGCTTGAGCTAAGGCTTGCGTGACTACGGGCACAGCCCTTGTATAACGCTCCGCCTTGCTCTGCGCACTCCCCACTGCAACCTTAACAGGTTACATTGGGGACCCCAATTTTGCAAGCAATGACTATTTTATTAGGTACACTCATCCCGCTGTTAGGCACCGTGCTTGGCTCGGCATTTGTGTTCTTCATGCGCGGACAGATGTCGCCGCTGCTCGAACGCACGCTGCTGGGCTTTGCCTCCGGCGTCATGGTGGCAGCCTCGGTGTGGTCGCTGCTCATCCCGAGCATAGAGATGTCCGGTTTTACAGGTCCTATGTCGGTCATGCCCGCTTCGGTGGGATTCCTGGCCGGCATAGGCTTCCTGCTGCTTATCGACCAGCTTACGCCGCACTTGCATATCGGCGCTGACACGCCCGAAGGACCGCGTAGCAAACTCTCGCGCACAGCGATGCTGGCGTTGGCGGTCACCATTCATAATTTTCCCGAAGGCATGGCGGTGGGAGTCGTCATCGCCTCAATCATGCAAGGTGCCGAAGGAATCTCTACCGCTTCGGCCTTGGCGGTGGCTATCGGTATTGCCATCCAGAATGTGCCCGAAGGAGCAATCATCTCCATGCCTCTGCGCGCAGAAGGCAACAGCCGCATGAAATCCTTCCTCATAGGCTCTCTGAGCGGCGTGGTCGAACCGATAGGCAGCGTGCTGATCATCCTTCTCGCATCACTCATGACGCCCGTCCTTCCGTACTTGCTGGCGTTTGCCGCAGGTGCGATGCTGTATGTGGTGGTCGAAGAACTGATTCCCGAAGCCTCGCAAGGCAAGCACACCAACCTCTCCACCATCGGTTTCGCCATCGGTTTCGTGCTGATGATGATCCTCGATGTTGTGTTAGGGTAAAATGCAAAACAGCAATAATCAAAAACGTAATACTATGCAAATCAAAGCTATTCAATTCCGCAAAGACGGTTTTTACACGCAGCCGTTCGTATTCGGCGGTGAGGAAGGTCAGGAGAAATTCGACCACAACATCCGCTATCGTGGCAGTCTGCAGAACTATGTGATTGACACCGGTAAAGATGTCATCCTCGTGGACACGGGTCTGCCGGCAGGTTTTCCCGAAGGAGCGCCTTCAGAAGAAGCAGCGGCATTCTTGGGGTATTCTTGCGGTGACTACATCGAGAACCTGAAGAAACTCGGTTATCAGCCGGAACAAGTGACGAAGATCCTGCTGACCCATCGTCACAACGACCACTCCGGCGAGTTGAAGTCCTTCCCCAACGCGCAGATTTATGTGAATGCGGACGAGCTGGATGCCGCAGAGTTGCAAGGGCTGACGAACATCGTGCCGGTACATTTTACCGACGGCGCGTATTATAATTTCCCGGAGAGCCAAGCCATCTGCGAGGGTGTGCGGTTCATCAAAGCCAAAGGTCATACGAAGGGCAACAGTATCGTTATTGTGGAAGATGGCGGGTTGTTCTACATGATTCACGGCGACATCACCTACTGCGACGAGGCATTGTATGAGGACAAACTATCGATTGTCTATGATGATCTCGCAGCGGCGCGCGAGACGCAGAACCGTATCCGCGAGTTCATCCGCAAGCACCCGACGGTCTATCTGTCCACGCACACACCACAAGGGCTGGAGAACCTCGAAGCCAAGCGTGTGATGGACCTTGACAAGCCTGTGCCGACCATCTGGCCGGATGTAGATTTCGGCAAGAAAGAGACGAGCGGTAAGTACGTCTGCTCTATCTGCGGCTATGTCTATGACCCGGCGGAGCATGACGGCGTGGCGTTCGAAGACCTGCCGGAGGACTGGAAATGTCCGCGTTGCCGGCAGAGCAAAGACAAGTTTAATCCCGCATAAGTTTACCATCCGCGGCCTAGTGCAATACACCAAACTACCCCAAAAGTAAGCATATACGCGATAATTTCATTAAAAATCCTGCATTTACTTGTATATGTGGGATTTTTTTTGTACCTTTGCGCCGTTAACGTCGCAAACAAAACAATAATACTATGCAAATCCTTATTTTACAAGGCTCGCCGAGAGCCAAAGGTAACACCGCTTGGATGGCGGAAGAGTTTAAGAACGCAGCCGAAGCAGCAGGTCATCAAGTGACGCTCGTCAACGTGGCACACAAGCATATCGCAGGCTGTTTGGCATGCGAGTACTGTCACGGGAAAGGCAACGGTGCGTGCATTCAGAAAGACGACATGCAGGAGCTTTATCCGCTGATAGCAGAAGCCGAAGTGCTTGTGCTCGCTGCACCAATCTATTACTTCACGCTCAGCGCACAGATTCAGGCTCCTATCCACCGTTGCTACAACATGATGACGCCGCCGAAACTGAAGAAAATGGCGTTGCTGCTATCGTCCTAGTCGCCGGATGTGTATGATGCCGCACTTACGCAATATCACTACATCCATGACTATTGGAAAGCAGAGGATCTTGGTCATGTTACAGCGAAAATAGACGAGCAGAAGACCAAAGCAACCAAGCAGAAAGTGCTGGATTTGGTGGCAAAGTTGTAATGGACCATTTGCCACATTTATAACGATATGGAATACAAGAAAGGATATGTTTACGAACTGATGGACGCAGGTGGTCCAACAGACGTGCGAGAGCCTTATTTTATGGAGGCTGTCGAGGAGATGATGCGGGCACGCAAGTTATGCGCCATCGCCAATGCCAAGATGCCGGACGATATGAGTTATATCCAAGACTTGGAGGAGCTGTTCGGTTGCAAGTTGGACGACGTGCGTATTCTGACACCATTCATCTGCGAT
>JAFSXJ010000089.1 GCA_017444065.1 Paludibacteraceae bacterium | reverse complement strand
TTTCCTCGAGAATCCTGTACTGGTAAACAATGTTCGCGGCATGCTCGCGTACACAGGCACATACAAAGGCAAGAAAATCACCGTCATGGGGCATGGTATGGGCATACCGTCCATCGGCATCTATACCTACGAGTTGTTCAACTTCTACGACGTGGAAACGATTATCCGCGTCGGTTCGTGCGGCGCACGTCAGATGTACGTTAACCTGGGTGACCTGGTGATTGCACAAGGCAGCTGCACCGACAGCAACTGGGATGCACAGTACAACCTGCCGGGACACTATGCTCCTATCGCTGACTTTGAGTTGTGCCGCAAGGCTGTAGAGGCTGCCGAGAAACGCGGCTACAAGTACCACGTAGGTAACGTGTTCAGCGCTGACATCTTCTACTGCGAAGACGAACGCAAAGCCAACTGGACGAAGATGGGCGTGCTGGCTGACGAGATGGAAGCTCCGTCACTCTATATGAACGCTGCACGCGCCGGCAAACGCGCACTCGTCATCTGCACCGTAAGCGACCACATCCTGACCGGTGAAGCTACCACCGCCAAGCAGCGCCAGAACACGTTCACACAGATGATGGACGTCGCTTTTGACGTTGTTTCGCAATTATAGACCGCAGCCAAGGCTACTCAAAGAAAACGGTCTTTCGACTAATAATATGAATATCATCAAGACTCCGATAGAAGGATTGCTCATCATCGAACCCCGGGTGTTTCAAGACGCCCGCGGGTTCTTTGAGGAGACCTACAACGAGCAGCGCTACCGCGAAGCCGGCATTGATTCGCGTTTCGTGCAGGACAATATGTCCGCGTCGTGCTATGGCGTGGTGTGCGGCTTGCACTTCCAGCGTCCGCCGTTCACACAAGCCAAACTCGTGATGTGCATCGAAGGCGCTGTGCTGGACGTTGCTGTTGACCTGCGTAAGGACAGCCCGACTTTCGGTCAGCATGTGGCGGTCGAACTGAGCGCTGACAATCATCGCCAGTTCTTCATCCCGAAAGGCTTTGCCCACGGATTCAGCGTACTGAGCGAACATGCACTGTTCAGTTACAAGTGCGACGAGTTCTACCATCCCGAGGCCGACGGAGGCATCCTGCTCTCCGACCCTGCCCTCAACATTGATTGGCGCATTCCCGAAGCCGAACGTATCCTGTCGGAGAAAGACACCAAACACCCGTTGTTAGCCAGTCTTGGCTATACCTTATAAAACTATGACTATTCTAATCACAGGCGCTAACGGCCAGCTTGGCAATGAGATGCGTATCCTCTCGGCTATGCATCCGCAGCACACGTATCTTTTTAGCGATGTGTTTGTGCCGGAGCAAAGCCCTGTTACCATCCATCCGCTGGACATTACCGATGCGGCGGCTGTGAATACGTTTGTCAAGAACCATAGTATTGACCTCATCGTCAACTGCGCCGCCTATACCAACGTTGACAAAGCCGAGCAGGACGAGCCGACAGCCCTTCGCATCAATGCCGACGCGGTAGCCAACCTCGCACGTAGCGGCGCACGCATCATTCATATCAGCACCGATTACGTCTTCTCCGGCGACGAGCATCTGCCCTGCCGCGAAGATGACCCTGTAGCACCACGCACTGCCTATGGTCGCACCAAGCTTGCCGGCGAACAAGCCCTGCTCGCCATTCAACCCGACGCTATCATCTTCCGCACGGCGTGGCTGTACTCCGAGTTCGGCAACAACTTTGTCAAGACGATGATTCGTCTCGGGCAGACGAAAGAGGAGATTGGTGTCGTTTATGACCAGATTGGTACGCCCACCTACGCCCTCGACCTCGCCAAGGCTATCTTTGCCGCCATCAACGCCGACGAGTGGCATCCCGGAGTTTATCACTACACAAACGAAGGCGTCTGCTCATGGTACGACTTTACCCTCGCCATCCATGAGTTCTACAACTACTATATTGTCCTTCGCAAACATCGCGAGGGCAAACAGGTGGAGCCTGAAGATGGCGAGCTTATCCATTGCCGCGTAAAACCGATCCTGAGCGAAGAGTATCAATACCTCACACCGCGTCCTCACTACTCGGTACTAAACAAAGCGAAGGTCAAACAGACCTTCGCCATCTCGATTCCCCATTGGCGCGAATCACTCATCGCATGCCTAAAAGAGACCGCTGCGCTGAAAGAGAAAAGACCGCTACGCTGAAAGAGAAAAGACCGCAGGCGTTGCCTGCTCAAAGAAAAAAGCCTATTACGTTTTCAACACGAAACATAATAGGCTTTTTTCTTTATTCTTTGAGTGTGAAGCACGGTCTTTCGACTACTTTATCCAAACAATGTCCTGAAGAAACTCTTCTTGTCGGTGTTGGCACTCGGACCGACGTTGTTGTTCTTGCGGAGTTTCTCTACCAGTTCCTTGTCTTCCTTGCTGAGGTGTTCGGGAATATATACGCCCACGTTAATCAAGAGGTCACCTGTACCGTACTGACGTCCGTACTGGTCAATCATCGGCAGTCCCTTTCCGCGCATACGCAACACCTTGCCTGGCTGCGTACCCGGAGTGATAGTTATCTTCGCATCGCCGGTTAGTGTAGGAATCTGCACCTGTCCGCCAAGGATTGCCGTCGGCACGTCAAGCAGCAGGTTATACACCAGGTCGCCTCCGTCACGAACAAAGTCCTTGTGCTCCTCTTCCTCGATGATGACAAGCAGGTCACCCGGCACGCCTCCGTGCGGTGCAGCGTTACCCTTGCCTTGCATCGGAAGAACCATGCCGTCGGCTACGCCTGCAGGGATATGCACATCAACTATCTGCTCATCGCGTACCACGCCTTCACCCTGACAGTGCGTACATTTGTTCTTAATCACCTTGCCTTCGCCGTGGCAGGTCGGACATTCCTGCTGCACTTGCATCATGCCGAAGATTCCCCTTTGAGTACGAACGACACGCCCCGAGCCTTTGCATGTCGGACAGGTCTCGCCACCCTTGCCGTCCGCTGAACCCGTTCCGCTGCAATGCTGACACGGCACAAGTTTGCGGATTTTAAGTTTCTTGTCCACACCCGTTGCAACCTCTTCCAATGTCAGGCGCACACGCACACGCAGGTCAGTGCCACGACGCACACGTTGGCCGCCGCGACGACCGCCACCACCGCCAAAGAAGTCGCCCAAGTCGAATCCTGCGCCTTCAAACAGGTCGCCGAAACGTGCGAAGATATCCTCCATCGTCATGCCGCCTCCGCTAAAGCCGCCTGCACCGCCCATGCCGGCAAAGCCGAACTGGTCATAACGCTGACGTTTCTGCGGGTCGCTCAGCACCTCATATGCCTCGGCAGCCTCCTTGAACTTCTCTTCAGCCTCCTTGTCACCGGGGTTCTTGTCAGGGTGATACTTGATAGCGCACTTGCGGTACGCCTTCTTTATATCTTCGGCTGAGGCGTTCTTCTCAACGCCCAGCACCTCATAATAATCTCTCTTTTCTGCCATAATAGTCTTTGTTCTTTTAGCGAAGCAGTCTTTTATCTTTCAGCGAAGCGGTCTATTCTCCCACCACCACTTTGGCAAAACGGATAACTCGCTCGCCATGTTTATAGCCACGCTGCGTGCAGTCGATAATCTTGCCTTTCTTGTCTTCGCCGGCAGCAAAGGTCGTGATAGCCTCATGCTCATCGGTGTTGAAGTCGGCATCGGCGGTATCAATGGCATGCACGTCCTGCTTGTCAAGCCAGGCAATGAACTTATTGTATATAAGATCTATCCCCTCACGCAACGAATTGATGTCCTCGGTCTTTGCCATCGCCTCGCGGGCACGCTCGAAATCATCTACCAGCGGCAGTATATCCACCAGCAGCTTCTCTCCGGCGGTATCCATCAGTTCGAGCTTCTCCTTGTTCGTACGGCGACGGTAGTTATCGAACTCTGCCATCTGACGCAGACGGATATCCTCCAACTCGGCTACACGTTTCTCCAGTCGCTCAATCTGCTGCTCGGGCGTTTCAGGTGTTTCCTCTGTTTCGGATTTTTCGATATTCTCCGAGTTCTCGGAATTCTCAAGGTTCTCGGAGGACTCATTGCTGAGCAACTCATCTACCTCCGCCTGGAGGTTGTCGTTTTCTATGTTCTGTTTGTCCTTTTTCATCTTATCAATATTCATCTTTCAACTATCACCTATCAACTTTCATGCCACCCACGCTCCGCCTGCCAAAATGTCAGTTATCTGCCTATATGAGTTGACGATGTACGTAGCCGTCTGCCCTTCTGTCAGCGGTTCGTCGCTACGCCTGAACCACATCTGGTCGATACCAGCAGCCCGTGCACCTTCCACATCAGAGGTATAGGAGTCGCCAATCATCAATGCCTCGTCAGCCGTTATGCCGTTGATACGCAACGCCTCTTCATATATACGCGGATTAGGTTTCTGCGCACCGACCTCTTCACTCAGCACCACGTGCGTGAAATACGGCTCCAGCCCACTCTTGCGGAACTTGAGGTACTGCGACTCGACAAATCCATTACTTACAATCGTCAGTGGATACCACGACGCAAGCGTCTTGACCATCTTGTCCGCATCGGGAATGATGGAGAAGAAGTGGTTGGTCATCCTCAAAAAATCCTCACACATCCTGCGGGCCAGCACACGCGTCTCAGAGTTCTCTTCCAGTCCGCAGGCATGCATCAACGGATAAAGGAAACGGTCAATCTTCAGCAGGTCTTTCGTCACCTCGTCGCGCCCGTACTGTTCCCATAGAAGCGTGTTATGCTCACTATAGTGACGCACGAACGTGTCGTAATCCGTGTATTGATACAACTGATGAATCTCGAACATTGTTGTCAGCGCACACTTGGCCGATCGACCGAAATCGCCAATCGTGTCGTCCCAGTCGAGGAAAATTGCTTTGTACTTCTTCATAATGAATGATGAATAATCAGAATAGTGAGCCTTGCGCATCGTGAGATATAGGCGAGCGATGCAGATGCCGGTACGCCAACTCGGTAGCTTCGCGGCCACGCGGCGTGCGCTTGATGAAGCCCTCCTTAATCAGATAAGGCTCGTAAACATCCTCTATCGTGCCGGCATCCTCACCCATGGCGGTAGCAATTGTGTTCAAGCCGACAGGCCCGCCACGGAACTTGTCAATTATCGTTGTGAGGAGTTTGTTATCCAGCTCATCAAGACCGAAAGTGTCTATGTTCAGTGCTTCCAACGCGTACTGAGCTATATCAAGGTCCACCGTGCCGTCGCCTTTGACTTGTGCAAAGTCACGCACACGGCGAAGCAACGCGTTTGCTATACGCGGCGTACCACGACTGCGGCGCGCAATCTCGGCAGCTGCATGACTGTCAATATTTACGCCCAGCAGATTAGCACTGCGTGCCACGATGGCGGAGAGGATATCCGCATCGTAGTATTCAAGGTGGCAGTTGATGCCGAAACGTGCACGGAGAGGCGATGTCAGCAGACCGCTGCGAGTGGTAGCACCAATGAGAGTAAAATGATTAAGGTCTATCTGTATCGTACGAGCAGAAGGACCTTTGTCAATCATGATATCTATTCGATAGTCCTCCATTGCAGAGTACAGGTACTCCTCCACTACAGGCGACAGACGATGAATCTCGTCGATGAACAGCACGTCGTTCGGTTCAAGCGAAGTGAGCAGTCCCGCCAGGTCACCGGGTTTGTCGAGCACCGGACCACTGGTCACTTTGAACCCCACACCCAGTTCGTTGGCGATGATGTTACTCAGCGTCGTCTTGCCCAGTCCCGGAGGACCGAACAGCAGCACATGGTCGAGGCTCTCGTGACGAAGCTTGGCTGCCTCAACAAAGATGCGGAGGTTGCTCACAATCTTCGTCTGTCCGGCAAAATCGGCAAAGCGTAAAGGGCGCAGGGCATTGTCCTGCTCCTTCTCGTTCATCTGTTGGCGGATATCAAAATCTGTTGCCATTTACCATTGTATCATTTACCATTGGTCATTATTCGACCATTGGGTTATTGGGTCATTACTGTGTTGCCTGCTTAAAGGCGGTTTCAAGGTCCGGAATCTCTGCCAGCGGCTTGTCCATATGTATCTGTCCATGGTCAAGGATGATGACGCGGCTGCATATGGCCTTGACCTCCTGCAGGATATGCGTGGACAGAATAACCGTGTGGCTCTTGCCTAACTCGCGGATAAGCGCGCGTATATCTTCCAGTTGGTTGGGGTCAAGCCCCGTGGTCGGTTCATCCAATATGAGCACCTCCGGATTGCCTGTCATCGCCGCAGCCAGACCGACGCGTTGCTTGTAACCCTTGCTCAGTTCGCGGATGCGCTTGTCGGCCTCAGGAGTCAAACCTACGAGACGAATCAACTCCTCAACCGACGAACTATCCGAACGCATACGGGCAATGAATTGGAGGTACTCGCGCACATACATATCCTGATAGAGCGGGTTCTGCTCAGGCAGATAGCCTATATGCCGATGCACATCGTCGGGGCAGGCAAGCACATCCACTCCGCAGACCTCTACCCTGCCCTCAGCCTTCCACAAGCCGGTGAGCACCTTCATCAGCGTGGACTTGCCTACTCCGTTCGGACCAAGCAATCCGACAACCTCCCCCTCATTGATGTGCAGCGACACATCGTTGAGGATGGAGGTTTTGCCGATTGACTTATGTAAGTGCTCTACTAAAATCATCTGCTCCGATTAGAGCCATCTTACATAACAGAAGTCCATCCTATGCGGCAGCAGGTCGTTCTTCGGGAACATACGCAAGCCGAACTTCAGCGCTCCGGCGTAGTTTGCCAGATAGGTGGTCTCAAAGTGAAGAATCGAACCTACAGCCTTCTTCAGGTCAAACTCCTGCACGTGATACAACTTGTCGTTGTTGTGCAGCGACGAACGGACCACTACCAGCTCTACGCCTACACCCTTGTCGCCCAAGCCTTTGGTGTCAAGGATAGCTTCCAGTTTGTACTGCTCGCCTACAGTTACGCCGGCGCTGAGCACCTCTTCCACATTGCTGCTTACGAGGCTGATCTCGTCCCAATGCGCTACCATGTTCTCCTTCCATGCCACGATCTGCTTGGCCAGCTCGTAGTTGTTTGCGCTCAGCGTAGCATGACGCTTAGCCAGCTTGCAGTAGAAGCGGTCGAAATAGTCGTCCATCATACGCTTGGTTGTGAAGCGGGGAGTAATCTCGGTTACGCTCTTCTTGAT
>JAFSXJ010000088.1 GCA_017444065.1 Paludibacteraceae bacterium | reverse complement strand
GGTAAGATTGCTCCAAACAGTCAGGTTGGAGAATGCAGCTGACTGCGTAACGACACGTCCGCTATTGTTTGCATCAAGGATAGTCGCATAGTCTGTCTGAGAAGTAAAATCCTCATTCCAGCCACCGCTTACATTTACACCGTCTTTCATCGTAAAGTTGCCGTAGTATGTACCTGCTTGCACATACACGGTATAGCCTGTGGCTGTGATGTTTATCTTGGATTGCAAGTCTTCGCCTTCCAACACATACACATCCGATGCTACAACAGGATACTCGTATGCACCTATATCCACGGAGAAGTTTACTATACGGTCATTTCCCGCAAGGTCTTTAGACACGGTAACGTATGAACTATTTCCAATATCCAAAAGCACTGAAGATGACAATAAAGAGAAATCTCCGTTTGCGGCATCCGTAAACCCTGGGTCGTCTGCTGTAAGTTGTATGCTGTTTGAACCTATGGTTTGTTTCATTACAGCATTATTGCATTTATTTTCATTATTATAATGAGATATATAATATACTTGTTCGTCCTGTACTGTACCTTGGTGTTTGTTCCCCCATATTACATTGTTGACGAACTTTGTTCCATTGTCACTTGTTGCCTGACAACTTATTCCGCAATGAGAAACAGTCTCTTGGACTCCTAATTCATTATTACCAACTACGGTGTTCCCTATAATATCTGAATTAGCAGAACGTATGCTTATTCCACCTACCTTACCGGTAGCAGTATTTCCGATAACAAGGCAATTTATTACCGCACCCTTGCCATAACAATCCACACCACCGGTGTCACCTCCACTGGTATTGTTGCGTACTATGCAACCAACCATTCGGCCTGCCTGCAAATATACACCGCCACCAGGGCCTTTCTTTACTGTATTGTTTGTGTTGTTGTTTTCAATGACGGAGTTTTGTATAGTTCCTCTGATTCGTACACCACCGCCATGCGTGCCACAATTGTTGAGAATCCAACAATCGTCCACACAGACATCCGTATTGGTGTCCACAGCGTCGTTTCCTACACCGCCACCCATACAATTGCCATTGTAGTCAAATGTGTTGTTCTGAATCTTGCAGTGCTTAACCTGACCTTTTTTCCCGAGAGCAACACCCGAACTGAGACCGCTGGCAGGTGTATCACTTATGGCTGTCAGTTTACCGTTTTGAATCGTTAAATTGCTCCAAATGGTAAGTGTGGTAAAGTTACTCGGTTGTTCAACCACTCGCCCACTCTCATTGGCGTCAAGGATAGTCGCATAGTCCGTCTGCGCGGTGAAACCGGCATTCCAGCCACCGCTGACGTTCACGCCTTCCTTCATCGTGAAGTTGCCGACGTACGTACCGGCCTGCACTTTCAGTTCATCACCGGATGACGCACCATCAATTGCCGCTTGCAGAGCGGTACCGTTCTCGGCAGCTGTCTTGCTGCCGTCATACACATAAGTGATTGTCGCTGCGCCGGCTGTCATACAACATGCCAGCCCTGCGAATAGGGAAAGTAAATAATGTTTCATGATAGTATAGATTTTATTTGTATGTCTTGTTTTGCTTCACCTGACAACTGGATACAAGTTGGTGGTGAAGGCGAATGGAGTCGGAGTTATCCTATGGTTTACCCTATTTTTTTCTCCTCGGATAAACATATACCATTGTATCGTTATCCACATAGTAACTCATGTCCGATGCCAGACAGAGCACATCCAGGATGTTCCTCAGCGACGAGCGTCCCAGATAACCGGTGAAACGTTCATGCTTCAACTCGTCATTGGTGATGACCATCGCTATATTGTAGTTACGCGACAGCTCAGCGGCAATCTCCTCCAGCGTCTGGTTGTTGTACTTGACTTCGCCACTGAGCCAGCAGGTATAGTCGCTGCTCTGCACAGAGTGTTTGCTAAGGGTCCTGGTGTTGCAGTCATATAGAACGCGGCTATCCGGCTCCATCGTCACCTCGGCTTCGTTGGCACTGACGCGTACCTTGCCCTCCACAAGCACCACTGCCACATTGTTCTCGTCGGCATAATGGCGCACATTGAATGCTGTGCCAAGACAGGTGACCTGTGCCTGAGCGGCCTGAACGATAAACGGATGCAGGGTGTCGCGTGCCACCTCGAAGAACGCCTCGCCGTCCACTACGGCGTGACGTGTTCCGGACAACAGGTTATAGCGCACCGTCGTCTGTGCGTTGAGCGTCAGCAATGTTCCGTCCGGCAGGGTGACATGGCTATGTTCACCCATACCCGTGCTCACAACGAAATCTCCCATTGGCATATCAGTGCCGGCAGGCTGCTGGCGAAGCAGTGACCAACCTAATGCCGCAGACAAGGCTACAACGGCTATAACAACAGCAGCCACCTGCCAGCGACGCCACACGACGGTGCGATGCTTTGCCTGATCATACGTGTTGCGCACAGGGGACGCAGAGGAATAGATATTCCTCAATATACGCTCGCGGATAGGCTCCGGCATGTTTCCTTCCGTGTATTCGATGTCTGCGCGAAGCCAGCCGGCCAATAGTTCGTCATCACGCAGGTGACGAAGCAGGTTCTCGCGCTCCTCCGATGTCGCTGTTCCTGAGAGATACTTAGCAAATAACTCTTTCATTGTTGAAATATTTAGTCGTTCAACCGCTCACGCAGTTCGCGAAGCGCCAGGGTGATATGCACCTCAACTGTCTTTTCGCTGATTCCCAAAGCGGCGGCAATTTCTTTGTTCGGCTTGTGTTCGTAACGGCTCATGATGAAAACCTTCTTTCGCATCGGCGGCATATTCTCCACCATCTGCTTCAGATACGCCTCTATCGAACGGGCATCCTGACTGCTCTCCTGCTCGGTGCTGAGCTCCGAACCATGCTGCAGCACGTATTCCTGATAGACATACTTCACCATTTCGTGCTCGCAATAGTTCAGGAAGATGTTCTTGGCGGTAGAGAACAGATACCCTAACGCCGCCTGCTTGTCTTCAAGGCTGTCCCAACGCTCCCACAGACGCATGAACGTGGTCTGCAGAATCTCCTCCGCAAGATACGTATCACCGCCGGACAGACGGATGGCAAATCCGTATATCTTGCGTGCGTAGATGTTGTAAATGTCCTCAAAATCGCGCTCCTTGGAGGGCGATGGGACGGTTTTTCTTCCAAATAGTTTCATAAGCGCTTCTATTCGTTAGACAGTTGTAAAAGGGTTATCCCCTAATTATGGTATCAATTTTTTTCGATTTTTTCTATTTTTTCTGAAAACACACCAAAACTTTAAATGGACACCAGTGAGAACTTATACACAAAAAAGCAGCCTGACGACTGCTTTCGTTGTACATTCCGAATGTTGGTATTTCATGTTTTTGCCCGAATCATCACTGTTGATTATCACGTTTATTAACGTTCTAACTGCAAAATTACAAAAAACAAATGAAATATGCAAATATTTACAACACCAATATTTAAGAAAGTGAGATTTTTAAGAGAAAAGCCGATTTATTGACCGGACCGCTGCGCTTCGCGTTCAACAAATGGTGCTCACTGATGTCACATGGCGACATAAACGAAGAGCGGCATATGGGCGACATAACCGACGCAAAAGGGACTTCAGGCTGACGCCCAAGCCACTTTCGGTTTATTTGTCATTTCCCATTTTCTGTTTGAGGTGTCTGTGACTCGGACCTTCGCGGAGAATATCCTTCAGTTCCTCACGGCGGCGCTCGTAATACGCGTGGCGTTTCGGGTTCTCGGGAAACCAGCCTCTGAGCACGCGCATCTCCTGCTGCACCACTTCATGCACGCCCCAGAAACAGGAGAACGCGAGAGCCGCTACGATCGTTGAGGCGGTCTGGTTTTCCAGAAAAAGCGATATGGCGGAAAAGACGAGTCCAGCTACAAAAAACACACACCAGCCTTTGCGCCCGAAATAATACTCCAGTTTGATGGTAATGGGGTGACAGATTCCGATGCTGAGGAAAACTGCTGCCCCGACAATAATTCCGGTAAAGTTCATAAGATAAAACATTCGTGGCAAAAATAAATTAACCTAAAAAAGGGGGTAATGTGTGAGTTTGCCGGCATAGACGCTGGGCGTGTCGCCGTAGTTGTTGGACAGGCAGAGCGAGTCCGCCGATATGTAGCCGACCAGATCCGTGACGATATATTTGTCATACGGCTTGTTTCCTGCAGTAGGGACTATATTGTCGCCGTAAAAATGAATACCGTCGGCGTTCTGCGTGTACCCTACTCCGCTGATAACCATGTCGATGGTCACCGGCATCATGGTTGCGAACTTTACATCGAACATATATATGTCCAGCAGTTCGTCACTGACCAGCACAACTTTGGTGCGGACATTCTCCTTGGTGAAACCGGACGAGGGGACAGTAAGCAGGCCGTACGCCTCATAATAGGTGTCATCTACAGCTAATTTCGGCTCTTCAGATACCACGCGGCAGGACGCAAACATGCCTGACAGCAGCAGTAGTGTAAAAATCTTTTTCATATTCATCAAATTGCTATATCTCAAATCGTAAAGTGGCACCGAGTTCGCGCGGCTTGCCGCGTTGCAGGAAGTCATTGCCCATCGAGCGGAAATAGAACACATTGTACGGCGTGTCGGTCAGATTGCGTCCCCACAGTTCGAGTTGTGCATATTTCCATTCGAGCGTCAGGTTGGCGCCAAGGAGTGCGTATGCACCCTGCATACAGTCGTTCTGCTCGTTCCAGTAAATCGGTCCGGTAATATTCATGCGTGCCGAAACAGATACCGACTGAAGCCACTTGCGTCCCACACGGTAACCCGCCTGCGCCAATACGTGCGCCGTGTGCTGCGGCGCATACGGAATAAAGTTACCCGAGTAATCCGACATACCGTCGTTGAAATCGATGAACCGAGCATCGGTAAAGCCGTACGACGCATCAATTAGTCCTTGCCAGTTACCTTGCTGCCAGCGGTAGTGCAGCGACGCCTCTGCGCCCCACACACGTGAACGCGCCGCATTCGCCATCATCCGGCCGGTCGTCTTGCCGTTCGGGAATACTGTCACCTGTTGGTCAAAGCATTGGATATGAAAGGCATCCACATCAATCTTCAGCCCGTCAACCGGCGTGAAGTGCGCCCCTATTTCAAAGGTCCAGTCGCTTTCTGGCTTGTAGGATGTGATGGCTACATCCGAGAACCGAGGGGCAGCCATCTCAAGATGCATGCCCATGTCGGCAGCCAAGTCGGTCATTACTTGGTTCTGGGTGATCGTGCTGAATATCTGCGGATTGTAGCCACCGGCCTTATAACCTTTGGCGGCGTAGCCATACACCGTTCCCCATGTGCCGTCGTAGGAGACAGCCAGTCGGGGCAGAACCTGGATGTAGTTCGCCGACCGCGTGCCGCGTATCTCGGTGTGTACGTCCTCATAATCCGCCATAATCATCGTGAAGCGGTAACTGACATCAGCTGTGCTCAGATAGTCCATCCGCGAGTGTTCATAATCAATACGCACACCGGCGTTCAGATGCCAGTCGCCGAACCGGAAATGGCTCTGATGATACACTGCCGCACCGGCATTCGTTAGGTCAAACGTGCTCGGGATAGGCAGCGTGGTGTTGCTGATGCAGATGGAGTCATCGGGAAAGACGGTCTGAATACCTCGGTTGGCGTTACCGAGGATTAGTTCGTCTATACCCTCGCGCATGAATACGACAGGTGCATACATGGCATTGGCTTTCACGAAACTGCTCAAGCCAAGCGTCCAGTCGTACCACTCGCAGGGTTGGGGTGCACGAAGCAGGGCATCCATCGTGCCGTTGTGCTGACGCTGTGTCTGCCTAAGGGTGAAGATGTCTGCGGTGGTGTAGTCATTGTCCATGTGCATGTCATCGTGCATGAACTGGTAGCTTGCCGCCAGATGCAGCCGCCAGCCGTCGTGATCATAATCCGCGCGTACCGAGGGAAGTACAGCCAGACGTTCGTAACTGCCCGGACTGTTGTAATTGATTCGTCCTGTGGCGACCAATGCATACGGAAAAGCTCCCTGACGCAGCCAGTCGGCATAAACGGTACCGGTCACGCGCCACTCGCCGTTCGGCCTGCCGTCCAGCACAAGCCTGCCGCCTGCCTGCTGTCCGCCGTCTATCAGCCGGCCCGTATAATCGTTGCGGTAGAAACCGTCTGTTCGCTGATAGCGCGCCGCAATGCCCCAGCCGAATACAGGGCTTTGAGCGAAGCGGCCTTTCGGCTTCTGACTTTCGACTCCATAATACGACACCTGCGCATGCACCGTGTTGGCTGTAGCATAACTAACCATACCGCGAACGGAATAAGCGGTTAAATCCAAAGGCTGAACCGTGCGTATCTCCATTACGCCTGCAGGCGAGTTGCGGCCGTAGAGGCTGCCTTGAGGACCGCGTAGCAGTTCGATGCGCTTGACGTCCTGAATGGCATGGTCGTACATGTTCTTGTCCAGCAGTGGCACGCCGTCCACCACCATCCCCATCACCGGTTCGTTGATGCGGCTGCCCAGACCGCGGATATAGATGCTGCTGGTCATAGCGCTGCCGTAATCAGGCATATACACGTTCGGCATCAGGCTGCTCACATCTTTCGGCGTCGCAGCCTGCGTCTCGTTGAGCAGACGCCAGTCAATGACGCTGACCTGCATCTGCTGCTGTGTGGCTGGCCGCTCGATGCGCGAAACGGACACTTCAACATCTGGCAGGGAGACCGTGTCCGCCCAGCCTTCTGGAGAAGCAGCTTCGAGGTGTGCCACCGAAGCCGTCAGCATTCCAATCATGAAAAGTACCTTTGTCCGCATAATTCAAAAACGGGTGCAAAGATACAACAATTTTCCAAAAGAAAGATTAAGATTTCCTTAAGATGCTGGTGTATCCCCATAAATTGGGATACGTAATTCGTTGACCGTATCGTTGATGGCGAGGGTGAGTGAGAACGTATGCAAGCGGAGTTGCGAACTGACACGTATTGAACCGGGGCTGGCGGATGGGAGTAAGGCGGCAAGAATACCGTCGAGCATCGTGCGCAACGCATCGGGAGACATCGTTATCTCGCTCACGAACGGATCAAGTTGCATTTGAGGCACCAGCCCTTTGCTCTCAAAATCGCCGGAATGGCTATGCAGCCAGTCGGTGATGAAGGGGCGTATTGTGAGCACATGCGGCGGCGGGGAATCATCGGTATGAAGGATGAGGCCGGCACCGCGTACCGTCTCTATCGGATGTGTGCGTGCAAATCCTAACTTGCGGCGAAGGGCATTCAGATGGACATCAATTGTGCCCGTATCATAGCGAAAGCGCTGTCCCCAGACGATGTCTATGACATCCGCACGTTTGCACACTCGGTTGGGATGGCGCATGAGATACTCCAGCATGGCGAACTCCAGCGGCGTGAGGCTGACCGCTTCGCCGTCACGCAACACGATGTGCGTGGTGCTGTTCAATTCTATATTACCTGCCTTGTAGTACACCGATGCTATAATTTACGGATTGTTTGTCTGTCATGTACAAATATTATGCCAACAGCCGTTTTTGCACAGTATAATCCGCATAATTTTGCGCGCAGGGATGTATAAAAAGAGAGCCAAAGACACAGATGGGTTATGTATTGGGGCTGTTTTTTGTTTTCTGTGGCAAAAGGTTACAAAAAAAGGTACGGTTAATCGGAGCAAATTATTTGAAAATCTAAAGATTTAAAAAAATGAAGATTTTTTAGAAGAAAAGTTTGTTTTTGTCAAAAAAAAAGTGTATCTTTG
>JAFSXJ010000087.1 GCA_017444065.1 Paludibacteraceae bacterium | reverse complement strand
GGTGTTCTTCGGTTCGGCGCTCAACACGTTCGGAGTAAAGGAACTGCTGGAGTGCTTCGTGCATATCGCTCCCTCGCCCCGTCCTGTCACAGCAGAGGAGCGTGAAGTGGCACCTATGGAGGACAAGTTCACAGGCTTCTGCTTCAAGATTCACGCCAACATGGACCCCAACCACCGTTCGTGCATAGCGTTCTTCAAGATCTGCTCCGGCAAGTTCGAACGCAATACGTATTATACACATGTCCGCAAAGGTCAGCAGATGCGATTCAGTTCGCCTACATGCTTCATGGCGCAGAAGAAAGAGACTGTCGATGAGGCGTTTGCAGGCGATATAGTAGGTCTGCCCGACACAGGCAACTTCAAGATTGGCGACACGCTCACCTCGGGCGAGCAATTGCATTTCAAAGGGTTGCCTTCGTTCTCACCGGAGATGTTCAAGTACATCGAGAACGCCGACCCGATGAAGCAGAAGCAGCTCGACAAAGGCATCAACCAGCTCATGGACGAAGGTGTGGCACAACTCTTCGTCAGCCAACTTAACGGTCGGAAGATCATCGGTACAGTAGGCCAACTGCAGTTCGAGGTCATCCAGTACCGTCTGGAACACGAGTACCAGGCGAAGTGCCGCTGGGAGCCGCTGCAGATGTATAAGGCGTGCTGGCTGGAAGCCGTCGATAGCGAGGATGACAAGCCTGGTACGGCTGCCGCAGAACTGGAGACCTTCAAGAAGCGCAAGCCGCAATACATGGCGTTCGACAAGGACGGCCGCGACGTATTCATGGCGGATAGTGCCTACGTCCTCCAGATGGCACAGCAGGACTACAAGCATATATGTTTCCACTTCACATCAGAGTTCTGACACATCCAGAATGTTGAAGCCGCAAAACAAAAGACCGCTCACAAAAGCGGTCTTTCCTTTTAATCTGGCTGTTGTATATCAATCAACCTTGATGTCAGTATTGACATTCTTTGAGCCTACAAGGGCATAGAAGAGAATGTAGAGCAGGCAGGCAATCGTTACGATATAGCTGCCCGTGTAGCCAATGTGGTCAGCTACCAAGCCCTGTACGAACGGCACAACACCACCACCGCAGACCAATGCCATGAATATACCGCTGGCAGCCGGAGTGTATTTGCCCAATCCTTCAGCTGCGAGGTTGAAGATGCTACCCCACATAACCGAAGTACACAGACCGCAAGCCACCATCAGCAGCATGCTGACAGGCAGTTCAACACCCTTGAAAGCAATCACGCTGGTCTCAGGGATAAACATAACACCAAGCAACAGACATACGCCGACCAGCGAAACAGTAGCCAGCATCACCTTCGAAGACACCTTGCCACCTACAGCACCGCCTATCAGACGACCGAACATCATCATCAGCCAATACAGACCGACTACCGTACCTGCGATAGCGGCACCCACAGCCGGATTGCCGGACATATACAGGTTAGCCATGTTAGGGATACCTACCTCTACACCTACATAGAAGAAGATGGCCACAGCACCCAGCACAAAGTGACGGAACGACAGTGGCGAGTGAGCATCCTTCTGCTGCTTGCCTGCAAGGCGTGCAGCCTTTTCTTCAGCTGTCTCCATGTGCGGCTCAGGAATGTTGGTGAAGAGGATGATAATAAATGCCAGCAGGAAGATTGCCATAGCAATGATCATAGCGGCAGCAGCATCCGATACCGAAGCAGTCTCTACATTACCGCCGATCAGGTAGCCCAGAAGAATCGGAGCCAATGTTCCGCCGATAGAGTTACACGAACCGCCGAACTGAATGAGCTGGTTGCCCTTGTTACCACCGCCACCGAGCGTGTTCAGCATCGGGTTGACAACGATATTGAGCAAGCACATCGAAAAACCTGCCACAAATGCACCAATCACATATACCAGGAACGACTCAGCGTAACCTGACAGCCATTGGATACCTACGCCGATAAAACCAACTGTAACAGCTGTCAGCGAGGTGAACTTGTACCCCTTGCGTTTCAGGATGATACCCGCAGGGATGCCCATACATGCGTATGCAATGAAGTTCGCCAGCGTACCCAACTGCGAGAGTGCCGTGCTGGCATTGAACTGGTTTTTGACAATGACGCCCATCGAACCGGCAAAGTTGGTCACGAAAGCAATCATGAAGAACAAGGAAAACATCACCACAATAGGCAGGATGTTTGAGGACTGTTTGTTGTTTGCCATAGATTAAATATTTTAGTTATTCGTTATTTCACGGACAGATGACTTATTTCTCCAAGAACTTCAGCAACTGCCTGTGCAGGTGCTGGTAGTGCTTGCCGTGCTTGAGGAAGTGGTTATCATCGGGATAAACAAGCATCTGATAATCCTTGTCGGCATTCACCAGTGCCTCCACCATGCGCCATGTATTCTGCACATGCACGTTGTCGTCGGCGTTACCGTGAACGATTAGCAGTTCGCCTTTCAGTCCTGCAGCCAGATGCGTCAGGTCGGCATCATTGTAGCCGCTCTCGTTCACTTGCGGACGGCGCATGAATCGCTCGGTGTAACCGCTGTCATACAGCCGCCAGTCTGTAACCGGCGCAATAGCTATACCTTTGGCAATCAGCGGCGTGCCGTCTGCCTGCACCGGTTGCGTGCATAGGCAGCGCAGCACCTCGTAGCCACCATAGCTCCAGCCTGCCATATATATCTTATGGTTGTCCGACCAGGTTTGGTCGGCTATCCATTGGGCTACCGCCAGCTGGTCATCCGCCTCGCGCCCCATCTGCATGTACGCATAATTGCGGTACGCCCTACCCTGCGCATCCGTACCACGCGGATCAGCGATAACCACCACGTAGCCCAAGTCAGCCAAGCCGTAATCCCAACGCCTGCGCCAACGGTCGGTCACACGCTGAGAGGCCGGACCGCTATATTGCAGCATAACAACAGGATACTTCTTTGACTCATCAAACTGACGCGGATAGAAGATGCACGCCTCTAACTGCACCTCGCCTTGCGGGGTGTTGACGGGTATCTGCATGAACTGCTTTGCTGGTAAGCCTAATGTTCCCCACTGCTTTTGTATGTCGGCATTGTCCTTAATCACACTGCCTGCTCCACTCTTGGCGCTCCAGAGCGTATATGCCACAGGCTCCTGGTCACTTTCATGCGCAAGGATAGCCTGCTTGCAGTCTGCCGACAGATGCAATGAGTTCCAGCCGTGCACCTGACCTACAAGCGCAACGGTGTTCTTCTTTATGTTCAGCGCGTAGCACACACGCTCGCGAGGAGTGGGTGCGGCTTGAAGATACAAGGTTTGTGCGGCTTCGTCAAAGCCGTACAGAGCTGTCACATCGCGGTCCTCGTTGGTGAGGACTGCTGTCTGGCGACCGTCACGAGCGTGCATATAGGCGCGTTTCCAACCGTCTTTCTCCGACAGCACGATAAACCGTCCGTCAGCGAGCCACAGCCACTGGTCGAACAGTTCGTAATCAACATAGTAGTCCTTGCTGCTCTCCTCGTAAAGCGATGTGCAGACCAATGACGCAGGATTACAGGTGAAGACCTCCAGCTTGGTTTGGTCGCGGTTGAGCGTGAGGACGGCAAGTTGTTGAACGGGCTCGTCGCCTTTCTTCTGAGCAGGCAAGGTGCGCCACTTGATTCGCGGGATGTAGCGGTCATCCGACTCGGGCAGCGAGGCCTCGTGGGTATCCTTAGTAGAAATAGTATAGATTTGTACGGACGGTTGCGCATTCTTTTCGCCGGCACGCGGATAGGACTGCGAAACGGTCTGCGGATAGCCGCCTGAAAGCATCAACTGCCAAGATGTTGCTGGTACATCTGCGTCATCAAGACGGATGAATGCCAGCTGCTTGCTGTCCGGCGAGAAGTGCATCAGACAGGTCTGACCGAACTCTTCTTCGTACAGCCAGTCGGCAATACCGTTCCAAGTAGTGGGAGCAGTTGTTGTAACTGCAACTTCCGTACCAAAATCGAGCTTATGGAGGTAGATGTTGTTGTCAGCCTTTACGAACGCTATGTAACGTCCGTTGGGCGAGAGGATTGCATCGCGTACAGACGCTTCAGACAGCGGTTTGCGCGTGCCTTTCTGCGTATCGACAATCACATAGTTCGCCATAAACGAACGGCGGTAGATAGTCTGTTTGTCCGTGTACTCCAGTCGGTAACGCTGTTCGGGCAGGTTGCCGAGAATACTGTCCTGCTCGTGCTCCGACAAAGCGACAGTGTTGTACTTGCCGTCAAGGATGTCGCGCATCACATCGGCACGCTGCGCGGCAAACATAGTTGCGGTCAAAGCCGCAGTTATTAGAGAAAGAACCAGTCTATTCATTGATTTGTAGGAATTTCTTACCATTGCTGATGGTTAGTAAATATGGACCGATATTCAGTCGGTAGGTCTGTTGCAGGTCTAAGCGGTTGTCGGGCAACGCGGTGCCGAAAGCAAACGAAGAATAGAGCGAGGCGGTCTCCACGATGTCTTCCAAAGCATAGAACAGCAAGTCATGCTTTAGCACAGCATCAGTAGTAGGACGGAAATATATGACACCCTCACCGTCAACATAATAGGATATGTAATACAGCTTTCCTCCCGCTGTTCCGGAAATAGCAAACATAGGCATCTCGTCCGGCTCAGTCTCACAAGGCGTTATAATCCAGGAATTGTTGGCAGTAGATGATTTGGCGAACTTGCCGTTTGCCCCTAACAAAACAGCCGTATTCGACGCCTTGTGACGGATAGTGAGAGTGTCATTCGTCACGCCAAGCGTATATACGGTATTAGACGCAACCAATGCAGGCGGCAACTCAACCCATTCATCGTCAGGAATATATGTAAGTTTTTTTGAAGCAAGCATCCCGTTCTCAACCGCTCCCGCAGCAACCCACATAGTACCGGAAGGCGGGTCATTAAGGGCAATCAGATAATCGCCTGAAGTCAGGTCAGCCGTCGGATACCAGGGCTGTTGTTCACCTTGACTAACATATACAGCATGCAATGTACAATTACCTGAAGGATAATATGTTGCACCCGCTTTATATGCAGCAGGTGTTTCATTCGTTTCATCTATCGGTCTGACAGACCAGCCATAAAAGTTCCATTGGTCATCAGAGGTTGATACATCCGGCAGGACGATGCCTGTATTCGGGCTTGTTTCGGTTAGCGGAGATATACGTTCGGACGAATAGGTGTTGAACTTCACGGTGAACATTTCCGACTGCGGAGCGAGGTATTCGAGTGCTACCGATTGCAGGTAGAGGGAGTTCTGCGAGGCTGCGATGTACAGAGTTACCGGAGCACCTTTCGGAACGGATATATTATTGAATGAGTGAGAGATATCCGTCCAGTCCGTGCTATACACCCCCGCCCACGACGAACTGCTGAACGATGCACCGCTGATGTTCCACAAATCGGTGTCCCCCATCTTCAGTTGCATCGAACCTGCACCGGCGGATGTGTTGGAGTGCATCGTCAGCGTGACGGACTGAAGCATCATTCCGTCGTAGCCGTTCAGCGTGAGCATAAGCGTATTGCCTGCAGTCAACTGACCGGATTTCGTGCCTGTCTGCTCGTAAGCACAAGTCGAGCCGGCAGGTATTTCGCCTGAGGGTACCGCCTGCTTACCGGAGATGGTATAAAGAGCTATGAACAAGAAGAGCGAGTTCAACATTTGGGACTACTAAATTACGGTTGCACACATTTTTCCGCAAACAAAGATACGAAAATTATGCCGGATTTGCAAATTTATCTGTCGTTTTGTTGCAAATAATTACTTTTTTTAGACAAATGATATTTTTTTCGCGAATTTGTTTGTTTATTCGGTAAAAAATTATTATCTTTGTAGGTTGTATCGTGCAAGCGCACGCCTATGAGTGTGTGCACGCGTTGGGCAAACTGCACTAACCGATGTTGCTCGGCGACATAAAGTGAGCAGTTGTCTCCGCTTTCCCCACACAACAGCGATGGGTCGGGGACTCCAGCAAGAAGAAAACAAGACAACAAAACAATAATAAATTAATCTATTAACATGCAACAAATCAAACTGACTCGTGGTTTGGACGTGAAGATGGACGGCAAGGCGGCGCGTGAATGCGGTAGCGTCATGCGGCCTGAGGTCTTTCATATCGTTCCTGACCATTTCGCCGGTATCAAGCCCAGACTACTGGTGCATGAAGGCGACAAGGTAAAAGCGGGCAGCCCGCTTTTCCAAGACAAGACGTTTGCCGAGATGCTGTTCACCTCACCCGTCAGCGGTACGGTCAAAGCCATCGTGCGTGGCGAGCGCCGCAAGGTGTTGAGTATCGACATTGAGGCAGACGCTGCGATGCAGTATGAGGCATTTGACACCAAGCAGGACTTGAAGGCTCTGCTGTTGCAGTCGGGCTTGTGGGCGCTGATCAAGCAACGTCCGTACGACTGCATCGCGCTGCCGACAAAGACTCCGAAAGCCGTGTTCATCTCCTCGTTCGACAGCGCTCCGCTGGCTCCGGACTACGACTTTGTTCTGCAAGGTCATGAGGCTGAGGTTCAGGCTGCTATCAGTGCCCTGAATGTTATCGCTCCTGTGTATGTAGGTATCAAGGCAGGCAGCCGTGCTACGTGGAAAGACTGTACGCTGTACATGGTTGACGGTCCCCACCCTGCAGGCAACGTAGGCGTGCAGATCAACAACGTAGCACCTATCGCCAAGGGCGAGACGGTCTGGACCGTCAACATCCAGGACCTGCGCCTCATCGGTAGGCTGCTTCTGAAGGGCATCGTGGATATGCGCAAGCGCGTGGCGTTGACCGGTCCGCTGGTTCGTGAGCCGAAGTATTACGACGTGCTACCGGGAATGTCCGTTAGCACCGTGCTCAAGTGTAACATCGAGGTAGGTATCGAGCCGCGCTACATCGCCGGCAACGCGCTGAGCGGACAGCAGATAACGCTGGACGACAGCATCAGCATCTACGACAACCAGTTCACCGTTATCGCCCAGGGTACAGAGACCCATGAGTTCATGGGTTGGATCATGCCATGCTTCCTGCGCGAGGGCAAGCAGGACGCCCGCTTGAAAGGCGGACGCCGTGCTATCATCGTCAGCGGTGAGTATGAGCGTGTGTTCCCGATGGACATCTTCCCCGAGCATCTGATCAAGGCAATGATTGCCGGAAACCTGGACCGTATGGAGGCGCTCGGCGCTTACGAGGTTGCACCCGAGGACTTCGCAGTCTGCGAGTATGTCTGCACCTCCAAGATGCCGCTGCAGGCCATCGTGCGTGCCGCATTGGATAACTTAAAACAGGAGATTGAATAATGTTTGAGGGTCTATATAAACTGAAAGAGCAACTGCGCCCTAACTTTGAGGAAGGCGGCAAGTTGCATGCGTTCTGGTCGCTGTTCGACGGTTTCGAGAGTTTCCTCTTCACCCCGAACACCACCGGCAAGCGCCTTGGCTCGCAGATCCATGCGGGCAACGACTCCAAGCGCACGATGATCTACGTAGTGCTCGCACTCGTTCCGTGTCTGCTTTTCGGCATGTACAATGTCGGCTATCAGCACCTACTCGCTACCGGACAACTCATGGGCGGACTGACCATGGCGATGTTCTGGAAGGCTTTCGGGTTCGGTCTGCTCGCCGTACTGCCGTATATCTTGGTTAGTTATATCGTAGGTTTGGGTATAGAGTTCACCGTAGACAAGTGGAAGCACGAAGAGATTGCCGAGGGCTTCCTGGTAACCGGATTCCTTATCCCGCTGATCGTACCTATCAACACTCCGCTGTGGATGGTGGCAGTAGCTACGGCTTTTGCTGTTATCTTCGCTAAGGAGGTGTTCGGCGGTACGGGCTATAACATCTTCAACGTAGCTTTGATCACCCGTGCGTTCCTGTTCTTCGCCTACCCGACTCACATGACGGGCGACAAGGCGTTCATCCGTACAGGCAGCACTTGGGGCTGGGACGGTGGCCACGCGCTCGTTGACGGCTTCTCCGGCGCTACCCCACTCACCCAACTGGCTACCGGCACATCGGTGGATCTGAGTTTCTGGGATATGGTCAACGGTCTTGTTCCCGGTTCGGTTGGTGAGACCTGCGTGTGGGCAATCCTGATGGGTGCCTGCCTGCTGCTTGTTACCCGCACGGCTGATTGGCGCATCATGTGCAGTATCATCCTCACCGGCGCTGTTACGGCTTGGCTGTTCAATCAGTTCGGTGCCGCCGACAATCTTGCCGCACAGTATCCGTGGTACATGCACCTCGTATCAGGCGGCTTCCTGTTCGGTGCTGTATTCATGGCTACCGATCCTGTAACCGCTGCCCGCACCGATTGCGGCAAGTGGTTCTACGGCATACTGATCGGCTTCATGGCTGTTGTTGTACGTGTGCTCAACCCGGGTTATCCCGAGGGCATGATGCTGGCTATTCTGCTCGGCAATGCTGTAGCACCGCTCATCGACTGGTGTGTTGTTCAAGTAAATATTAACCGTCGCCTTGCGCGAGCAAAAGCATAACGATATGAATACGAATAGCAATACCTATACAATAGTATATGCTACGGTAGTAGTGATTATCGTAGCTGTGCTTCTGGCATTGGTCAGTCAGGTTCTTGGGCCGCGTCAGCAGGCTAACGTACGTCTCGACCAGCAGAAGCAGATTCTCGGCGCACTCAAGCAGGATATAAGCAACTGTGCTGATCCCGCTGCACTGTATGACTCGCTGATTAAGGATACCATCGATGTCAACGGTCATCCTGTTTTTGTTGCCGAGATTGAGGGCGATCCCAAGTTCGTTCTGAAACTCAAAGGTGCAGGTCTGTGGGGAGGCATCGGCGGTTATCTGGCTCTGGATAAGGATAAGAACACAATCTATGGTGCGAACTTCAACCATGAGTCAGAGACTCCGGGTCTGGGTGCACTGATCGTTGAGTTGCCTTTCCGTCAGCAGTTCGAAGGCAAGCACATCCGCAATGCGGAAGGTGAGATTGTCAGCGTGGCTGTACTCAAAGCCGGCACAACGGCTGAAGGTCAGGAGCAGGTAGATGCCCTGTCCGGTGCAACTATCACCTCCACCGGTGTAAGCGATATGCTACGGACAAACCTGAGCGAGTATGCCGATTTTCTGAATGTTAAATCGTGTTGTGGCAAGTGCTGCAAGAAGCAGGCTGAAGGCTGCTGCCAAGCCCAAGAGGGCTGCGCAGAGAATGCCGAACAGCCTGAGTGCGCACAACCTACCGACACACAAATAGTAAACGAATAACATGGCACTTTCACAGAAAACGAAAGAGACCCTTTTGGGTCCGTTGAATGCCAACAACCCTGTCGTTGTACAGGTGCTTGGTATATGTTCGGCGCTCGCTGTGACCGTTCAGCTCAAGCCCGCACTGGTGATGGGTGTAGCTGTAACGATTATCGTGGCTATGTCGAACGTCATTATCTCGTTGCTGCGTAATACGATTCCTATGCGAATCCGTATCATCGTGCAACTGGTTGTTGTAGCCGCACTGGTTACGCTCGTTAGCGAAGTGCTCAAGGCGTTCGCTTACGACGTGGCGATGCAGTTGTCGGTTTATATCGGTCTGATCATCACGAACTGTATCCTCATGGGGCGTCTGGAGGCTTTTGCCATGACGAACAAACCCTGGGATTCGTTCCTCGACGGTCTGGGCAACGGTTTGGGCTACGCGTGGATTCTGATTGCTGTAGCTTTTGTACGTGAGTTGTTCGGCGCAGGCACGCTGCTCGGCTTCCGAATCATCCCCGAGAGCTGGTATGTTGCCAACGGCGGCTTCTACGAGAACTGCGGTATGATGATGATGCCTGCTATGGCTTTGATCCTCGTTGGTTGTATCATCTGGGCACACCGCTCGTTAAATAAGGAGGAGAAGTAATATGGAACATGCTATTTCATTATTTGTTCGCTCGATCTTTGCGGACAACATGATTTTCGCATTCTTCCTTGGAATGTGTTCATATCTGGCTGTTAGTAAGACGGTGAAGACCAGTCTCGGTTTGGGCGTGGCTGTTACGTTTGTGCTGCTCATCACCCTGCCCGTCAACTATCTGCTGCAGATATATGTGCTCAACCCGCTGAATCTCGGATATCTCTCGTTCATCCTGTTCATCGCCGTTATTGCGGCTATCGTGCAGATTGTCGAGATGGTTGTTGAGAAGTTCAGTCCGTCGCTGTATGCGAGTCTGGGTATCTTCCTGCCGCTGATCGCCGTGAACTGCGCCATCATGGGCGGTTCGCTGTTCATGCAGCAGCGTATTCTGCTCGATCCCGAGAATGCCAAGGCTATCGCCAATATCGGTGACGCTTTTGCATACGCTCTCGGTTCGGGTCTGGGATGGCTGGTAGCTATATGCTGCCTTGCCGGTATTCGTGAGAAAATGGAGTATAACGATGTTCCCAAGCCTTTGCAGGGTCTCGGCATCACGTTCATCGTGGTCGGCCTCATGGCTATGGCGTTCATGTGCTTCAGCGGTCTTAATATCTAATTGTCTAACAGGTTAGGAAAAAAACATATAAAACCCTGATTATTTATTGAACGTATGTACATACGCGCGAAGCTGATTTTGCTAATCTGCTCGTTCAAATAAATTTGACGATCAACTTATCAAACTCATCTTCCTCTCTTCGAGATTCAATAAATAATCAGACATAAACACAAAAAACAACGCTGCTATGCAATATACGTTGAAAAGATTGATCGACGTTCACCCGGAGTTGTGCAAGCAACTGAAGGCTAAGTGCTACGCCATCAATGGCGTCTGCGCCGCCGTACACCGTGAACTCGGACCATTCTTGAATGAGTATATATATCAGGATGCATTGCAGATCCTGCTCGAAGAGCAACAGATCCCCTACCAACGCGAATACTACTTCTCCGTAGTATTCCACGGCAAGCCTATACAGCACAAGCATTTTATCGACTTTATTGTGGATAACGACATCTTGATTGAGTGCAAGGCCGTGGAGAAGTTGGTTCCGGAGCATCGTCAGCAACTATGGAACTACATGCGCCTGACAGGCAAGCAAATTGGTATGTTGTGGAACTTCGCTCCTCCCATGGATCAAGCAGAACATTACTACTTGGACACCACGGACGGCGTAATGTATATGTTCTAATGAAAATGTTTTTTATGTTTATGTCTTTTGAATGATTAACTCGATAGAGAACGTGATTTGATGATAAAAAATATCTGAAAATTTATTTTCAAGGATTTTTTAGCAGCAAAGCACATGGAGCACGAAGCGCTAAATCATTCAAACGTGTAGATTTTGGTTTTTTTCATACAATAAATCAACAACACAGATATGAATACAATGGCAATTCTTTATGCAGTAGGAGTATTCCTTGCGGTTATTCTCCTGTTAGTGGTTATCCTGCTTGTAGCCAAGAAGTACGTCGTTGCCAGCGGTGACGTCAAGGTTACTATCAACGGCGACAAGGAGTACAATATCCCTTCGGGCGGCACGCTGCTTGCCTCACTCGGCGAAGCCGGTGTGCACCTGCCTTCCGCCTGCGGCGGCAAAGGCTCGTGCGGACAGTGCAAATGCCAGGTGATTGAGGGCGGTGGCGAGATCCTTCCCACCGAGACCGTTCACTTCACACGCAAACAGCAGAAAGACCACTGGCGTCTCGGATGCCAGGTCAAGGTCAAGAACGACCTCCAGCTCAAGATGGACGAGTCCGTGCTCGGCGTCAAGGAATGGGAGTGCGAGGTTATATCGAACAAGAACGTCGCTACGTTCATCAAGGAGTTCAAGGTGCAACTGCCTCCGGGCGAGCACATGGACTTCGAACCGGGCTC
>JAFSXJ010000006.1 GCA_017444065.1 Paludibacteraceae bacterium | reverse complement strand
TGCCGGCATAACCTTGGTTTGGCATAGTTCTTGTAGTTGTTTTCGTATCTTGGCGTATATATCCATCCGATGAAGCGGTTATTGTTTATAGTGTATCTTTCGGTCGTTGTGGTGGCAGCGGCGGATGCTCTTGTATATACGTTTCCGCGCCGGATCGAGTATGGCAAATACGGACCCCAGCAGGGTAGCTGCGGGTTTGTCGTGAACTACGGGTGCGAGGATCATTGGGTAGAGCTGTGGGGCAAGGTGAAGGTGGTTGACGGCCCGGCTGACGTACAGGTGTACCTCGACAGCAAATGCGAATACGGAGCAGAACTCGTAGTCAAGTGGGTGAAGGGACAGCCGGCGTGCTGCGGCGAATGGCAGCGCGTCACATCCGGCGAGGACTTCACCGTCACCTTCGTCGATGACTGGATGAGCGCCGACCTGATTATCCAGTACGGCGAACCCCAGCAGTATTACAAATATACCGATCCGTTTTAGCATCAGTTCATCCTCCTTCCTAAAGTTATCTTACGACGGCCTCCGGCACTGCTGAAGGTCGTTTCAGTTGCCAGCACGTAGTATGTGCCGTCCTTGTACTCGTATTCAGCGTCGTGCAGGGACCATGCTCTCAACGTTTCTCGCTATAGGCGAAGGGGAAGCGAACATAAAGCGAGTAGGAATTATCCTAGGGTTTACTCACTTTTTCATGAATAAAATCAGCCATTCCGAAGTACCATAAAATGACTTTGTCGTCGGTGTTTTGACAGATACATTTGACAATATGCGCGTTTAAGTGAGGAAGGCAGGCAATTTATTTCAGCAGAATTTGCACAAGTCATAAAATTGTTGTACCTTTGCACCCGCTTTGTCTAATGGTATAAAGGCTATTACGTCAGATTTTGGTTCTGAAGATCTTGGTTCGATTCCAGGTTAGACAACTCCCCAACGCCGCCAAGTGCGGCTTTTTAATGGGGTCCCCGACACAACTCGCATGAGTTGCGGTGGGGAGAGCCAAGGCAGCGGGGTCTCCACAAGTTTTACGAAGTGGGGTGTCAGGCACGCATCGCCTTTATGCCGCCAAGCGGCATCCGATGCGACCGCGTTGCCGAAGGCGAGTGTGATGGGATACGGGCAGCCACACAATGCAATTATTCTGCCCCATATTGAGTAACACAAACACAACAATGAAGACATTTGAATTAACCGGTACGCTCCGTTCGGAGTTCGGTAAGAAAGCCGCTAAAGGCTTGCGCAAGCAGGAACTTGTTCCTTGCAACATCTACGGTGCAAACGGCAACCAGACCTTCGCAGTTAAGGTTGCTGACGTTCGCAAACTCATCTACACACCTGACACACAGGTCGTAGCCCTGGACCTCGACGGCCAGAAACGTATGGCTGTGGTTAAGGAATTGCAATTCCACCCTGTAAAAGAACTGCTGTTCCACATCGATTTCCTCTAGGTAACGGACAAGAAACCTGTAACCGTTGAGATTCCCGTCCAATTGTCGGGTCACGCCGCAGGTGTGAAAGCCGGTGGTAAGCTCCGCCTCTGCATGCGCAAACTCAAAGTCAACGGTCTGTACACCGCTCTGCCTGACCGCGTGGAGATTGACGTCACAGAGCTTGGCTTGGGCAAGAAGATCAATGTACAGGACGTGAAGCTGGCCGAAGGCTTGAAGCTGATGAATGCTCCTACCCTCTGCGTATGCGAAGTGAAGGCTACCCGCCAGAGCGCACAGGCTGCAGCTGAGTAATTTCTTGGACTTTAGCTCTTAGCCATTGGCCGTTGGCAATTGCCGATAGCTGATGGCTTTTTTATTAAGCAACTATGAAGTACCTGATTGTAGGACTTGGGAATATAGGCGACGAGTACGCCAACACGCGGCATAACATCGGATTCATGGCGCTTGACCGTTTTGCGGTCAAGCATGATGTCGTATGGGCGGACAAGCGATACGGCTTCATTGGTAGATGCCGCGTCAAGAACGCCGAGTTGGTGCTGCTCAAGCCCTCAACATTCATGAACCTGAGCGGTAACGCCGTGCGGTACTGGTTGAACGAGGAGAACATCCCCGTGGAAAACATGCTGGTCATCGTGGATGACCTCAACCTTCCCTTCGGCACTATCCGCATCCGCAAGCAGGGCAGCGACGGCGGACACAACGGCCTGAAGCACATCGAGCAGGTAATAGGCACGCAGCTGTATAGCCGCGTGCGGTTCGGCATAGGCAACGAGTTCACCCGTGGCGCACAAATCAACTTCGTGCTCGGCGAGTGGAGCGACGAGGAGCGCACTGCCCTACCCGACAAACTCGACCGCATAGCGGAAATCATCCCCTCGTTCTGCCTGCAGGGCGTGGACCGCACAATGAACCAATACAACTGATGGAAGTACGTGTTGACAAATACCTGTTCGCCATGCGCATCTACAAGACGCGCAGCATAGCAGCTGATGCTTGCAAGAACGGGCGTGTGAAGATGAACGGCGTGGAACTCAAGCCCTCGCGCTGTTTCCATGTGGGCGACGTGTTCAACGTACGCAAAGGACCGATAACCTATACCTATCGCGTGCTGCAACTCTGCGAGCACCGCTTGGGCGCCAAGCTTGTGCCGGATTATATGCGCGACGAGACGCCGCACGAACAACTCGAACTGCTCGAACTCGCCCGTATGGCAGGCAACGGCGGACGCGACAGAGGTACAGGCCGTCCTACCAAGAAAGACCGCCGCGAGATAGAGACCTTCATCAGCAGCGACTACAATGATCTGTTCGACACGTTCGATGATGACGATGAATAAGCAACAGGTGACCAAATTTGGTCACCTGTTCTGCTTATACCACCGGCATACATCCTGCAGCCCGCACTCGGCACATTTAGGCTTACGTGCCTGGCAGATATACCGCCCGTGCAGCAGGAGCCAGTGGTGGGCTTTCGGAATAAGGTTTTCGGGAATATACTTCACCAGTTGTTTCTCCGTCTGCAACGGCGACTTGCTGTTGGTAGTCAGCCCTATGCGTTCCGCCACACGGAAGATATGTGTATCGACCGCCATGGTCGGCTGCTGCCAGATGACAGCACATACGACATTCGCTGTCTTGCGCCCTACGCCGGGCAAGGTCTGCAGTTCGTCGATATTATCCGGCACCTCGCCATGATAGACGCTCACCAGGCGCTCAGCCATGGCTTTCAGATGTGCTGCCTTAGCATTGGGATAACTGACGGAACGCACATAGGCGAAGATTTCTTCGACGGATGCCTGCGCCAGAGCGTTGACGGTCGGATAAGCGGCAAAGAGCGCCGGCGTGACCATATTCACACGTTTGTCGGTGCATTGCGCAGAAAGCATCACTGCCACCAGCAGCTGGTACGGATTGACGTACTGCAGTTCGGATGCCGGTGCAGGCATGGCGTCCGCCCAATAGGCAAGGCAAGTATCAAAGCGATGTTTCGTCGTCATCCTCGAGTTGGTCTTGAAGGTAATAGGTCTTGCTCAGGTACTGGAGTAAACCGGTCGCCTGCTGTTGCACTTCTTGCGTCTCAGCACTGACAGGACGCTTCTGCAGACGAAGCATCATAATCTGGTAAAGCAACACCAGACACGCCTCGATATTCGACATCGTCGGTCGGTCGGTACGCGCCTTGAGCATGTTCAGCGCTGGCGTGATACGAATCATCGCGGCGCGATAGGTCGCCTCCTGGTTATAAATATCATCACTGAGCATCTCAAGCTCCTTGAGGGCTATCTGCGCCAACTGTATATGCCCGCCGTCCATCACATCGTCGGCGTGCATCATGCGGAGTATATCCGCGAGTTCGTCGTTGCCTTCAGCCTGCTCGGGAAAAGCACGCAGATAATCCTCCAACTGCCACAGATAGAGGATGTATTCGGCAATATTCTCTTTCTTGTTCTTCATCTTATTTCTGAAATTGTCCTACCCAGCGATACGTGAGCCTCACCAGCCAGTCGGGCGTATGCTTCAGCAGCGGGGTAGCCAAGTGGTTCAGTACACCCGGCATGCCTGATTTCTTTCCTTTGAACATTCGCTTGAGTGCCCGTTTGACAAGTTTCTCCGGCGGTATGCTGACAGTCAGGTTGACAGCCAGTTTTCTGAGATTGGGCGCCAAGCCGAACAGTGCGGTATCCACTGCACCGGGCGTCATGACCGTTATGTTCACGCCTTGGGGATAAAGCTCGTACCAGATGGATTTCGAGAAGTTGTAGATGAACGCTTTGGTCGAGTTGTAGGTCTGGATACCTGGGTAAGCCATCCATGCGGACATCGATGACATGTTCAGGATATATCCTTTCTTGCGCGGGCGCCCAAGCACGCGTTCCTGCTTCTCGGCGTCCGTCAGTTCGCGCTTGACCATATCTTCGGCGAACAGTCGCGTCAGTTTGGCTACGGTCACCACATGCAGCATCAGCATCAGTTCAAAACGCTTCATGCTTGTTTCGGTCAGCGGGTTGAAGAAGAACACACCCGCGTTGTTGATGAGGATATCCACCTGCATGTTGTGGTCCACGCAGTACTGGTGCAACTGTTCGGCTGCATCCTGTTTGCTCAGGTCGGCATAGAGCGGTGTAGCTTTCACGCCGTACGTGTCTGCCAACTGATTGGCAACCTCTATCTGCTCCTGCTCCTGATTACTGACAAGCAGCAGGTCAGTATGGTAATCGCGTGCGAGGGCTGTTGCGTACTGCAAGCCTATGCCCGATGACGCACCTGTTACTAAAGCTAACATAAAGACACTTACTATTTAGTCATTTACCATTTTGTCATTTGTCAAATGATTGCCAGACAAGCGATAGCGATGGTGGTGAACATCAGCACGGGCATCTGCAGGTCAAGCTCATGCCCTTCGTGACGGAAGATGTACCACACATGCCATACCAGAACCGGCAAGGCGCATAGTACCCAATACTTCTGCAGCCAGACGAACAACGCAAAACAGATAGCCAGCAGGCAGACGTGATACATCTTCCCTCCGGTCTTCCCCAGACGCGACGCAAACGTTCGCTTGCCGTGTAGCACATCGTTGTCCATATCGCGTACATTGTTCAGGTTCAGCACCCCTACAATCGGCATGGCTATCGCCACAGCCGCCAGCACGACCTCTGCAGTCATTGTCTGCGTCTGCAGGTAGAAGCTGCCCATCGTACTCAGCAGTCCGAAGAACAGGAACACGCCAAGGTCACCCCAGCCATTGTAACCGTAGTTGTGCTTGCCCAACGTATAGGTCATCGCACCGATGATAGCCAAAGCGCCCAAACCGAGGAACACGGCACTCTTGACGCAAAGAAACGTGCCGAACGCCGTCAGCACAAGAGCCGAACCGAACACAATGCTCAGGACGATGAATAGGATAATCATCGTTTTCATCTCCGGCAAGGTAAGGTCACCGGTCTGCAAGCCGTAGGCTGCTCTGCCCTGCTGCTCGGCATCTGTACCGCGTTGTGCGTCACCGAGCTCGTTGCTCAGGTTACTCAGTATCTGCAGACTGAGGGTGGTCAGGATTGCACAACCGAACACAAACCAGTCAATACCCGGACGCGCCAGCCCCGTGCCGAGGATGATGCCCGACATCGACAACGGCAAAGTGCGCAGACGCAGCGAGGGAATATACTTTTTTATACGCATGGTGATTATCCTTTGAACACGAAATACACCGCCAGAATCATGAAGAACGCCGCAGCCACGTGGTTCCAGCGCAGGTGCATGTGGAACGCAATCGCCGAAAAGGCGATGAACACGGTGAGCGTGATTACTTCCTGAAGAATCTTCAGCTGCATAAGGTTGAACGGACCGCCGTTGCCCATGAAGCCCATCCTGTTGGCAGGCACCTGCAGGCAGTACTCAAAGAACGCAATCCCCCAACTGATAAGGATAACGGCTATCAGCGGCAGGTGCTGGAACCACTTCATCTCAGCCATCTTCAGATGTCCGTACCACGCGAGCGTCATGAACACGTTCGAGCAGATGAGCAGCAATATGGTATATACCGATTTCATCGTTTAGTCAAAAGATAAAAGTAGAAAGAAACAAGCCTGTTAACCTTTTTGAGCCTCAATGCTTTCGTGGGCGTTCTTCTCCAGGCGTTTGATCTCACGTTGGATATTGGCGGGTATCTTTTCTCCGTCACGCTCAACGCACTCGTGGCACTTCATCTCCTTGCTGTACATACGTCCTACGCAGTAGTTCGAACGGTTGCATCCGGCGTGGTAGTGCGGGTTCGCCTGTACATGGTTGACGAAATCCGGGTCTTTAATCAGCACGTGTGCCAACTGGAAGAGTTCGAAGCCTTCGTCCATGATCTGCTGACAGTTGTCGCCCGACTGCACGCCGCCTACATAGATCAGCGGTACGTCCTTTATTGCCTCCTGAAATCGCTTTGCCTGCTGCATGAAGTACAGTTCTTTGAACGGCACGGTAGGCGTCATGATGTCGCCTACGAACGGAATATGCAGTGCAGCCTTGAGCCACCACAGCGTCTTCATCGGCATGTAGTGCGCCAGCGTCCTGATAGGCATCGCGCCACCGAGAATCGTCATCGGCGAACGGCTGACCGTGCCGCCGGACAGAACGATGCCGTGCACCTTGTGCCTGGCTATCTCCTGCGCAATGCGGATACCCTCGTTGATGTCCGAACCATGCCAGCAATCGTCCCACATGTTCGTCTTCACGATGACAGCCATATCGTCCTTGGCATGCAGCATCACTTCGTCCAGCACTTCGTTCATAAATCGCACGCGGTTCTCAAAACTGCCGCCGTACTCGTCGTGACGATGGTTCGTGCGCGGCGAGATGAACTGCGAGATAAGATAGGCGTGACCGGCATGGATCTCCACGCAGTCGAAGCCCGCCTCACGGCAGAAGTCCACCGCCTCGCCGAACTTCTTCACCAGTGCTTTTATCTCGCTGACCTTCAGGCGACGGTGGATCGTAGGGCTGTAGAGGTTGAAACCATTAGAAGCACTCACCGGCATGCAGTGGCAGGTCGAGAAGTGCGTCATATTGCCGCAGTGACCGAGCTGGATGCTCGCCTTCGCTCCCTCGGCATGAACGGCGTCAGTAAGCTTCTTCAAGCCCGGCAAAGCTTCGGGACGCACATACAACTGCCCGTCGAACGACACACCGCTCAAGTCAACCGCACAGTAGGCGACCGTGGTCATACCCACTCCGCCGTGCGCAACGCTAACGTGGTAGTCGTGTAACATCTGTGACGGCACGTTGCCGGTGCACATATTCTCGAAGGCTGCGGAACGAATGAATCTGTTCCGCAGCGTTATGGGACCTAACTTGTAGGGTGTAAAAAGTTTGTTTTCTTTCATGAAAGTCTTTATTCTTTCAGCAACGCGGTCTTTTTTCTTTCAGGCCGCAGGCCGGTCTAATAGATAAACGGGATTATTCGTTTCAGTTTCTTCCGGTCAAACTCGTCAGGGAACTCCTTCTCATAACGCAGATAGATGGAGTTGGCGCGAGGCACAAGGTTGCAGCAGCTGAACCAGAAGAACAGTGCTCCAGCCCATGACCAGGTCAGGATGGCAAAGCCCAGCCATTCGGTAATCTCGCCGAAATAGTTCGCCGAAGTGACGAAGCGGTACAGACCTTTCTTGGGGAGGTAATGGTTGGTGTCACCGGGCTGACGCAGAGTGCGGATGACGTAGTCAGAGTGCAGGTTGATGATGAAGCCGCACAGGAAAATCACAGTACCCACAATGAACCTCGGGTCGGTAACCCAGCTCGGGGCGTACGGACTGTACACCGGTGCAATATGGAAGAGCCAGTAGCCCTGAACATAGCCGTTAATCAGATTCCACGCGACAGACAAACCCATGATAACTACAGGCATCTTGCTGTTGCCGCGCATCAGCAACGGGAAGATAAACGAGCGCTGGAAATAGTGCATCTCAAACAGCAGGAAGAACAGCAGATAAGGGATATTTCCGCGAACAGGCGAAATGCCCCACAAGTAAATCATCGCGATAAACACAGGCACTTCCATCAGAAACCAGCCTACCTTGTTATTGATAGCCGGACCCCACTTCTCGGTGCGCATCTTGCCGTAACCGGCGTCTACAAAATACAGCGCTACAAACACTACAAATCCTATCAGCGCCATCACGAACAGGAAGTTGTAGAAGAATTCAACAGAGTTGAGGTGTTCCATATGTCAGTTATGAATTAGCAGTTATTAGTTATCTGTTCTCGGCAAAAGCCGCAAAAACATACAAAGTTACGACAATATTCTGACATTTGCAAACCCTAAGGGTTTTATTGTTTGCCGACACGGGGATTTTCTTGTTTTTGACAAACAAACAAGCCAATCACCACCAGTGCGATACCAATCCATTTGCCTAAAGGCAACTGTTCGCCGAAGAACGTCAGCATAATCAGAGCAGTGAATATCGGTCGGGCGTTGTTGAACGCATTCGCCTGCGTGACGCCAATCTGCCGGACGGTGTAACAGAACAGCACGAACGCCGCCACCGACGAGAATACAGCCAGATAACCAATCGAATACAGCATCTCAGGCGCAACGGGCGACAGCAGCAGACCGTCTGTCAGGCAAGCCTTGCCATCCACGATGCACCATATGGGATAGAAGAACAGCAGGGATATCAGCTGATCGTAAAAGACGATGGACAACGGCGAATAGCGGCTCGGGATCTTCTTGAGCACAATGGTGTAAATCACCGCAGAGCACACCGCGAGGAATGCCAGCGGGATACCTATCGGGTTGCCGAGTTCGAAGTTCTGCGAGCCGACCAGTACCAGCATGAACATGCCTACCGATGAAATAATTATGCCCAAAATATTATTCCGCGTCACGCGTTCGCGCAGCAAAAGGAACGCCAGCCACGGAGCTATAAGCGGCGCAGTGGACAGCAAGGCTTCAGCAATGGTCGGCGAGGCAAGCGAACGGTAACAATAGGTCTCGAAGATGAAGTACAACACTGGCTGCATCGTGCCCGCAAGCAGGAACAAGGGGATATCCTTCTTGGCAATCAGTTGCAGCGACAGCAGCGAACCATCCTTGGCAAAGGCGCGCGACAAAAGCCCCACACCGAGCATTAACAGGATTGCAATGCTGAAACGGATGATAATCAGCGTGAGCGGACGAACAAACAACAGCGAGTGCTGGACGGCTATACCCGAACCTGCCCATATCAACATCGCTAAAATAACGGCTATATACGGTAGGATTTTCCTCATAACGCAAAAAAAACGTACAAAGTTACGGAAATATTTGCAATTGTGCAAAAAATTATGTAACTTTGCAAATTGAAAAGTGAAAATTGAAAGGTGAGAGTACGGATTTCACGGAACAAACGGATGTGAAAGATAAATTTTTAACACAACGATAGTATGAAAGACCAACAGATTTTTGACCTTATCCGCCGCGAGCGCGAGCGTCAGACCAAAGGTATCGAACTTATTGCCAGCGAGAACTATGTGTCCGACCAAGTGTTGGAAGCCATGGGCAGTGTGCTGACAAACAAGTATGCCGAAGGCTATCCCGCGCATCGTTACTACGGCGGCTGCGAAGTGGTGGACGAGGTGGAGGAACTCGCACGCATGCGCCTCAAACAGCTCTACAACGCCGCTTACGTCAACGTACAGCCGCACTCGGGCGCACAGGCGAACATGGCGGTGTTCATGGCATGCCTGAAGGCGGGCGACACATTCATGGGGCTTAACCTCAGTCATGGCGGACACCTCAGTCACGGTTCGGCAGTGAATTTCAGCGGACTGATGTTCAACGCTATAGGCTACGACCTTGACGAAGCAACCGGCATGGTGGATTACGATGACCTGGAGCGCAAGGCACGTGAGCACAAGCCCAAGCTCATCATCGCCGGAGCCTCAGCGTATAGCCGTGAATGGGACTACGAGCGCATCCGCAAGGTGGCGGACGAGATTGGTGCCATCTTCATGGTAGATATGGCGCATCCGGCAGGATTGATTGCCGCAGGGCTGCTGAAGAACCCGCTACGCTACGCACATATCGTAACCTCCACCACGCATAAAACGCTACGCGGCCCTCGAGGAGGTATCATCCTGATGGGCAAAGATTTCCCGAACCCCTGGGGTAAAACAACGCCCAAGGGCGAAGTGAAGATGATGTCCACCCTACTCGATTCGGCTGTGTTCCCCGGCACCCAAGGCGGACCGCTGGAACATGTGATTGCCGCCAAAGCCGTAGCGTTTGGCGAAGCATTGCAGCCCGAGTTCAAGACCTACCAGCAACAGGTCAAGCTCAACGCTGCCGTCATGGCGCAGGCGTTTGTAGATATGGGCTACAAGGTTATCAGCGGCGGTACAGACAACCACTCGATGCTAATCGACCTGCGCACGAAGTACCCCGAACTCACGGGCAAGAAAGCCGAACAGGCACTCGTTGCTGCCGACATCACCACCAACAAGAACATGGTGCCTTTCGACAGCCGCTCGGCGTTCCAGACCTCGGGACTACGCTTCGGCACGCCTGCTATCACCACCCGCGGACTGAAGGAAGACAAAATGCCGTGGATAGTGGAGCTTATTGACCGCGTTCTGCTCAATCCCGACGATGAGCAAGTCATTGCCGCCGTCCGCGCCGAGGTCAATGCCGAGATGGTAAACTACCCGCTCTTCGCGTGGTAGTTAGAGTTCGTTTTTCCCACCACGTGTGAGACAATAAATAAGTAGACGGGGCAATTTGTCCCGTCTACTTATTTATTGTACGGCATGGATTGCTACTTGCTTGCCTTAGCTCCGGCAATGATAGCCTTCCAGTCGTAGTTGCGCTTCAAGCCAACGAAAGTGCTATACAGCATGATAAAGAATGAAACGATAGCTATCAGTAGTACTGCACCGAACAATAGGAATAATTTGATGGTCCACAAGATAGCATTAGCGGCACTTTTGCCATCGTTGGACGACAAGCCGCGTGCCTGACCCATCTTGATGGTTGGCACGAGCAATCCTAATCCGAACATGCCGCCTGCAATCTTGTACGTCCACTCCTGAATCTTTTGGATGACAGATGACTCCTCGCGTGTCTTGGTGATAACATATCCCCAGGAGTGATTAGCAAAGATATACACGCTTTCGCGGCTTCATTTGATTTGTTGGGGTTCTCGACTACCTTTATTCTTCAAACTTACGCACGGAAAACTCACGCTGCACAGCAAGCTGTTTCGCTGCTGATACGTGAGCGTGCATAAAACCGTGCTTGAAGAATAAATGATTGTTTGAAAGTGTCGAGTTTTCAACAAATCAAGTCGGATTTATTACGCTTTTATATGGCGTACACTTGCGCCTGTATGTCTATTTGTCACCGCTTTATTACGCTGTCGGTGCCAGCTGTCGCCTGCGACAAATTGCGATACCGGATGCCGCTCTGCGACATAAAGAGCACAATTGTCTTGGGATGATGTGCTGCAATTAACCTTGCGGCGGAGGTAAGTTATGCTACGCTACGTCACATTTCGTACAGATATTCAGGAGCAAAGCCGATTTCATTAGACCAATCTACAGAGAATGGGTCAAGTTTAAACTGGCGAAAATAATCTTTGTCTTGTAACTTGGTGCAAATCCCTTTCTGCGCTAATGGCCAAAAATCCACATACTTAACGGCTCCGTCATTAAATGACAGACGTAATATATAGTCTCGGATGTAATCAGCATTTGTAACTTTCAAAATAGGATTCATAGTGACCTCCTTTCTTATTGTAATGGCGTAATCTGCATAGGTGCCTCTGACTTGCCTAAACGCTTCCAATTTGCCATGAGTTCATCTTGGTGTTGATCAAGCCATTCGTAAACCAATCTAAAGCGCGACGAGGTAATGAACCAGTGATAATGCCACCTTTAATGGTGATAAGTGCTTCGTATTCCTTGTATCTTACATGGAAATGAGGAGGATTATGCTCACTCATATACATGTAAATTGCAATTCCCTAAAACGAACAAATTTCCGGCATAATAGAGATTGTTTTGGTTTTCGCTTGCAAAGGTACAAAAATAAAATTGACATTAGCAAATAAAACAACAAAAAAGCGCTCGGTTGAGCGCTTTTTTTACGGGGTCCAAAAATAATCGTCGATTGTTTTTTGGGAAAGCCGAGGCACGTGTCGCTTTTATTGCGCCAGGCGCAATCTGTGCGACCACGTTGCCGAAGGCTTACTTAACCTCTTCGAAGTCAACGTCCTCGGCGTCCTTGCCGTTGCCGGAGTTGCCGCCTTGGTTGCCTGCGTTGAAATCCTGACCGGCGTTGTAGGTGCCGCCTTGCGGACCAGCCTGTGCCCCACCCTGGGCGTTGGCAGCGTTGTACATGTCAGCACTTGCAGCCTGGAAAGCGGTCATCAGCGCGTTGCCTGCAGCCTCGCATGCGTCGGCGTCCTTCTTCTCGTAGGCAGCCTTGAGGTTCTTCAGGGCCTCCTCAATCGGAGCTTTCTTGTCGGCAGGGATCTTGTCACCCAGTTCGGCAAGCTGCTTCTCGGTCTGGAAGATGGTTGCGTCCGCCTTGTTGAGCTTGTCAACGGTCTCTTTGGCTTTCTTGTCGGCTTCGGCGTTCGCCTCTGCTTCGGCTTTCATGCGCTTGATCTCGTCCTCGCTCAAGCCGCTGGATGCCTCGATACGGATCTTCTGCTCCTTGCCGGTAGCTTTGTCCTTGGCGCTGACGTTCAGGATACCGTTGGCGTCGATGTCGATGGTCACCTCAATCTGCGGTTCGCCACGACGTGCCGGCATGATGCCGTCAAGGTGGAAGATACCGATCTGCTTGTTCTGCGCCGCCATCGGACGCTCGCCTTGCAGCACCTTGATCTCTACGCTGGGCTGGTTGTCAACAGCCGTGGTGAAGGTCTCGGTCTTCTTGGTCGGGATCGTGGTGTTCGCCTCAATCATGCGGGTCATGACGCCGCCCATAGTCTCAATACCGAGGCTCAGCGGAGTA
>JAFSXJ010000086.1 GCA_017444065.1 Paludibacteraceae bacterium | reverse complement strand
CCATGTGTATCCTGTATGCTCACGCACTGTATCACTGGCGGCAGGCAAGTATGTTGTTGGCGTTTATTCCGAATACTCGTGGTCGGTGTACGACAAACTGGTGCTGAGTGCAGGAGGCACGGATATAGACTGCTCGCTGGCGGATATTACCATTGAAGCCGGTGACGAGGTCGCCCTGCCGCGCGTGGTGAATAACCTGACCGTACATCAAGGCGGAGTGGCAACCAACAGCCATGATGTGGAGATATTGAACTCCATAACGTATATCCGTCCCGCCTACGGCGGAGCCAACGACAACAAGATGAACCAATGGTATCCGTTCTGCCTGCCGTTTGAGGCAAGTGCATGCAAGGTCTATGACGAGGCGGACGAAGCCGACTACAGCATCAACGCCATTTACCTCCAAGAGGGCGATGATGATGACTATCCGTCCGGCACAGGCTATTTCTACCTCAAGTACCTCACGAACGATTATACGGGTGTACAACCCGATGAGTTCCGCAACCGCTGGGCGTATATTGACCAGGCGCTGCCCGAGCGGTATGTGCCGTACATCATTCTGTTTGTGAACCATTGGGAGGATACAAACACGGACGATGATTACTTTGAGGAAAACCCTGTGGTGAAGTTCATCGGTGGCGCGCAGACGATAGAGGGTGCGGCGAAGATTGACCCCATCCCCTCGGACAACGGCGCGGAGGCGTACTACTATTATGCCAACAATACCCTTGCTCCTATTCATCTGGATGACGCATACGTGTTCAGCGAGTCGGACAACCACTTCAATTATCAGGAGGATGTGACTATCGCGCCGTTTGAATGCTACATACAGGCTACCACCTCGTTCAAGGCGCGACATAAGACGATAGCAATGCCGCGGGTGGGCAACTCAGATGCTATCGCAACAGCGATCGCCACGCCTGAGACAAGCGCTCCGAATGCAGAGGACATACTGGTGTTTGACATCAGCGGACGTAAACTTTTGAGGTTCAGAGGACAGCCTGACCGATTACCATCCGGCATATATATATGCAAGAGAGGTACAAGCGTAGAGAAGATAATTATTCCTTAACATCAGAATGCACTATGAAAAGATTAGTATTGGAAGGCTTGTTATGTCTGTTGTCACTGCATGTGTGGGCATATTCTCAATTTGAAAACAGCGAACTTGGGCAAGGCGTACAGTTGTCATCCACCGCACCGTCTGTTGCGCGCAGTTTCGTTGGAACGACCTCGTTGCCGACTCCGTATATCACCGAGCCGGGGGGAGATTATAGTGCCGACAGTCCGTCAGCATCGTTTCGGACTCCACGGCGTTCGCCGGGTGATCCGCACTCCGGCGGCACATCCGTGGATACACCGGGTGCAAAATTGGGCGATGTGGTTGTGCCGCTATTGCTCATGAGCGTGATATATATCCTTATCCGTACCGGAAAGAAGGTACGCAGATATATCGTCATTTGCGGCAAAGCGTTTGCCCGTATGTGGCATGAGGCTTTTGCTGCAATAGTTAGGGTTAATAAAGATTGGTATTGACCCCTAATGCGGTCAAATAACCGGTTAGGGATGATGTCAGGCGGCTCGGGAGAGTCGCCTGCTTTTGTGCTCTGCGAAAAACACACCAACGGTGCGTTGTGTCGGCAAATGTTAAGATTGTGTCAGCAAAATTGGCAAAAAAGCAGTAATTTTGCAGCGTCAATATACAGTAAACCCCAAAATCTGAATACAAACACAAAAATCTATACAATCATGTTGAAGAAATTCTTCTTATTTATTAGTGCAGTATTACTGTCGGTAACAATGCAGGCTACGGTAATCACCCAAGACTTGGATTTAGCAAGTAAGTTTTCTGTGTGGAATGCAGGAACAGAAAATGCTTCGGGGACATTTAATTCTACCACTTTAGTGTTTAATGTCACAAAAGATTGGGGTGGCGGTGCCTTGTGGTATGGTACGGGAGCCAGTCAGTTAGACGCCTCTGCTTATTCCCAATTGGTAATTGAATTGGCAAATGCATGTTCTAAGCTCATAGAATTTAAAGTTACCTACAACGATGGCACACCTGACCAGTCTGTGCAGATAACTGCTGGTGGAACACGAGGCGTGATTGAACTGAATGGTGAATATATCAAGAGCATGTCTGTGCAACTCCGCGCCAGTGTGCCTGACGCTGGCAGTGTTGATATTGAATTCGACAAGATTTATCTGCAGGAGTCTGTTGGCAAACGCAGTCTTGTCACGCTTGACGAGAGCCATACCGATTTGGGGACAAACTGGAGCGTACAACTAAGCATAAGTACCGACAAGTTTGCTGACATCCATGTGGGTGATCAGGTGATTGTCAATTATACCTTGGGTGAGAGCGATTACCAGTTCCAAATACGCACAAGTAGCCCAGATGGTGCTATTGATGCTTATCCCTCCGCGATAACACCTGAGGCAAGCACCTCACAGTTACGTTTCACATTGAATAGCACAGACTCTGCGAATTTACACGATAAAGGTATATATATCAATGGCAAGAACATGACTATCAATAGTGTTCAGATTCGTAAACACGCTGTGCTTTGGCGTGGATCTTTTACTGCTCCTGCTGCATGGTCTGATAATAGTTTTGCTATATCGAATGCAAGTCTGCCCGATATGGAAGATGGAAATATCTTGTGTGTACATGTTACAACAGCAACCACAGGGTCTCAAATCTCATTTCGTCATACTTGGGAAAACTATGCTCCTACTATTCATAAGTATTTTAATGCAACAACTGCCGCTCAGGCTCCCGCAACATTTGAGTTCCCTATTACGCACACGATGCTTCATCAGTTAGGTGGTGAAGATTTGCGTTATGTGGGTTATAATCTCACCATTGATGAAATATACGTAGCAGAAGGAACACCGACGAATACAGTAGCTGAATTTCTCACCGTTTCATCAGCGGGAATGGCTACATATTTGTTGCCGTTCAATGTGCCGGTATTGCCAGAAGGTGTGGAAGCATACCAGTTGCAGAATTATGGAATCAATGAAATCTGGGCTTACCCCGTTGATGCTATGGAGACCGACAAGCCTGTACTGATAGTAGCTGACGCAGGAGAATACACGTTCGTTAGCGAACCAGATGCATCTTCTTCCATCTCCAGCAAGACGAACACATACAGCAATGGTGCATTAATAGGAACCTATCAAACGATAGATCCTTTGGAAGAAACAACGAATGGCAACTACAATTATATTCTCGGAACAGATGGCGGAGGAAATGTAGCATTCTATCAGGTTCTGGATGATGGCTGCTCCGTAGCCCCATATCACGCATATCTAAATTGCGGATATAGCGCTAATGCAGGCGGAGCAGGTGCGCCGATGCGGATTCGGTTCAAGGAAGACACAACTACAGGCGTGGAAGATATATCCAATCAGCATTCAGAAGTCAGCAAAGTGCTGTGTGCAGGACAGTTGTATATAGTTCGCGATAACAAGATATACACCATTCAAGGTCAAATCGTAAAATAATACAATCATGAGAAAGACATATCAAACACCCCAGGTAGAATTAACATCCATGTGCGTGCAGATGACACCGCTTTGCAGTTCGAAAACTGTAGGTTTCGGTAGTGGCAAAGGCTCCGGTGCAGGACTCTAAACAAACATCCCAATCATACTGTTTATGAAACGTCAAACCATATTTTCATGGCTGCGGGCATGCAGCCTGACGCTCTGCATGGGCTTCGGAGTGATAGCAGCAGTCGCTGCACAGACAGAAACTGTGCTCTATTCCGAGTCGTTTACGTGTGCCGATGACTGGTCGTCGGGATATGCCGTGATTGACAAGTCGCTGCTGGCTGAGGCTGAGGCAGGTGACGAAGTGAACGTCTATGTAACTGCCATCAGCGACGGCACACAGTGGCCGCAGGTGTTCATGCAGTTTGTGAACGCTTCGTGGGACTGGGTGACATTTGCGGATCCGCACACATATTCGCTGGCAGGCAAGGAAGTTCCGCATGTGGCCACGCTTCCGCTTACGCAAGCGATGCTGGACAGCATAGCAGAGGGAAACTCGCTGGTGGTGAAAGGTGCAGGTTACACGGCATCGCAAATCACGCTGACGCACTACACGACTGACCCCGAGCCCGAGGACACGTATATCACCGTCCGCACCACAATGTGGGAAGGCGAGCAGACGATGAGCTGGTCGCAACTGTGCAGCATGGCTTCGTTCATCGGACAGATTGCCGAGGGCGACAGCATCATTGTGACAGTAAGCGAGAAAGATCCGGAGGCAGCATGGCCGCAGGTACGCGTGGCGTGGAGCAAGGGCTTTGTGGGCTTCCAGTGCAAGAACGATGAGATGCCGCATGAGTACGGAGTGCTTGTTGCCGACACGATGGTTACGCAGATGGCAGCGAGCAAGAAGCTCTATCTGTCGGGCACAGGCGTAACGGTGACGAAAGTTGTGCTGGCGCACAAGCAGAAAGTGAGCTCCGAGCGCGGGAATGCCGTCACTACCGTCTGGACGGGTGCACAGTCCATCAACTGGAGCGGCACGAACGAGTGGCTGAAGGTCGAAGCGTCGGCGTTGGCTGCGACTAAGGCAGGGATGAAACTCCGCATCTGTTTTGCAAACATGAAGATGGGTGCACAAGGACATATAGTAGATGGTTCGTGGACTGTGATAGCAGACGCCAACACGTATGAGAAACTGCCTTCGGACTGGGGTGACTACTACGAATATACGCTCACCGAAACGGCGGCAGCCACGCTCAAGGAGAACGGATTGGTCGTGTCGGGCGTGGGTTATACGGTGACAGCCGTACAACTGGTTGACCCGATGCGCGAGTATCTGGTGACCACAACGTTCGACAAGAACGACATCCGTGCATGGGAACCGGCCGACGAGACGCCGAACCTGAGCGTGACGTTCACCAACTACGAACAGACGGAAGTGGCAACTACTATCCAAGTGTCACTTATGACGGATATGTTCGCCGATTACAACACCTATTCACAGCCGGTGACGCTGGCAGCCGGTGAGACGAAGACCGTCTCCATCGAGTTCCCTGACCTGCAGCCGGGCTTCTATAGGATGAGTGCCAAGGCGAACGACAATGCGATATGCACCTACATGATAGGTTACAACCCCACGGCAATCGTCAGCCCCGATGACTCGCAGGAGGACTTCGGTACGTTCTGGAGCACATGGCTCGACCGGCTTGCCGGGATACCCGTTGATGCCGAACTGACCCTGCTGGAGGGTGAGGAGTCCGATGCACGTAATATCTACGAGGTGAAGTACAAGTCCGTTCCAGAGACCGTTGGCGGCGAGTCCGTATATATCTACGGCTACTACGCCGAACCTAAGGCAGAGGGGACGTATCCCTGTATCATCCATTTCCACGGCACGGACAAGAGCGGCAACCTGACCAAGCCGTCAGCGACTACGCCGGATTGGTGTGAGTTCCGTTTCTCGGCACGCGGCCAGACGCTTGACAAGGCGAAGAACGGCAGCGAGAAATACCGCACTGACCCCGAAGATGAAAGCTCGGTGGACTTCTACGCCTACGAACTGGGCGACAACGACAAGCACTACTACCGCTACGTTTATCTGGACACCCGCCGGGCAGTGGATTTTGTCCGTTTGCAAGCCAAGGTGAGCAAGAAAAACATCTTTGCAGCCGGTGGCAGCCAGGGCGGATGCCTGACGTATGTTTGTGCCGCATTGAGCAGCGGAATGATTCGCGCCATCGCACCGAGTATCACCGGTCATGCGGATTTCGTGCACACGATGGAGATAGTAGGCTGGCCGACGAACGTGTTCAACAACTGGATCAACGCCGAGGTGGAAGCCGGTCACTACGCCGACTACGCGGCAGGCAAAGCCGCGCTACTGGCGCACCAGAGCTATTTTGACACCAAGAACTTCGCCAAGTGGATCACATGTCCCGTTATCACGAACTTCTCCTTGCAGGACAATACTGACGGTCCGCACCTGAACATCGCGCCGTATAACCTGCTCACGCAAGTGACTGACAAGGAGTACAGCATCAATCCGTTCAACGGGCACGCTGCAGCTTCGGACTGGAGCACGACATATATGAACTTCTTCAATGCCCGCATCGATAACACGCCCGACACGACGACAAACGTGGAAGAGGTCAGTAATCAGATGTTAGAAGTCAGAAGTCAGCGGTACAACCTGCTCGGGCAAGTTGTGGGAGAGAATTACAAAGGCATCGTGATCCAGGACGGAAAGAAGTATATACAACAATAATATTGGAGCTCGATGAAACGTTCAATCGTCATCGTAATAGGAGTGATAGCCGCCGCAGCCTTGGTTGCGGTGGCTATCTTGCATCGTGTACCGGGCAGACAGGGGCAGCCCAAGAGCAAAGCACCCGCAGGATTTGTCACGCTGCGTGACGGCAAGTTCTGGCTGGACGGCAAGCCGTACCGGTTTGCCGGTGTGAACTTCTGGTACGGGGCTATCCTTGCTTCTACAGGCAGGGGCGGTGACCGCCAGCGTTTGCAGCGTGAACTGGATACATTGCACGAACTGGGGTTCGACAACCTGCGCATCCTTGTCGGCGCAGACGGTACAGGTACAGAGCCGCGCCAGGTGACGCCGTGTCTGCAGACCGCGCCGGGAGTGTATAACGACACTTTGTTGGACGGATTGGATTACCTGCTATGTGAGATGCAGAAACGTCAGATGAAAGCTGTGCTGTACCTGAACAACGCCTGGGGCTGGAGCGGCGGCTACAGTTTCTACCTGCGCTATGCAGCAGGGTTGGATGCGCCGGACATGATCACGGAGGGATACCAACCATACATCGGCGTGGCGGCGGAGTTTGCGCGCAACGCCGAGGCGCAGAGGCTGTACCTCAACCACTTGCGCTACATCCTTGGCCGCACCAATCGTTACACGCGCACCGCTTATAAGGACGACCCGACGATTATGGCGTGGCAGCTGTGCAACGAGCCGCGCGCGTTCAGCGACAGCCTCTACGGCGATATGCTCCACTGGCTGCATGAGGCGGCAGTGGCGTGCAAGCACACCGACCCGAACCATCTGGTCAGCACAGGCAGCGAGGGCCTCTGGGGATGCGACGGACACGAGGATGTGCACCGCATGCTGTGCGAGGACCCGTTCATTGATTATATAACCATGCACGTGTGGCCTGTCAACTGGAGCTGGTCCACACCTGCGACGCTCAGCGAGCACCTGCCGCAAGTGTGTGAGAACACTGCCAAGTACATTGACGAGCATCTGCAACTGGCGCAGGAACTGCACAAACCGATCGTGATTGAGGAGTTCGGCTACCCGCGTGACGGATACCGTTTCGACACCGAGGCAACAGTCACAGCCCGTGACGCTTTCATCGGTGCGGTGATAGAGGTGGCTTCACACCATCCGATCATCGCCGGTATGAACATCTGGGCATGGGGTGGTGAGTGCGTGCCACAGCACGAGACATGGCAGCCTGGCGACCCGTTGGCAGGTGATCCGCCACAGGAGCAGCAAGGGCTGTACAGCGTGTTTGCTACCGACACTTCGACGATACGGATATTACAAGAGTTCCGATGAGTCAGATATGCTCGTCAAATATTACCAATATATCCAATACTGACAAGGATAAAAAATAATATTGATAATATCGGATATATTTGACGAAAATAACCCTTAGTTAAGTAAATAATTACAATATATGAAAAACAGATTATTCTTTTGTTTGATGGCTTTATTGCTGTCTGCTGGAATGAATGCAGAGGTGCTGCGTCTGGAGACACCTAACACGCAACTGGTGCTCGACGCCACGGAAGGACAGGAACTCCGAGTGCTGTATTTCGGCGACAAGTCGGCAACCTTGGCGGACATTGAGGCTGCTGGTGAGACAGGTTCAGCCGCTCTGCCTGTGTTCGGCGACATCGACATGATTCATCTGCCTGCCCTGCAGGTGCAGCATGCGGACGGCGACCTCAGCCTCAACCTGCGCGTGGCGAAAGTGGAAAGTCTGACTTCCAACAGCGATAGCGGTCTAACATCTAACATCTGCGTCACGCTAACGGACAAGCTCCAACCCGTCACGGTGCGCGTCTTCTACAAGGCGTGCCACGATGTGGACATCATCGAGACCTGGACGGAGATAGAGCACCAGGAGAAGAAACCCATCGTGCTCAAGCGTTTTGACAGCGGCTATCTGCATCTGGGTGAGGGCGAGCAGGTGTGGCTCACGCATCTGCACGGCGACTGGGCGGCTGAGGCGGTGGTGACCAACGAACCGCTGACCCGTGGAGTGAAGATCATCCGCAACACCGACGGCGCGCGTAACGCCCATCTGGATGCGCCCGAGGTCATGCTGAGCCTGGATGGTGCGCCCGAGGAGAACAGCGGACGCGTTCTGGGAGCGGCACTCTGCTGGAGCGGAAACTTCGAGATCCGTCTGAACGTCCCGAACAACCAGGGCGTGCATCTGTACGCAGGCATCGACCCGCAGTCGTCGGAGTACGTGCTGGCACCAAAGCAAGTATTTAAAACGCCAAGCTTGGCGTTTACATACTCCACCGAAGGCATGGGCGGTGTCAGCCGCGCGTTCCACCGCTGGGCACGCACCTGCGGCATGCTGCATAACGGCAACGCGGTGCGCGACGTGCTGCTGAACTCGTGGGAAGGTATCTACTTCGACATAACCCAGCAGCGCATCATTGATATGATGGATGACATAGCGGCGTTCGGCGGCGAGCTGTTTGTGATGGATGACGGCTGGTTCGGCGGCAAGTATCCGCGTAACAACGACTCGTCGTCGTTGGGCGACTGGGTGGTGGACACGCGCAAGCTCCCCGGCGGACTGAAAGCCCTGACCGAGGCGGCACGCGAACGGCATATACGTTTCGGCATATGGATTGAACCCGAGGCGGTGAACACCGTTTCGGAACTCTATGAGCAGCACCCCGACTGGGCGTTGCAGGTCAAGGGCAGAGATCTTAAGCTCGGTCGCGGCGGCACGCAGCTCGTGCTGGACATGACCAACCCCAAGGTGCAGAATTTTGTCTTCAACCTCGTGGACAACCTGCTGACCGACTACCCCGAGATAGCCTACATCAAATGGGACGCGAATGCGTCTATCCAGAACTACGGTCATCTAACAGCGCAGCGGTCCAACAGTCCAAAGGACGGTCTAACCTCCAACCTCTACATCGACTACCACCTCGGCTTGCTGAAAACGCTGGAGCGCATCCGCGCCAAGTATCCGAATGTGGTGATTCAGAACTGCGCCTCGGGCGGCGGACGCGCCAACTACGGCCTGATGCCGTACTTCGACGAGTTCTGGGTCAGTGACAACAACGACGCCTTGCAGCGCGTCTTCATCCAGTGGGGCACGTCGTACTTCTTCCCATCGAACGCCATGGCGCAGCACATCGGCGGCTCACCGTACCAGATGACCAACCGCGTCGTGCCGATCAAGTTCCGCTGCGATGTGGCGATGAGCGGACGCCTGGGCATCGAACTGCAACCCAAGCACATGACCGACGAGGAACGCCTGCAATGCACCACCGCGCTGACCGATTACAAGGTGCTGCGCAATATCATCCAACTCGGCAACCTCTACCGCCTCGTGTCGCCGTACAGCAGTCTGCAAGCGACGACAGTCGCCGAGCAGCAGGTGGCATCGCTGATGTACGTCACCGACGACCGTTCCGAGGCGGTGCTGTTCGCCTATTCGCTAAGTAACTTCATGAAGCAGGCGCCGCGCCGCATCCGTCTGGCCGGACTGGATCCCAACCGCACATACACCATTGAGGAGAAGAACATCCGCGTGCAATACAACCACGACAAGGGTGCATGGGACAAGGGCGAGCCGTGCAGCCTCCACGGCAAGCAGTTCACCGGCGCCTATCTGATGAACGTCGGCCTGCTCATCCCTCTCTCCACTGAATATACGCAGGACTATCCCTCGCGCATTTTCCACCTGAAGTAGGATTAGGTAGGGTTCACAGATTGAGCAAATTAAACAGATGGAGAAGAAACAATTTTCAGTCGCGCATCTTCGGGTGCGCGATTGGCGTGTAGAAAGAGTAAAAGTGAAAAATCCAGACATATATTGCAAAAAAGAATGATGAATATTTGCAAATATCAAAATTTTTTAGTAATTTTGCGTG
>JAFSXJ010000085.1 GCA_017444065.1 Paludibacteraceae bacterium | reverse complement strand
AATAGATTGCCTGACTTAGGAGCGCGATATGTTGTCTCTTTCTTCATTTTATAAGGCGTTTTGGACTAATATAGTACAAAAACCGAGCCAAGAACAATATCTTTAACTGATGATTAACAAATTAATTTATAGAACAACCCTTAACAAATTAACTATTTAATTTTGAACGGAATACAAGACGGTCGTTGAGAACAAAATTGAGTATGCCGGAAACGCAGAGTGCCAGAATGTTACATATCAGCACATCCCACCCGCCGGAGAAACGCTCGATGAGCAGCAGGATACCCATTTTCAGCAGGAACGTGCCTGTACAGGAAAGGTTGTAGCCGGCATAATGACGGAAAAAAGAACGTATAGTGCGTGCAGAGATGCGGTCTTTCCATACGGAAAAATAGGCTATCGCGAAATTGACCAGCAAAGCACATTCGAACGAAATGAACGGCGAAAGCAGATACTCACCCCAATAATAACCTTTGAACAAGTAATCCGAGCAGAGCCATAGGACAAGCATGTCCACTGCCGTTCCTGCCAGCGTGGAAGCCACAAAACGCAGATAGCGGATGAGTATTATTTTCTGTTTGTTGCTATTCATTGGAATGTGGTTTGATGAGCGGGTCTTTCTTGGCAAACCAGTGCAGGTCTTTGAAGAAACTGACGAAATAGAAGATGCAGAGGATGGCAAGAATACCCATTGCGATGATGTCCAGCGAACCGTACGAAATCGTTTCTCCGAACCAGATGAACGAACCGCGGTAAGCAGTCAGTGCAGGGACGTACATCAGCAGGATATTCGCAATAATGATGATAAGCCGGAACTCCGTCGGACCCATCTTGCCGTAGGTCAGTTTGAACTCGTTTTTGAGGTGCGCATTGATGCTGACATAAACAGTAAGCGCCAGATAAGCGGCGTAGCAAAGGAGCGCCACACTCATGTTTACCAACGGAGAGAGACCTGCACCAATGAACATGAATGCCTCGGTGAGCGTGTCAATATTATGGTCGAGGTAGTAGCCGTAAAGCGGCCGTTGGGCATTACGCACACGGGCAACAGTGCCATCCAGCGAATCGCCGAACCAGTTGATTACCAGGCCTAAGCAGGACAGCCACAGCCAATAGATGCTGTAGTGGGTCAGGAAGAAACAGAGTCCGCAAAGGAACGAGCCGAAGAGCCCGAACCATGTGAGCATGTCGCTTGTCACCCATTGTGGCAGACGATGTGCCATCCAAACGAGTGCCTTTTTCTCTACACCGTTCAACAGGGATGTCTGAATACGTGTGGATTGTTTGATTTCCATATATCTTAATCTGTTTTTTATTATACAACAGGTGCCAGGTGACGCATGAGGCGTTGCCACGGGGTGGTTCTTATCTCAGCGGCAGTGAGGCGATGGCAAATGGGCAGGTCGTTCTCAAAGAGTTGTTTTTGTAGCATAGCCACTGTCCGGTCGTAAAAGAAAGTATTGATTTCGTAGTCAATACCGAAACTGCGGTAGTCGAGGTTGGTCGTCCCGACACAAGAGAGGTAATCGTCACAAACGATGGTCTTGGAATGCATGAACTCGCCGGAACGGATACAGAGTTGCACACCTGCCTCAACCAAATCGGCATAATAGCTCTTGTTGATCGGCCGCATAATAGCGGTGTCGCATTGCTCGGGCACCATGATACGCACATCCACACCGCGTTTTACAGCCTGACGCATGGCATTGATGAGTGTCTGCGGAGGTGCGAGGTAGGGACTTTGGAACCAGACATACTGTCGCGCATGGCTCAATATCCATTCATAAGCGATCAAAAGAACTGGTTCGGGAGAGGTCGGGTCGTCCGGCGTAATCTGGGTTAGTGTGGCAAAAGGCGGACTACAGGAGGGTTTGTTCAAATGGAAGAAATCAATTAAAGCAGAAGAAAGTTTCCCTCCTGCAGCCAGCCAATTATCCAGAAATGCATATTGCAGCGAGGCAACGGATTCGCCGGAGAGCCGCAGATGCGTGTCACGCCAACGACCGAAGTAATTCTTTGTGATATTCATGCCTCCGGTGTAACCGATACGTCCGTCAATGACTACAATCTTGCGATGGTCACGATAACTCAGTGTCATCAGAAAACGTAGCAGAGAAAACCCTGTGTTGGTGAAATTCACCACTTCCACTCCTGCCCGTTTCATGCTATGAAAATACAGGTTAGGAATAGGAAAATTAGCAATATTCTCATTGATAAAACGCACCTTGACTCCCTGTTTCGCCTTACGCATGAGCAGTTTGCGAATACGTCTGCTACGGCGGTCGATACCGAAATGAAAGTATTCCATGTGAATCGACTCCTTTGCATGGATGATGTCGCGGATGAGCAGGTCGTATTTGCGCCTGCCGTCGGTGATGATTTCCTGTTCGGAGCAGGAGATAGACGGCCGCCCGTGTTTGGAGAGTAATAGTGCCAACGGACGGAAACGTTGCTCCACACGCATAATATTACTATTGCCGAACAGCTGTTTTTGCAGAGTTTCCGTGTCCTCTGCCTGCATTCGCGAGCGCAATAGATGATGCTTGCGTTCGTAGTTCTGCTTGCTGCGCCAGTTGATACCGAACACCAGCCAGAAAAGCAGCACAACGACCAGAAAAATCAGAACTATCAGTAATATCCTATTCATTGTTCATTTGTATCCATTTTGCCATAAAGCATTGTTTTTTTTTCTTAAGACACCTTACAAACAGTGTGCCAGAACACCCATTTGTCAGTGTTCTGTATTTCGCTAATCGTTGACTAAAATGGAAAAATGGCAAAAAAGGAAACTTTTTGCGGAATATAGTTGCATATATGGAAAAATAGTTGTACCTTTGTAGTCTAAAAACTATCCGACCTATGCTTAATCAAGACATTCTTTTCTCTGACAGCCTGGATGAGTTGCTCAGCCAATACACACAGAACGACGAGCCGGCACTGATCATTCACTGCACCACAGGCAAATTGCAGATAGAATTGAACGGCGAGCAGCGTATCCTGCAGGCGCATGACATGCTGCTATGCCAGCCCAAACAGATTATCGGCAACTACATGTACTCCCCCGACATGCGCTGCCGTGTTACCGCCATACGCAAGCACGCATTGGACGACATCCTATATGTGTGCATGCGGGAAGACAACAAGTGGTGGGAGAAAGCGCAGTTTGTGCAGCAAAATCCCGTCATCCGTCTCAACGAACGGCAGCAGGAACTGGCGGAGTTGTTCAACCGCATCTCCATACTCTATGCCGAAGACGGACAGACATGGCATAGCGAGAAAGTCCGTATCGTTTTTGCACAGGCTGCAATCTATGAGATGCTAAGCTGGATGGAGAGCAGTGTTTCAGAGCCTCAGTCTGTCCGCAAGGAAGGGCGGCAGGAGATTCTTTTCCGCGACTTCATGCAACTGGCAATGAAACAAGAGGGACGCGAACGCGAGGTGCGGTGGTACGCTGACCGTCTGTCCGTCACGCCCAAGTACCTGACCCATGTATGCCATACCATAAGCGGCAAAGCGGCGTCCGCAATCATTGAAGATATAACGGTTCGTGAAATCAAGCGTCTGTTGCGTCAGACCGACTTGACTACCAAAGAGGTTTGCACGCAGATGCGCTTCGTCAGCCTCAGTTTCTTCTGCAAGTACGTCCGACAACACCTCGGCATGACTGCCAACGACTACCGCCGCAAGATGCGTCAGGCACCGGTAAAAAAAGAGATGTATTAGAAGAAAAAAACGACCGCCCGAAAAAAGGCGGTCGCTCTTGGTCAGTAGTTTTAACGGACAGAGTTACTTTTTCACATCTTCCCACGTGATATCTTCCACTTCTTTGAGACGGTCATGCAGCTTGACGAAGCGTTTCTCCACTTTGTTGACAACAGCCACCTTCACCCAGTTGCCGATACCGTCAATGATGATACCGAGACCTACAATCCAGGCGATGGTCTCTACGCTGACATTGGGGTTCACCAAGCAATAGAAACCGAAGCAGGCTGCGAGCACGCCAAAGCAGCATACAATCCACCAGTTGCGGAAACCGACCTGCTTGAAATCGAACGAACCGATGGCGAGGTTGATACCCTCAAAGAGCAGCCAGAAGGCGAACAGGAACGGCAGAGCCAGCATCACCGGAGCCGGATGGAAGAACATCAGACAGCCGAAGATAATCTGCAACAACGCGGAGAAGAACATCAGTCCGCTTCGTGGCATGAAACGGCGCGTCGCCGCCCAAGCTGCCATTTCCGTACAGCCGCCGAGGAAGAAAATCAGACCGAACACCCACGCCAGCGACAGCAGCGTGCTGCCCGGATACTTGATACATAAAACACCGAGTGCCACGAGTGCTACACCCGCAAGGCACATCCAGATCTTGGTACTTGTTTTCATTGTTGTGTAATTTGTTGTTTAAGGGTTATTTGTTATTTTCTGTTTGCGGCTGCAAAGGTACAAAAAATATTTCATATACACAACAGGAAGTAGCCATGCAGAAAACACAAAAGGAAATATGGAAAATATTTTATGGCTT
>JAFSXJ010000084.1 GCA_017444065.1 Paludibacteraceae bacterium | reverse complement strand
GTGCGAAGTTCTTTGCCATGCCGGTTCGAGCCCCACATTCCACCCGAAAAGTCCCTAATGGGGCTTTTTTGTTAGTAGTCTATCATCCGTTCTCTGCGGATGGTGCGGCGGAGACCTTTCATGATGGCGGCATGCAGCGCGTGACGCGCGTACGCGGGCGTATATTGTCTAAGGAACCGTGCATTATCCAGACGACTCTGCAGGGTCATCAGTTTCCGCCGCCAGACAGGAATCCGCTTCACGCGTTCGCGTTCGTCGTAGCGGTCAGCACCACCCAACTTGAAGACTTTCTCGCGCGTCATACCTTCCGTCAGCACACGCTGCAGGAACGCAGACTGCCTGCGGCTCAAAGAACGATAATCGCGTTGTTCAACAACCGCGCCACTCAAAGCCATCGGCATCGTTATGCCCGTGACATATTCGACAACATACGCCACCAGTTGCCATGCCTCGTGCAGACGGAAGTAATGCAGGTTTGTTCGCAGGTAAGCATCTACCTGCTGTTTGTCTGCATCCGCCAGCGGCAAATAGTCACGCTGAACGAGCAAAGCGATATCCAGCACCTGCTTGAGCGGCATGCCGGTGCCGCAGAAATGCTCCCACGCATGCATGAACACGAACAGCAGGTTAAAAGGTTCTGCGGGAGCCACTAATTGACAGTTGACAATGGCCAATTGACATTGTTCATCGCTGAAGGCTTGGTGCATAGCGGGCACTTCAAGTGTCTGCCAGTATTTTTCTTCTGACTTGGTAGGAAAATCCATTGACACGCGGTGCAGTTCGATAGGATTGCCGTCGGGAAAAACGATGCTGTAGTGCTTCAGTTCCTCATACTCCTCGTCGTGATGAATGGCTTCGGGAAAAACCTCACGTACCGCCTTGCAGCCTGCGTGATAGTTCTGCACACCTACCCATATATCCGCGTCTCCCCAACTGCGCAAGTACGGCTTGGGATAGAGTTCAGCCAGCCCGAACCCCTTGAGCAGCACCGGCTCGACGTCAGCCTGACGCAACGCTTCTACCGCCTTTCGTATGCGCGGCAGCCAGATCTGTTGCTGCTGCATCTGATAGAGACAGACCTGCTTCATCTGAGTAGCCAAGGCTTTGTCCGGCGCCTGGTCGGCAGGCAGCCGAAGCGCGGCATCGTACACCAGCGGCTCAACGCCATGAATATGCGCCTGTTGCATCAGCTGCTGCCAATCAACGGGTGCGGACAGAACCGCACTCTCCCTAAAGATAGCATTTCGCAGGAGAGTCAGCAGATTGACGTAGGCGGACAGGTTCATGGGAATTTAGTCGGTTGAGTTAGCCACCGATACGTGCTTGGCAATACGTTTCTGACGTTTCTGCCAGCGTTCACGTGCGTATTGCTGCATGTCGGTGATAACATCGTTCTCGTCAATGATTTCGAAGCCAAAGATGGTTTCGATAATATCCTCGAGCGTTATGATACCTTGGAAACAGCCGTACTCGTCAATCACAAGGGCAATCTGGCTCTTCTGCTTGAGCATGGCGTCGAAGATGTCGGAGATAGATGTATCCTCGTTGAAGTACGGGAGCGAGCGCTTGATGTCGCCGAGCTTGGTTTCGAAATGGTCCTCTGCCAGGTCTTCGAGTGCATCGTCACGCAGCACATAGCCGGTGATAAACTCGGGCGAGTCAGCATAGACGGGAATACGCGAGAAGTGGTCGTAGGCATCGCTGTCGTAATATTCGCGCAGTGTCATCTTCTCCGGCGCAATAGCCGCGACCACGCGAGGCGTCATGACCTCGAAAGCCTTAATCTCGTCCAGACGGATGACGTTCTGGATAATCTTGTTCTCGTCCTGCTCAATCACGCCTTCCTCCTCGCCGACATTCGCCATGGCACTCACCTCCTCGCGCGACACAGTGTTGTCACCCAGGTTATCCTCCTTGCGGAAAGCCTTGGTCAGGTAGTGAACGAGCAGCACGAAAGGAAACATCACCACGATGAGCATACGAATCATGTATGCCGTGAAGGTCATCAGCGACTTCCAGTAGGTGGTGCCGATAGTCTTGGGAATGATCTCCGCAAAGATAAGAATCAGCAGCGTCACGATGGCACTGACCAGCCCCACCCATTTGTTGCCGAACACCAATGTCGCCTGCATACCTATGCCGACCGAACCGACGGTGTTGGCGATGGTGTTCAGCGAGAGGATGGCAGCCAGCGGGCGCTCCGTGTCAAGCTTGTACTTCTTGAACAGGACAGCCGCCTTGTCGCCTTCGTCCTCGCGAAGAGAGATGTAAGAAAGTGTCGTAGTCATCAACACAGATTCGAGCGTGGAACACAAGGACGAAATCACCAGTGTGATGACCAAAAATAGTATTAACAGTCCCATATAAAAGATGTCGCGTTCCCGTAGGTTAGACATCAGACTACAAAGTTACTGCTTTTTTTTCATATTTGCAAGAATATTCGCTAAAAAATGTTGCAAAATTCAGAAAAAACATACAATTCGTATCTATTCTTGCATTTGCATTTGTAAAACCGGAAATATTTTCGTAACTTTGTATCGCTATTAGGCAAATGAAAAACACTTACTCACTATGCACCTCTATATATCCTTTCATCACGCAACACGCAGGCTGATGCTTGCCGCCGGGTTGCTCTGTCTAACGACCGCTTACGCCCTGAACGGTCACGGGACGATACCTATTCAGGCCAATCAGGACAGTACCACTATCCTAACCTATCTGATTGACACGCTGGAGTCCTACCCTGTCGGTCCGGGAGTGATATATACCCGCTTCACCATCAAGAACAGCAGCACGACCCGCAACTGCTATGTCTATGACGTGGACCTGAGCAACCCGTATATACGTGTTGAAGAGACACACGCCGAGACTATCGGCAAAACCGAAGCAATGGTCAGCACGCACAATCGGCTGGATGCCAAGAATCACCGAAGCATCGGTTCGGTCAATTGCAACTTCTGGGAGACAACGAACAACGAGGGTCTGCTGGGTGTGGCTTGTACCGGTCAGGTCAGCAACGGCAAGATCGGTGCATCAATCACCAACTGGGGTTTGGGTGTAGCGGCATCAATCGGTCTGCCGGAAGAGGAGCAGAAGCAGGAGCTCGGATTTCTGATGATTGATACCGACGGCAAGGCATGGGTGGATCAATACAGTTGGAACAGTGAGGTACGTATAGGTGACACAACCGAGAAACTCCGTGAGGCCAACCGCAACCGCAACAATCCCGATGCCAACGAGATTGTGCTGTTCAATTCCGACCTGGGTGCCAACAAGACCCGCAGCACAGATGACATGTATGAGGTTGTGTTGGATTTGGCAGATGGCTGCAATTGGTCCATCAATCAAGAGATGCACGGCGTAGTAGTGAGCACGAACACCACAGGCGGCACGCTCATCGGTAAGCGTCAGGCGGTACTGCAGGCAAGAGGTTCGCGTAAGGAGTTTCTGCAACAAGCTGCCATAGGCGATACCGTTCATTTTACGATAGGCATCTATGCAGCGCTGACCAAGACGTACCCGCATATAGCCCAACTGAGCGCTGGCAACTGCTATGTGATGAAGAACTACCGGCTGCTGTTCCGCAACTGGGCGGAGCAATACAACAACCAGAACTACCCTCGTACAGGCTTCGGCGTGAGTGAGGACCATCAGCGGCTGTGGATGATGGTGATGGAGAAACCCGGCATGTACACTCACGAGATGTGCTCTATCCTGCGGCATTTCGGCGCGTGCTATGCTATGGGCGCAGACGGCGGAGGCAGTGCGCAGTTCAACCTGATGGGCAAGATTGTCAATCCCACCACCGAAGGCTCGCCGCGTGCCGTGAGCAACGCTATCTTCCTGTTCGCCACCTCGCCTGATGACGCTACGCCTGCCGCGCTGCTGTTTCACGACGGTGCGGCAGGTACGCTCAACCTGCCGTCCTATGCGTCATACACGCCGCAGATGCGCGCGTATAACCAATACGATGTGCTGATTGACAACGACTTTACCGGCTACACCCTCACCTGCGAGCCGGCATCGTTGGGCACTATCAGTGCTGACGGCAAGACCTTCACCGCGTCGCCTGCGGGTGGTGAGGGCATGCTGATTGCTACGGCTGGTGCGGCGCGGGCAGAGAAGCGGGTGCACATCGAGGCGGGAGAGCTCAGTTTTGCATTGGACAGCATCATCTGCGACCTGGAGCCATATACGATAGAGCTCTTCTCCTCCTCCGAGGCAGGCCGCCTGTCAGTTGCCCCGTCGCTGGCGGCATGGCAAGTGGCAGACGAGGCGGTTGCCACAGTCGATGCGGAGGGCGTCTTGCGCGGCGTGAAGAACGGCTGCACCATGGTGTACGGCACGCTTGGAGACAAGACAGACAGCCTGAAGGTACGAGTGGAGATTGCTTCCGACGCATTGATACTCACGCCGATGAATCGCGATACTATCCTGAACTTCTCCTCCACCCGTGGTCCGTTTGCAGAGATGACACTTGACATGCGCATCTTCGGTCGTCCGAGTGCTGTCACCATCAGCGTCTATTCCGACGCGGACATCAAATCATCGTCCGTCACGACCCGATGTGCCGACCATCCGCGGCACACGAATAGTGCCGAAACGACACCCGTGTATGGCGCGCCGGACGAGACGCATGCCATCTATATCAAGCCGGCAAACTTCACCGACAATCTTCATGCCGGCAGTTATCCGTTCTACATAGAGAAGTTCAAATGTATGCTCACCGGCGTCGAGAAAAACAAGGATTACTTGTTCCGTCTCGTCAGCATCCTCTATGAGTATGACTCGTGGAGCGAGTTTATCGACGCGCTGCCGGACATTCCTGCCGACCACAAGCCGGTGAAGTTCATCATCGACGGGCAACTGTATATTATGCAAAACAATAAAATCTACGATATTCATGGCAAACAAATCCGTTAACCCCTGGTTCTGGGTGCCGACCTTGTACTTTGCAGAAGGCATTCCGTATTTTCTGGTAAACAATATCTCCGTGATGCTGTTCACGCGTATGGGCGTGCCCAACGGCGAGATGGCTTTGTTCACCTCACTACTCTACCTGCCGTGGCTCATCAAGCCGTTCTGGAGTCCGTTTGTTGACATCTTCCGCACCAAGCGCTGGTGGATCCTGACGATGCAGATCCTGATGACCGTAGCGTTTGCATTGCTGGCACTGAGTATGCCCCACCCGTCTGCCGAGACGATTGCTGCGGGCGAGACGAGTATCACGCTGTTCACGGTGATGCTGATCCTGTTCTTCATCACGGCGCTGGCTTCGGCAACCCACGATATAGCCGCTGACGGATTCTACATGCTGGCTCTCACGCCGCACACGCAAGCTGCGTATATCGGAGCCCGATCGGTGTTCTACCGTCTGTCGAGTATCTTCGGCCAGGGCGTGCTGCTCGTTGTGGCAGGACTGCTGGAAACGAAGACCGGCAATATCCCTCTGGCCTGGCAACTGACGCTGCTGTTCACGGCGATTATCTTCACTATCGTGAGCGTTTGGCATGCGATCTTCCTGCCCAAGCCCGACGCTGACCAGTCGAGTCTCGGAGAGGGCGCAAGGAGCGCGAAAGCCATTGTTCGTGAATTTGGACGCACCTTCGCAACGTATTTCCAGAAGCCGGGATTGTGGCTGGCGATTATCTTTATGCTCGTTTACCGTCTGCCTGAGGCGTTCCTGATTAAGATGATCAACCCGTTCCTGGTGGCCACGCCGGAGAACGGCGGACTGGGTCTGGCAACGGAGACGGTGGGTATCGTATATGGCACGATAGGCATTGCATTCCTGATGCTCGGAGGCATACTCGGCGGCATTTTTGCTTCGCGTGTGGGACTGAAGAAATCGATGTGGTGGATGGCCGCGTGCATGACCCTGCCCTGCTTCAGTTTCGTGTATCTGAGTATGTTCGTGCCTACTAATCTTGTGGCAATCTCTGCCGCACTGGCAGTGGAGCAGTTCAGTTACGGATTCGGATTCACGGCGTATATGCTGTACATGATGTACTTCTCCGAGGGAGAGTTCAAGACCTCGCACTACGCTATCTGCACGGCGTTCATGGCAGCCTCGATGATGATTCCCGGCATGTTCGCCGGTTACCTGCAAGAGGCGCTGGGTTACGTGCACTTCTTCTGGATGGTTATCGCGTGCTGTATAGCCACTGTGGCGGTGACATTCATCGCCGAGCGCAAGATCGATCCCGAGTACGGGAAGAAATAATCGTGCCCTTTCGGACAAATAAGTCTCGAATTAACTCGCTCTCAATTCGCCCTTGCCTCCCTCTTGCTTCCCTCTTGCGGCCGACTCAAGTTAAGCGGAAGCGGCAGATGTCGTGCGGTTGTATCCGAAAGACGGTGCAAATATACGGCAAAAAAACGGAAGTTCCAAATTTGGAGCTTCCGTTTTGCAAGCAGGATTGCAAAAATTTTCAATCTTTTGTGCCATAACAAAATAGTGTTAAAATGTATATTATATATGAATATATAATATAGTATATGTGATACAAAAATCAGTTGATTTTTGGCTTGTTCTGGCTTTCTTCTTGGACTTGACTGTCGGTTGACCGTCGGTTCACCGTCGGGTTTGGACGCTAATTGGCTGCTTACAGATGTTGCTTTTATCTCTCCCACTCTATTCCCCTCAAACAAACCGGTAACGCCTTTGAGGGGTTTTGAATTTTACGGCATAAAAAATGGTTTATGGGTCAATCGTGAAACCATAATTGCTGCCGCTGTCAAGACCTGTTACGGTGAAAATGAATCCCGGGAATTTGGTCCGCGGTGAACATAAAAAGAGGCGCATGGAAGAAGCCGTGCGCCTGATATAAGAGAGAAGTCCAGCGAACTACTTTCCTTGCTCGAAGATGACATCATCTACGACCATTTCTTGCTCACCATAGGTAATAAAGCCAAATCCGTTATACGTGAGCGGCATATAGCGCAACTTAAAGATTTGCACTCCTTGCATTGTAAATGTAATGGCATCACCGTTACTCTCTAAAATCAACTCATAGAACTGACCTTTTTTGAGTTTAGGATACTGGAAACCTTGAATGAATCCGCCAACCTTCTCATTATCCACCCATCTCTGGAAATAGATTTTTTTAGCAGATTCAT
>JAFSXJ010000083.1 GCA_017444065.1 Paludibacteraceae bacterium | reverse complement strand
GCTATCGTCTGCCGCAATGACAAGGGCGAGTGGGTCATCATCAACGGCAACCAGACGAACATCATGTACCACTACAACATCATCAACAACATGAAGCGTCTGGGCAAGATGCGCGACGACATGTTCATCGTCAAGACCATCGTTACCTCCGAACTCATCCGCAAGATTGCTGACGCGCAGGGCGTGACGCTGACTGACGAATATACGGGCTTCAAGTGGATTGCTAACCGTATCCGTATGTGGGAAGGCAAACGCAAATACATCGGCGGTGGTGAGGAGAGTTTCGGTTTCCTGCCCTACGACGCCGTGCGCGACAAATGTTCGCCGTCGGCTATTTGCCTCATCTGCGAGATTGCTGCCTACGCCAAGGACAATGGCATGACGCTCTACGACTACCTCCTCAAGATCTACGAGGACTACGGCTTCCAGCGTGAGACCACTATCAATGTTGTTCGTCCGGGTAAGACCGGTGCCGAGGAGATCCAGGCGATGATGGTCAACTACCGCAACAACCCGCCGCAGGAGATTGCAGGCGAGAAGGTATGTCTTATTAAGGACTACAAACTCCTCGAAGCGAAGAAGTTGGTAAATGGTAAATGGGAAAATGAGAAAATCGAAATGCCGCTGAACGCCACCTCCAACGTGCTGCAATACTTCACTGAAGGTGGTCTGAAGGTCAGCGTTCGTCCGTCGGGCACCGAGCCCAAGATCAAGTTCTACTTCGAGATTCCTGTCAAGTCCGGCAAGCCGTTCACCGGTGCTGACTACGAGCGTTGTACCGCCGAGGCGGAGGCACGCGTGCCTGCTATCAAGGCTTCGCTGGGAATCTGATGTATTCCTGTATCTCATGGTGGCGCATTGCAGCCATGATGCCAAACCAAGGGCGTGCTTTGCGGCACGCCCTTGGTGTTTCTAATCAGCGTAGCGTCTAACTTCTAACAGCGTTACTCAAGCGTGTTGAGGTCAACCAGATGGTTGACGATGGCGTAGATGGTCAGTCCCGCGGAGGAGTGGATGTTCAGTTTGCGGGTGATGTGCTTGCGGTGCGAGATGACCGTGTGCGTGGAGATGTGCAGCACGTTGGCAATCTCCTTGTAACTCAGGCCTTTTACTATCTGTATCAGTACGTCCTTCTCGCGTTCGGTAAGCTCCTCGCTCGAGTCTTTCAGCGCAGCGGTCTTTCCTCTTTCAGCGTAGCGGTCTTTCTTCTTGACCAGTGCCGGACGAAGAATGTCATCCTCAATGGCGCAATGGTCGGCAAAATCGTGCTCCGTGTGCCATAGGTCGCTCATGACGCTGATGAGTTGATACGTAACGGTGCTTTCCTCGTTGAGCAAAGCGGTCTTTTGACTTTCGACTCCCAAGGGGTAGTACTTGATGATCAGGTTCTTTATCTCCGTCAGCTTGTCGGTGATGCGCTGGTCGTCGTGGGCGTGCTCCTCGAACAAGCCTTCGTTCTCGTGCTCGATGTGCGTGCGTATCTCATCCACAAACTCGTCGTAGCAGCGCAGGATCAGTCCGGGAATCTTTGTCGTCGGGTCAGCGGGAATGATTGCCTCTATCAGCGAGCGGCGCAGACGCGGCAGACGGAAGTCGAGGAAGTACGTGTGTGCGTTCTTCAGGTAGCACTGCAGGGTGGGGATGTCAATGTCCGCAGGCTGAGGACGTTGCTTGCATACCTTGTAGTTAACCACGGCGAGGAACGTAGGCGTATGTACCCCGTGCGACTCGCAAACCTGCGCGATGGTCTGTTCGCCTACGCCCATCTCCAGCCCGAAACGGCTGATGATCTGTATGGCATCCTCCTCGTGAGCCATCAGGTCGCATATCTTGTCTGTAGATTTATACACTATACCATTTACCATTTTGTCATTTACCATGTACCATTTGCTGAACGCGAATGTGAGTACAAAGTTAGTGATTTTTTTGCATATTTGCAAAGATTTACGGCAAAATACCAACTATTGGGGATGAATGAAAAGGCTGTGCAGGCTCTTTGGGTAACATACAATCCCCAAAAGTTGTGATTGCCGCATGCGCCGAACACAACAGTCGTGTCACCACGCTGCAGGAAGTAGAGAACTAACGGAAAGCGAGACACATTACATCTGGAGAAAAGGAGTACTTCACCCATTCTCAGTCCCTACAATCCGTAACGAACCATTAAGAAATGTATAACGAACAACTAACGTTCGGATTTGAACACGCCGTTCGAAAAATTACATGAAAAATTGCATTGCACTATTTTTCTATCCTCCAAGATTGGTGGATGCTACCAAGAGAAAAATGCCTGTGCCCGATTCAATCGGCGGAAAACAAGAAAATGGCGGCTCTTGGGAGCCGATGTTCGAATAATATTCGGACGCAATTGACAAAAAAGATGGCGAGCACCGAAGTGCCCGCCAAGCGACGCATTCCTGCGAGTAAAAACCCAACAATTTGGGATTGCATAAACGGATAAAAATTTGTAACTTTGCACTATAATTAAAAGGAATCCCAAAAACTGAAAAGTCAATGGGAAAATGGTATATGAACAGACGAATAGTTGTTTCTTTTTTGCTGATTGCATGCGCGTTAACCGGACGCGCAGATGACTCGATAAAGGTCAGCGCGGCTGACATGCAGGCACTCATCCGGCGCGTCGAGCGTCTGGAGCAGGCGCAGACCAATCCCCAAAAGTTGGGATATGTCGATGCCGTGTCAGGTGCGACAAGGCAGGTGCCGAAAGATACGGTCAAATCCGACGCGGCAAAGGTAGGACAGCCAACGGAGAGCAAAGAACCAAGACGCGGACGGTTCACCATTGGCGGATACGGCGAGGTAACCGCCAAGCACTGCTGGTACTCGAACAACTACCTCCGCTACGGCAAGAACCCCGAGAAGTACGCCAACGACCATTACGGCGAGTTCGACCTGCCGCACGTGGTCATCTACCTGGGCTACGACTTCGGGCACGGCTGGAGCGTCGGCACGGAGATCGAGTTCGAGCACGGCGGAACGGAGTCGGCGGTCGAGATAGAGGAAGAGGAAGGCGGCGAGTACGAGAGCGAGATTGAACGAGGCGGCGAGGTGGCGCTTGAGCAGTTCTGGCTGCAGAAGGCGTTCAACCGCTACGCCATCCTCCGCGCCGGCATGCAGGTCATACCTGTCGGCGGACTCAACGCCCACCACGAATCGACGGAGTACTTCGGCGTCTATCGTAACGAGGGCGAATTCACCATCATCCCCAGCACATGGCACGAGGTCGCACTGACATTCATGGGCAGCACACCTGGCGGCTGGCACTACCAGGCGATGTTCCTGCCCGGACTCGACAGCGACCGCTTCAACCGCAAGAACTGGATCAAGCCCGGCACGGGCAGCCCGTACGAGTTCAAGCTCGCGAACGTCTTCGCCGGTGCTGCACGCGTCGATTATACCGGCGTCAAAGGTCTGCGACTCTCGCTCTCCGGCTACTGCGGCAACTCGTTCCGAAACACGCTCAGCAAATCCAACGCCGAACTCGATGCGAGTGCTTACAAGGACGTGAAAGGTACGGTCAGCATCGGCTCGTTTGACTTTGCGTACAAGGATTACGGTGTCGTTCTGCGCGGAGCGTTCACCTACGGGCACCTGAGCGACGCAGCCGCTATCACGCAGTACAACATCGCCATGCGCAAAGGTTCGGTCTCCAGCAAACAGTGGGTCGCTTCCGACGCACTCGCGGCAGGCATTGAGGTCGGGTATGACTTCTTCAGCATCAGCCGGACTTTGGCAGACAAGCACCAGCAGTTCTACCTCTTCGGGCGCTACGACTACTACGACTCCATGTTCCGCTACGACAACAAGCCCACCGACATGTACGCATGGTGCGGACGGCATCGTGCGGCAGTGGGAATCAACTATTTCCCGATCAAGCAGATTGCCGTCAAGGCGGAGTTCTCGTACGGCATCCTTAAACAAGGTACGCGCGCGGACGGCACGCGCGGGAAACTATACAACGACGAACCGCAATTCGCCGTCGGCATTGTGTATGCAGGGTTTTACCAACTTTAGACCTGCCTGCGGCCTGACAGATTACAGACCGCTTCGCTGACAGAATACAGACTAATTACAAAACAAAAATAGTTATGAAAAAGAAATTTATCTTATTTGCCGCATGTGCACTCGGTTTGGTGGCATGTGGAGGAGGAGGCACACAGGTGACCTCCGACAAGGAAGAGGCACTGCAGCGCGCTGCGACGCCTTATGTACAGAACACGGTCATTGCGACCTACAGCAAGATGGCGGACGAAGGTCTGGTGCTACTGGACAAGTGCACGCAGATTCTTGCAGCGCAGGAGGCTGGCTCCGACTACAGCGGTCTGATGGCGGAAGCCGGCACGGCTTGGCGCGCCATGCGTAAGTCCTGGGAGCAGAGCGAGGCGTTCCTCTATGGTCCCGCTGCAGCGCATAACATCGACCCGCACATCGACTCATGGCCGCTGGACTTCAATGCCATGAACGCACTGCTCAATGACGCAGCCAAGATGGCTGACCTGGAAGAGGAAGGCGGTTCGTATGTAGGTGACAAACTGGGCTATGCCCTCAAAGGCTTCCACGCTGCCGAGTACCTGCTCTTTGAGTCAGTTATTCAGGATGGTCGCGCCGTAGGTACGGGCAAGACACACGCTGCGAACCTGACGCACGCCGAGGCGGTCTATCTGTTAGGTATCGTCGAAGACCTCACTCAGCAGGCAATCCTGCTGGAGGACTGCTGGTCGGGCGGTAACATCAGCGACGCGAAGAAAGCCGTCATCACGGATGAGGAAGGCGAGTCGATGAGTTATGACGAGAACTATGGCAGTTACATGACCAATGCAGGTAATGCAGGTTCGACCTATGTGACGTTCCAAGAGGTGGCGGAGGAGATTATCGCCGGCTGTGCGGACATCGCAGGCGAGGTGGCTGACCTCAAGATGGGTAACCCGTACATCAGCAGCACGCCCGAAGAGCGTGACTACATCGAGAGCCCCTACAGCTGCACTTCGACCATCGACTTCGCAGACAACATCCGCTCCATCCAGCACTCCTATTGCGGTGCACAGGCGGGAGACTACTCAATCTCCAACTACGTCTATCGTCAGAACGCTGAACTGGACGCCAAGGTGCGCAAGGCTATTGAGGATGCCATCGCGGCTATTGAGGCTATCCAGGACTTTGAGAACACTGCCAAGGGCAACCCGCAGGTTAAAGACGCTATCGACAAGGTAGCGGAACTGGAAGAAATACTCAGCGACGAAGTATTACCCTTATTATCTAAATAATTATGAGAAAGATTTTAGGATTTATCGGAGTACTCGGATTAGTTGGAGTACTTGCAACAAGTTGTAACCAGACACCGCAGCAGCAAACCGACCTCCCTGATTGGTACTACACCGGTGGCAAGCTCGGAACGACGACCAACACCTCGTCCATGACCTTCCGTCAGCCGACACCTGCCACTGAGGACGCTGGTCTGGGAACAATGTTCGCGCAGGGCGACAATATCGCCGAGAAGGACTTCGTGACCAACGAGAGCGGCCGTCAGCACGGCTTGGGCCCCGTATATGTGCGTTCGTCCTGCCAGCACTGCCACCCGAACTACTCGCACGGCACGTCTGTGCCTGACGGCACCTATAACGCCAAGGATCAGGGCAACGGTACACTGCTCGTTGTCATCAATCCCGAGACGCAGGCGTATGTGCCATGGCTGGCAGGTATGCCCCAGCTCTTCGGTGCTGCACCGTTCAAAGCACCGCTCGATCCTGACCAGATAACCGTAACCTGGAAGACCGCGACCGACGAACACGGCAATCGTTTCGCGGACGGCGAGACCTATGAACTGCGCTATCCTGAAGTGACGATGCCCAATACCGCCGTCTATGTCTATAACCAGGGCTACCGCGACCCCGACGGACTGCTGGAGAGCCAAGGCTATGAGGTCAAACTGGAGAATACAATCGGTGTGTATGGTTCAGGACTGCTGGACGCCATCACCGACGCGGACATCATCGCGCAGTATGAGAAGGAAGCCAACGACGGCAAGTTGAAGAACGGCCTTAATCCTGCGTTCTGGAACGGTGGTTTCCAGACAACCGGCTACTACAAGAACGACCCGCAGTGGGGCCCCAAACGCTTCACCTACGCCCTGACGCGTGGCCCTATCATGGATGCCGCAGGTGCGAACGCTATCTGGAACATTACCAACGTGACGCGTTCCGACCGTCAGTACCACTACCTCGACCTCAACGGCACAATCTATGCCGAGTACGCCAGCAAAGACCCCGAAGTGCAGGCTGCTTTCGGGACGCAGGAGGAAATTTACAACTACCTGACAAGCAAGACCCTGCCTGCCGAGATGAGCGACGAGGAGTTCACACAAGTCATGGTTTGGCATCGCGGTTTGGCGGTGCCGGCCGCACGTAACGTCACCGACAAACAGGTGCTGCGAGGCAAAGAATTGTTCACGCAGATTGGCTGTGACTACTGCCATCGTCCCACATGGACGACGGGACAGGACGAGGTGCGTGACCCGAACAACTTCCCTGTCACAGCAAAGATGCCCCGTTACCCGAACCAGAAGATATGGCCGTACACCGACATGGTTCAGCACAAGCTCTGCATGGAGAACGACATCCGCACAGGCTGGTGTCGCACTACGCCGCTCTGGGGAAGAGGATTGCATAAGAAAGCTACCGGTGATGCGTATGAGGCGCGTATGCACGACACACGCGCACGCAACGTCATCGAGGCTATCATGTGGCACGGTTACAGCCAGGAGTCCGACGCCTACTACCCGACACAGCAGTTCTACAATCTGCCCAAGGATGACCGCGACGCTATCGTTGCCTTCATCAATGCGATTTAATGTATAATGGTTAATATATGAATTGGTTACGCCCGTTCAACTTCCGCAAAGCACCTTGCACGGGTATGCTTCACGCCGCACTGGTGACGATTGTCATCGGAGCGTGCGTGACGCACTTTTTCGGCGAGCAGGGCGAGGTGCATCTGCGTGCTGATAAAGCGACCTCGCTATCGACGAAGCATTCAACACTAAGCCTTTTCTTATGGGATTTTCAGGTTATCTATGACGGCGACAACCCTGTGGATTACGTCAGTAGCCTGCGCATCCTCGACCGCAACCGGCAGCCGCTGACCGTGGACGAAGGCAGCCTGCGCATGAATAAGCCGCTCAAGTACCACGGCTGGCGTTTCTGTCAGTCGGATTACGACAGCGACGAACTGGGTGTCGTGCTCGCCTACAACTACGACCCGTGGGGCATAGCTATCACCTACACCGGCTACGCATTGCTGCTGGTGGCGATGATAGGTTTCTTCTTCCAGAAACGTACATACTTCCGTGCGCTCATCAGCAAGCAGCACACGTGGCTGATGATCGGGTTGGGGATGTTCGTATTGGTTATGGCTGTCGTCATGACGAAGGTCGTTACACCCAAACCGCCGTTGCAGCCCGTGTTGCAGACGCCACTGTTAGGCATCCACGTGTCGGTAATCATGTTAGCGTACACGCTCTTTGCGGTTATCATGGTGAATGGTATTATTGCCCTTTGCGCCAAGAGCAAACGCGAACAGCTCATGCACTTGTCACAGCTGCTGCTGTACCCCGCCTTGTTCTGTCTTACCGCCGGTATCTTCATTGGTGCTGTGTGGGCGAATATGTCATGGGGTAGATATTGGGGCTGGGATCCGAAAGAGACTTGGGCACTCATTACGATGCTCGTGTATGCCCTGCTGCTGCATTTCCCATGGCTGAAACATACAAAAACGCCACCGTCTGTGGTGGCGTATCACGTTTGCGCAGTGGTGGCGTTTGCATTCGTGCTATTTACGTATTTCGGCGTCAATCATCTGCTCGGCGGATTACATTCCTACACGTAATCCTGTAGCTTCTCTCAACTCAGACTCTCATTGAGGTCCTTGCGGAAGAAGAGAATGATGGCAAAGACTGCCACGGTGATATACGAGTCTGCGAGGTTGAATACCGGACGGAAGAACAGCGTCTCGCCGGCCGCGTTGTGTATCAGAGGAAAATACAGCATATCTACCACCTTCCCGTAGAACCACGTCTCGTAGCCGAACAGCTTGCCGTAGAACACGCAGTCGATGATGTTGCCTAATGCTCCGGCAGTGATTAAGGTAATCATCGTCAGGTACGATGCGCGCGCCTGACGCTTGAGCAGCGTGTGGATATACCAGCCCAGTATACCAACCATGATGATGCGGAATGCCGTGAGACACCACTTCGGCAACCACTGGATACCGAACGCCATGCCGTTGTTCTCCACAAAACACAACTGGAAGAACGGCAGAATCTCATGCGCCTCGCCCAAGGCAAAGTGCGTGCGGATATATAACTTCAATGCTTGATCAAGTGCCACCAACAGGACTACTGCGCCGGCTATAAGCCAGGTTTGGCTGATGATGCGTTTGTCTGTCATAATAGTTTGAATGCGCGTTTGATGTCCTCTATTCTATCCAGTTTCTCCCATGTGAACAGTTCAACCTCGCGGGTGAATGGTTTGCCGTCAGAGTCAATGAACTGCTTGGTGACGACCTCGTTGGTTCGCCCCATGTGGCCGTAGCGTGCCGTCTCTTCGTACATCGGTTGGGTAAGCTTGAGGTCGCGGATGATTGCTGCGGGACGCAGGTCAAACAGGCGGCCTATACGTTTGGCAATCTCCGCATCGTTCATTTTCACCTTGGCTGTGCCGTAGGTGTTGACGTACAGGCTGACCGGTTTCGCCACGCCTATAGCGTAGCTGACCTGCACCAGCACTTCGTCCGCCACGCCCGCGGCAACCATGTTCTTGGCTATATGCCGTGCGGCGTAGGCTGCAGAACGATCCACCTTTGAGGGGTCTTTACCCGAGAATGCGCCACCGCCGTGTGCGCCACGACCACCGTAGGTATCGACGATAATCTTTCTTCCCGTCAGACCGGTGTCGCCGTAAGGGCCGCCGATAACGAAGTTACCCGTCGGGTTGACGAGCAGCTCGGTACGTTCGTCGCCTAAGAAAGCTTCTAATAGGGCCGTGTAGCGCGCGTCACGCTTGGCTACACGCGGCAGCAGGATTGCTATCACGTCTTGCTTAATCAGTTCGGGTGTGACTTTCCGTCCGTCGGCGGTACGCTCGTCGTGCTGGGTGGAGAGCACGATAGTTTGTATGCGTACAGGGCGGTTATGTTCGTCGTACTCCATCGTCACTTGGCTCTTGGCGTCCGGACGGAGATAAGTCATCTGCTGCCCTTCTTTGCGAATGCGTGCCAAAGTATAAACCAGCGTGTGCGCGAGGTCGAGGGTGAGAGGCATATAATTGTCTGTCTCGGATGACGCATAGCCGAACATCATTCCCTGGTCACCTGCACCTTGTGCCATTCGCGAACCGCGGCTCACGCCCATGTTGATGTCCGCGCTCTGCTCGTGCAGGGCTTGCAGTATTCCGCAACTCTCCGCCTCGAACTTATAGGCGGCTTTAGTGTAACCGATGGTATTAATCGTGCGGCGGATGATAGCCGGCAGGTCGATATACTTCTTGGCAGTCACCTCACCAGCCACAAACACCTGTCCGGTAGTCACCATCGTCTCGCATGCCACGTGTGCACTCGGGTCGAGTGCTAAGAAGTTATCCAAGATCGCGTCGCTGATTTGGTCAGCGACCTTGTCGGGGTGCCCTTCGGACACCGATTCAGAAGTGAATAAGTAGTTCATTTTTAGCATTTAGTTGAGAGGGTTGCAAGCAATTCAAATCCATCCCTCGTATTGGTTAAACATATGTGATTGTCAGTGTAGTATCTTGTATATAAGTTCTTTCCAAAGGTCAAGTTCGGTAGCTGAACCTGTACCTATACCTTTGCTGCGTGCATCGGTGTCGCGGAAGTACGAGATAATCCGGAACGTCTTGCCGGCGGAGAACCGTTTGGCTGCGCGGGCGTAGTTCTTGACGATGAACGGATTGATTTTCAGTGCAGCTGCTACAGCCCGTTCGTCATTCGGATTGGGCAGATAGTGATACAGCATCAGGTTAGCAAAGAACGCAAACAGTATGGGCAGTTCTTTCTGTATCGGATGGTCTTTCGACGAAGCGAAGTACCGCACAATGCGGTTCGCCTTCACAGCGTCGCCTGTGATAAGTGCCTCCTGCAGTTCAAAACAGTTGAAATCCTTGCTGATGCCAATGTTCCGCTCGACGAGTGCCGCATCAATCGTATTGACGCCTGCCGGACGACCGTTGACAAGTTTCTCCAGCGACAGCACTATCTGCTGCAGGTTGGTGCCGAGGTTGTCTGCAAGAATCTGCGTCACCTTGGGGTCGATGGTCACCTGCTCGTCTTTGTTCTTGTCGCGTTGCTCTTTGTTCCAGTCGTCAATGTACCGTGTTATCCAGCCGGCAACCTGGTAGTCGCGCAGCGGCGTGGACTGCATCACAGCCACATGTGGCGATGCCGGTACTTTGGGTGCTGAACCAGACTTGCAGGCTATCACCAGTATTGATTGCGGCTGCGGCGCGGCAATGTATTGCTCTAATGCCTGCCACTTCTTGATCATCTGCGCCTCACGGACGATAACAACCTTGTAGCCGCCCATCATGGCAAACCCTCGTGCGTGCATAACCGCCTCGCCTATGCCTGCCTCGCTCAGGTCGCGACCGTAGAGCACCACCTGGTCGAACGACTTGCCGGCCTCGTCCAACACGTTCTCCTCGATGTAGTCTGTCACCTTGTCAATATAGTAAGGTTCTTCCCCATAGAGGATATAGATGGGTTTGTATTGCTGCTGCTTGAGCTGCAACATAACCTGTTCGTATGTCAGGGCGTTCTGAGCCATGCGGAGTGTTTACTTTTTCCCTCTGATGAGGTTGATGTCGCCTGACAGTTGGTATATACCCACCATCTCGTCGGTCTTGAGTTGCGAACGGCGGTAAGCGGCTTTGGTCTTGTAGCCTTGGTTGGGGTCAGCGTCCGTGCCGCGTGCGCGGATGACATAGAAGTATGCTCCTTCAGCAGCCGGACGGCCGTTGATGGTGCCATCCCAACCTTTGGCGGGATCAGTCCATTCGTAAACGAGTTTGCCCCAACGGTTGTACACCCAGCAGTGAAATTCAGCTAACGAGCGGTACTGCACGCGGAACTCGTCGTTCAGTCCGTCGCCGTTAGGCGTGAACACGTTCGGTACGCGCAGGTCGGAAGCGGAGATGTTCACCGTTATTTCTGTCGAGTCGTGGTTGCATGTCTCGCACGGACAATCGGTACCGCTGACGGTGTTCACCACGCGATAGGCGGCAGGCTCGCTGAACACCTCGAACAGATTCTCGTCGTTACGGGTGTACATCAGCGATGTGCCTTTGTACACGCGCCAACTGAAGTATGTGGCTGCCGGTGTAGGATTGCTGTAGAACTGAATACGCAGCTCGGCAGAGCCGGTCAGCACATCTTCGGTGGTCGGACGCTCCAGCTCATTGGTCAACTCGCCCTGCTTGCCACGGGTCTCTGTTCGGCTGGTGACGTGCGACTTGACGGCTATCGGCGTGCCGAGAGTCGTGGTCACGGAATGAGCATTCAAGCCTAACGCAAGGGCTATATTATCCACTGCCAGAGATATGTCCGTCGTGCGATAGATGGCGGGCAGTGTGAACTGCGTGTCAGGGAAATCGAACGTTGCTGTAGCAGCCGAGTCAGCCCATTGGCTTTCGCCTTCACTCCAAGCAAGGTCGGTGTAACTGATTGTGCAGGTGCGCGGTACGGTGCGTATGCGTCCGTCGGGCAGGGTATAGTTGAGTGCGGCAGGCATAGTGCCTGTGAGTGTGAGCAAGGTGGCATCACACTTCGGCTCGACGCTCAATTCCCAGTCGGTGGTGTTTGCCGTGTAGTTGGCATAGGAGAAGACGTAGAAATACTCTTTCTCTCCGTCCTGCAGGGTGTAATAGCCGCCATCGTCGGGATAAATCTCATCCACGTTGGTCTGATACACGCTGCCGTCTGCTTTGTACCAATCGGTATTGCCGGCAGGATGGCGCATGTCGATGCCCGAGGCGAAGATATAAACGGTGTCACCGTCGTTGTCGATGAAAGTGTAGTCCTGATCAGGCACGCCGACCGGTTCGACATGCAGCGCCAACAACTGCCCTGCGCAGAGCAGAAGTGCCGTCAATAGATATATACGGCCTATTCTCATTTGTTAACCTGAAAACGTGTAACGCCGTTCACAAAGAAATCCACAATCTGTCTGGCGGCGGCAATACCCGCGTTGATGTTCGCCTCTGCGGTCTGTGCGCCCATCTTCTTCGGCGTGGCGAAGTAGCGTCCGGCAAATAGTTCGCGGAACGTGGCATCGGCGGCAGGCATAATATCGGTCATGTATTTGAGGTCAGTACGCTCCTGCATCAGGGCAATCAGTCCGTCCTCGTCAATCACCTCCTTGCGCGCGGTGTTCACCAGCACGCCGCCTTTCGGCAGCAGGTTAACCAGGTCATGGTTGATGCTCTGCTTCGTCTCGGCAGTAGCGGGAATGTGCAGACTGACAATATCGCAGGTAGAGTAGAGCTCCTCGGCGGAGTGAACGGGCTTGACGTTGGCAGCCACCATCGCCTCGTCCGGACAATAGGCGTCGTACGCATATACATCCATTCCGAAGCCTTGGGCGATACGGGCTACATTTCGCCCTACATTGCCGAAGGCGTGGATACCGAGTTTCTTGCCCTTGAGTTCCGTGCCGCTGGTCCCGTTGTACAGGTTCCTGACGGCATAAACCATCAGCCCGAGTGCCAGTTCGGCTACAGCGTTGGAGTTCTGTCCGGGTGTGTTCATAGCCACGACCTTGTGCGCTGTAGCAGCGGTAAGGTCGATATTGTCATAGCCGGCACCGGCGCGAACGACAATCTTCAACTGTTTGGCTGCGTCGAGCACCTCGGCATCCACCACATCCGAACGGATAATCAGCGCATCGGCGTCTGCCACGGCTGCTAACAGCTGCTGCTTGGATGTATATTTCTCCAGCAACGCAAGCTCATTGCCTGCTGCTTCAATCACTTCGCGAATGCCGTCCACAGCCACTTTGGCGAACGGCTTTTCTGTTGCTACAAGTACTTTCATATCAATGCAGTTTTTCGTATTCGTGGATGCAGTCAACCAAAGCTTGCACACCCTCCAGGTCCATCGCGTTGTAGCACGATGCGCGGAAGCCTCCTACCAGACGATGACCTTTGATGCCCACCATGCCGCGTGAGGTGGCGAACTTGAAGAAGTCGTCCTGCAGGTCTTCGTAACCGGGCTTGAGCACGAAGCAGATGTTCATGCGGCTGCGGTCCTCACGGTTGAGGATGGTCGGAGTGAACAGCTTCGAGTTGTCGAGGCAGTTGTACAGCAGTTCGGCTTTGGCTTTGTTGCGCGCCTCAATCCATGGCACGCCACCGTTGGCTTTGAGCCAGCGCAAGGTGAGCAGGGCGGTGTAGATTGGCAGCACGGGCGGCGTGTTGAACATCGAACCGCCGTCAATATGTGTGCGGTAGTCGAGCATCGTCGGGATGTAACGGCTGACCTTGCCCAATGCGCTCTCTTTGACAATCACGAACGTCACGCCTGCAGGAGCAAGGTTCTTCTGCGCACCGCCGTAAATGATGTCGTATTGGCTCACATCCACCGGACGGCTCAGAATATCGGATGACATGTCGGCGACCAAAGGCACGTTGCCTTTCTTCGCGTATATCTCCGCAAGCTTGGCGTCATTGATCTCCGTGCCGAAGATGGTGTTGTTCGTTGTGATATGGAAGTAGTCGGCGTCCTGCGGTATCTCGTAGTCATTGGGGATAGAGTTGGTGCTTGCGGCTACCTCTACTACCTCGCCGAAACCCTTGGCTTCTTTGATGGCTTTCTTGCTCCATACACCTGTGTTCAGGAACGCGGCTTTCTTCTCTAACATGTTGAATGGCACCATGCAGAACTGCAGGCTGGCGCCGCCGCCAAGGAACAGTACGCGGTAACCTTCGGGGATGTTCAGCAACTCTTTGAATAGTGCCTCAGCCTCGTCAACTACGGGTTGGAAGTACTTGGCACGGTGACTGATTTCAAGAACCGACAGTCCTTCGCCCTGGAAGTCCAGAACGGCTTCAGCGGTCTGCTTGATTACTTCTTGCGGCAGGATACTCGGGCCTGCGTTAAAGTTATATTTTTTCATTGGTAGATTGATTTTGTTTCGTTCCCATACGTGCACACGTACAACACGCGCCCACGCGTTTCATTATAGCCTATAGCGGAAACCGACACAGGGTCGTGTTTCCGCTATCAGACGCGATAACCTGTATGTGTTATGCGTTTTATTCGCCGAAGTCCGGTGTGGCAGTGTTCGTCTGCTGCTCGGCAGCTGCATCCTGAACCTGGTTGGAGATGGCGCTCTCTCCGGCAGCCTTCTCAGCGCGGAGCTGTTGTTTGCGAACGCCAACGGCGAGGATGCTCAGTACCGCAATTACGGCTACCAGAGTCCAAGTCGATTTCTCCAGGAAGTCTGCTGTCTTCGGTGCACCCATAACCTGGTTGCCACCGGCAAAGTCTGCTGCCAAACCACCACCCTTGCTGTTCTGAATCAACACCAGAAGTACCAGCAGGATTGCGGCGATAATAATCAGTGTGATAAATAATGTGTACATATCTGTTTTTTAATTAGTTTTCAAAAGCGGGCACAAAGATAAGAAAATTTTTTGACATTTGCAAATAATTCAGTCTAAAATAGCAAAAAAATGTCAATTATCCATTATCAAATGTCAATTATCAATTGTCAATTATCAATTGTCAATTATCAATTGTCACCATTTGGCGACCGTATCGTTGTAGATGTTCTCCGC
>JAFSXJ010000082.1 GCA_017444065.1 Paludibacteraceae bacterium | reverse complement strand
TCATCGGACGTGACGAGGAGATTAGGCGGGTGCTGCAGATACTCTCCCGCCGGACGAAGAACAACCCTATCCTCATCGGCGAACCCGGTGTGGGTAAGACAGCCATCGCCGAGGGACTGGCGCACCGTATCGTACGCGGCGATGTGCCCGAGAACCTGAAGCGCAAGAAGATTTACAGCCTTGACATGGGTGCACTTATTGCGGGTGCAAAGTACCAAGGCGAGTTCGAGGAGCGGCTGAAAGGCGTCATCAACGAGGTGACTGATGCTGCAGGTGAAATCATCCTGTTCATCGATGAGATACATACGCTTGTAGGTGCAGGCAAGACCTCCGGCGCGATGGATGCCGCAAATATCCTGAAACCTGCACTGGCACGCGGTGACCTGCGTGCCATAGGTGCCACGACGCTCAACGAGTACCAGAAGTACTTCGAGACCGACAAAGCCCTGGAGCGCCGGTTCCAAATTGTGATGATAGATGAGCCGGACGAGAGTGCGACCATCAGCATCCTGCGTGGACTGAAAGAGCGCTACGAGACGCATCACAAGGTGCGTATCAAGGATGATGCGCTTATTGCAGCCGTTACGTTAAGCGCGCGGTATATCACCGACCGTTTTCTGCCGGACAAAGCCATCGACCTTGTGGATGAAGCCGCAGCCAAACTGCGTCTGGAGGTGGATAGCAAGCCTGAGGAACTCGATGCCCTCGACCGCCAAATCAAGCAGCTTGAGATAGAGCGCGAGGCTATCAAGCGCGAGAACGACAAGGAGAAACTTGCCGGCATCGAAGAACAGCTCAAGACATTGAAAGCCAAATCGTCAGAGCTGGAGGCGCGCTGGGCGAAGGAGAAGGGCTATATAGCCACCATCCAGAACGAGAAAGCCTCAATTGAACAGATGAAGCATGAGGCGGACGTAGCCGAGCGCGAGGGCAACTACGGCAAGGTGGCAGAGATACGTTACGGCAAAATCAAACAGGCTGAAGCGAACATCAAAGCCGCACAAGACTCCCTGCACGCCATGGACAACGGCGATAGTCTGATTAAGGAGGAGGTGGATGAGGATGATATAGCCGAGGTGGTTGCGCGCTGGACAGGTATCCCTGTAACGAAGATGATGCAGTCTGAGCGCGACAAGCTCCTGCATCTGGAGGAAGAACTGCACAAGCGCGTCATCGGTCAGGACGAAGCCATCGAGGCAGTAAGTGACGCTATCCGCCGTAGCCGCGCTGGCTTACAGGATCCCACGCGGCCGATAGGCAGTTTCATCTTCCTCGGCACAACGGGTGTCGGCAAAACCGAACTCGCCAAGGCACTCGCCGACTACCTCTTCGACGACGAGAACATGATGACCCGTATCGACATGTCGGAGTATCAGGAAAAGTTCAGTGCCACCCGCCTGATAGGTGCACCTCCGGGATACGTCGGCTACGACGAGGGCGGCCAGCTGACCGAAGCCATACGCCGCAAGCCATACTCGGTAGTGCTGTTCGATGAGATAGAGAAAGCACACCCTGATGTGTTCAACGTCCTGCTGCAAGTGCTGGATGACGGTCGTCTGACGGACAACAAGGGTCGTGTGGTGAACTTCAAGAACACGCTGATTATCCTGACGTCCAACCTCGGCTCGCAACTCATCCGTGAGAATGCAGAGAAAGGCATTGCCCCGGAGACGACGCGCAATCAGGTGATGGAACTGCTGCGGCAGACCATCCGTCCGGAGTTCCTGAACCGTATTGACGAGACAATCATGTTCCAGCCGCTCAACGAGAAGCAGATTCGCGACATCGTCGGTCTACAGATTGCCGGCGTGCACAAGATGCTTATGGAGAGCGGTATTGACTTGCGCGTGACGGACGATGCCATTGACTACATCGCACGCGAGGGCTACGACCCGCAGTTCGGTGCTCGTCCGGTCAAGAGGGCATTGCAACGGCTCGTACTGAATGAACTGAGCAAGAGCATCATTGCCGGCAAGGTTGACAGGAACAGACCTGTCATTGTAGAGCTACGCGACGGCGAGCTGAAGTTCCGCAACTAAGCGATGCACTAATGACGCAAGCGGAGCGACCGAAAGGTTGCTCCGCTTGTTGTTTGTACGCCCGGATGGTACTACATTATTATGTACTCTCCTGAGAAGGTGATGATAATCTGTTCAACATCGTCGGGCACTTGGATGAAGAAGGGCTCAAACGGTGCGAGCATGCGCTCTGTGTCAATGCCCGGCGTGAATGTCTCGTAGCCGGTACCGTTCCATACGGTGATGGGCGTTGTGATTCCCAGTGCATCCAGTTGGGCGAGTATGTTATAGTAGTA
>JAFSXJ010000081.1 GCA_017444065.1 Paludibacteraceae bacterium | reverse complement strand
GAACTGACGGACGATTATTCGGAGTTGCTGCTTAGTTTATCCTATATTGACCAGGATGGGGTTGTCTTCCGCCTTGTCAACGATATCCCCGAGGCGGACTTCAACATCGAGCAGGGCGGACAGGTGGAAATCATCGGCTGGCTGTACCAGTACTACAATACTGAGCCGAAGGACCAGGTCTTTGCTAATCTCAAGAAGAATATCAAAATCAGCAAAGATGCCATCCCAGCCGCGACCCAGCTCTTTACCCCGGACTGGATTGTCCGCTACATGGTCCAGAACAGCTTGGGTCGTCTTTGGGTGGAGGGGCATCCGAACGACGAGCTGAAAGCGGGCTGGAAGTATTATCTTGAAGAGGCGGAGCAGGAGCCGGAGGTGGAGGCGCAGCTTGTGGAAATCCGCAAGAAACACGCGGCGCTGGCCCCGGAGGACATCAAGTTCATCGACCCCTGCATGGGCAGCGGGCATATTCTCGTCTACGCCTTCGATGTGCTGATGCAGATTTACAGGAGCGCAGGCTGGTCGGACCGCGATGCGGCGGCGTCCATTGTGGAGCATAATCTGCATGGTCTCGACATCGACCGCCGCGCGGCGCAGCTCGCCTATTTTGCTGTGATGATGAAGGCACGACAGTATGACCGTCGCGCACTATCTCGTGAATTACAACCTAATGTTTATGCAATAGTTGAGAGTAATAATTTCCCCCGAAGTAATTTGAGAATATTTGGAGAGTTATACTCGTTAGCAAATACACTGCTCGAAGATATGCGCAACGCGAAAGTGTATGGGAGCATCGCTAGAATTGGATTGTCTGCATTAGAACTTGACGCCCTTCATCATGCTCTGAATTCTATTTGTACAAAAGAGTATGACAATCTATACGATTTCTCTCGGAGAAATGCTGTTGTTAACGAGTTCGCTCCCCTGCTACATATAGCCGAAGTCCTCACACAACAGTATGAGATTGTTGTCACTAACCCACCTTATATGGGCTCGGGAGGAATGTGCCAGGAACTAGCAGAGTATGTGAGAGAGCACTACCCCGATAGCAAGGGGGACCTAAGTACAGCATTTATGGAAAAAGCTTTGGAGATGTGTGATTCTTCAGGCTTTGTGTCAATGATAAATATACCTGTCTGGATGTTTTTATCGAGCTATGGAAAATTAAGAAGGAATTTGATTTGCAATAAGACTCTCGTAAACATGGCACATATTGGACGGGGCATCTTTGGGTCTGACCTAGGGACGACATCTTTTGTGTTCCAGAATAGTAGTATAAATGATTACAAAGGAAAGTATCTAAGGTTATTCAAGGAACAGGTGGAAATAAAAAGCCCCGAGGCAAGAGAAAGTGACTTCTTTGAACCTTGCGGAGTTTTTGTTTCAACGCAAATGCGTTTTCTGCGAATACCAGGCTGCCCTATTGCATATTGGTTAAGCGATGCATTTATAAAGCCATACAAAGGGAAAACGCTTGGCGATGTGGGGTGCGCGAAAAGTGGGCTTCAAACCGGTGATAACAACAAATTCATGCGGATATGGAGCGAGGTTGATATTGCCAATGTAGCCTTTGACGTTCGAGACAAGAAGCGATTCGTTATATGTGGGAAGAAGTGGCTTCCTCAAGTCAAAGGAGGAGAATACAGAAAATGGTATGGAAACATTGACTATATTGTAAATTGGGAAAATGACGGCGAGGATATTAAAAAATGTACGAGTAGTCGATTAAATGCAATGGCAAATGACGCTGTGTTTCTTAAGAGAGGTATTACCTGGTCACATACCACATCGGGGGTATTTGGCGCTCGTATTTTGCCGAGTGGTTTTTTGTTTAATGTTGAAGCACCAACATATTTTTGTGACGATTTCCTCTATGATTACATTCTTGGAATGATGAACAGCTGCATCTCGCAACAATACCTATCTGCGCTTAACGGAAGTGTGCATTATCTTGTAGGAAATATTGTTTCACTACCAATAATTATCGATGAATCGATTGTACAGAAAATTAAAAGCATTGTAAACGATTGCGTGAGGATTTCAAAAGAAGACTGGGATAATTACGAGGTATCATGGGATTTCAAAGAACATCCATTTGTCACCTCTGCACGATGGGCATCCCGAACCAACGAATGGATTACAGTTCAGCAGGCATATGAAGACTGGCAGGGCGTTGCCGAGGGGCGTTTTCAGGAACTGAAAGCCAATGAGGAGGAACTGAACCGCATCTTCATTGAGATTTACGGCTTGCAAGATGAACTGAAACCAGATGTAGAGGAAAAGGATGTGACAGTCCGGCGTGCAGACCTCAAGAGGGATGTCAAGTCTATGCTCTCGTACGCCGTGGGTTGTATGTTTGGCCGCTACAATCTTTTCGACAAGCCGGGGCTTGCCTTCGCTGGTGGAGAGTGGGATGCATCGAAGTACCATGTGTTTCAGCCGGATGCAGATAATATTATCCCCATAACGGATGAACAGTATTTGGAAGATGACATTATCTCACGGTTATGTAGTTGGCTCTGCGAGGTTTTCGGTAAGGACAACCTTGAGACGAATCTTAACTACATTGCCAAAGCTATCGGCGGCAAGGGCGATACCAGCCGCGGGGTCATCCGCAGCTACCTCCTGAATGACTTCTTCAAAGACCACTGCCAGACCTACTCTGTCACCGGCTCCGGCAAGCGTCCCATCTACTGGCTCTTTGATAGCGGCAAGCAGAACGGATTCAAGGCGCTTGTGTATCTGCATCGCTATACCCCGGATACCATCGGCACCGTGCGCGTGGATTACCTGCACAAGCTCCAGCGCATCTATGAAAACGAAATCAACCGGATGCAGGATATGATGGACCACAGCGGCAACGCACGCGAGGTCGCGGCGGCGTCGAAGCGGAAGGAGAAGCTCCAGAAGCAGCTCAAGGAATGCCGCGAGTACGATGAGAAGCTGGCGCATCTGGCTCTCTCTCGCATCGAACTGGACCTTGACGACGGTGTAAAGGTGAACTATCGCAAGGTGCAGACGGCGCAGGACGGCAAGTTCTACGAGGTGCTGGCGGATTCTAAGAATATCATGGCAAAAGAAAAATGAACTCTACATTTGGCTAAGAGGAGGG
>JAFSXJ010000080.1 GCA_017444065.1 Paludibacteraceae bacterium | reverse complement strand
GTTGGAATTATAGCAGCATTGAGGATAACATGAAAGAAGCCATCTGTTTAGCTGATAAATGTTCCATGTGATAATTAATGTCCATCTGTAAATCCATTATTACAAGCATAGAACAATTTGACCATCACGGGATGGAGAAGCCAATTGACTTTTGGCTTCGAAAAGGGAAGGCGGACGGGGAGTCCAAGCCGACCGAGAAGTTCCAATGAAAACTCAAGAAGAAGCCAAGGTCTCTAATTCGAGCAATCGTTTTTTACGGTTGGAGCCGTAGGCGTAGCCACCAAGGGAGCCGTTGGTGCAGATAACACGATGACAGGGGATGATGAGTGCAATGGGATTGCGGGTGAGGGCTTGGCCAATGGCTTGGGCGGAACGGCAACCGACAAGTCTGGCGATGTCGGCGTAGGTCTTGGTCCGGGCGTAAGGGATGGTGAAGAGTGCTTGCCAGACGCGGCGTTGAAAGGTTGTACCGTGAGGATTGAGGAGGGGAATGTTGCGAGGCTGCTTGCCGGCAAAATAATCATCGAGCCATTGGAGAGTTTGGGATATGACCGAGATATGAGGAGTAGAGACAGTAGTGCAGCCAAACGTGGCTGCTGACTCAACAGGAGAAGCAGAAACGATATTATCGGTGCCATCAACAAAGCGCAAGGATGTCAGGCATTCGCCATCGCTTTCGAGAACAATAGTACCTAACGGAGAGGAATATGTGGCGGCATATATTGTATTCATTTTGATCTGATTACAGCATACCTATTGTGGTGAACATGCGTTGGTAGGCGGCTGCCTTTTTGTCAAGCGACAAGGGATAGGCGCGAGAGGAGGAAGGCATGCGCCAAAAGCGGATGGGACGGTTGGCAAAGGATGTTTCGATGCATTCGCCGGGTTTCGGTAATGAGACAGCGGATTTCATAGACGAATCGGTACTCGCGTCGGCAATGATTTCTGACAATGTCTCTGCGGCTTTGCCGCCTGTGCAGCAGATGTCATGGCAGAGCGGGAGTTGGTGTAACAAAGCGGCAATGTCGGTCGGTTGGACAATCTCCAACTGTTCGTCTGCGGCATTGCCCTGCAAACGGATGACAGCTTGTGCTGTGTCGAAGATGGCAATGCCCTGCGTTTGGCAGAAAGAGACAATCGCTTCGTATCGGAATACCGCTTTGCGTCCTTGTTCCCTACTCTCCTGCTCTACGAAATGCAGTTTGTCGCCGAAGAATATTTGTCCCATGATACGCCACATGTCGTTCTGCGGATTCGGATAAAAGAAGTCCATACACCACCGTTCGTTCGGTGGCGGAAAACTGCCGAGCATCAGCAGCCGTGCCTCTTTTGGCAGAAACGGCTGCAAGGGATGGCGTTCTATGGCTGGGGAAGAGGGCATTACTTTGTATCTATAAACTATGGTTCGATAGATTGCGTAAAGACAGGGTGTTGATTGGGATTATTCGTTCATAAATCTTGCAGCAAAGCGAGTTTGCTCGGAAGTAGAGATACCACATTTATACGCTATGGCACGCCAGTTCCTCATCGCAGCACGGACCTCGTCAATAATCCGACGCGCTTCATCCACAGAAAGCATATAATCCGATGCGGCATTCAACAGTTCATCCAGAGATGAGCGATTGCTGTCACGCGAAATGAGCAAGCTCTGCGTATCGAAGTCCGACGGATTGATGTCGTATGCCGGCGACCACTCCCAACCTTTTTCATTCAGCAGGAAGCCATGATTGCGGAAATGGTCGTCATGATTACCGATTACTATAGAAAACGCCACGCGACGGTAGAGTTGCACCAATGCTCCCTTTACATCTACAAATCCGGTGTTGCCGATAATGGCATCCACTATGTCCAGATAGCCGTTGCCCGTATCAGCATCCGCCCCGACCTGCAGGCCGGTAAGCGTCATGGCTGAGGCGAAATGAACACGAGCGTTGCCTTGCCGGTCAAAACGCTTGGAAAGCAAGGTGTGATAGCGTTGACCAGGTAGTGCAAGCAAACGCATTTCAGGCACCTCAATCCCCACCACACGAGCCATCTGATGCGCAAAATATTCCCAAAGAGCCACATCATAATCATCGTTGACAGACGGGATTTTGGCAATCCATAATGAGCCATCCGTATCACGCACATTGGCTTTCGGACGGGCACCACCGAGCGACGACCCCTGCCGATAGAGGTTGAGCAACCATTCCTTGCGAACCGTTCCGTCTGTTGTCTCCAGCCTTTCAAACTCCTGCGCCATGTCAACGAACTCACGCAGGAACGTCATCGGAGGAACAGGCGTATCGGCATATTCCGTTCCGAGGTAACGTTCGTCCTGCCGCAGACGCAACGCCCCCATGCGAGTCGTATCATCAATCAGCGTGAGATAATCCACATCCGTCAGATGCCTTGCGGAGCGCGCCTCTTGCGCTGCCAACAACCTTTCACGTTTGTCTATCAGCCGCTTGCCCCACCGGTCAGGCATGGCATCTTGCAAGAACGCAAACATCCGTCCGTTCGCGTACTGCGGACCTGGGACATTCTGCAAGTCGGCACTCATCACAAGATGCCTGTAATCGCGCACCCAGTCCGCATCAAACTGCCACCGGCAGGCCATGTTTCCACGGATGGAATCATAACCTAAGGTGCCTATCACGCGCTGCTGTGGCATCCAAGACGAGGTAATATCTACCGTTATCTGTCTCATTGTTTCGATGCGCGCTGACGATGTTTCAGATCCAAGTCCTGCAAGGTGCGTCCCATGTCGTCATCCTTGGCGATGTAGAGAATGCTCTCGTCCAGACCGAGGGCAAAGAGGATGCGCAGATAAATACCGATTGCTACCGTCGGTGTACCGCGCTCCACACGCATAACGGTCAGCTCACTGCACATAGCCCGTTCGGCGATACGTGCTATGCTCAGGTCGCGCCGCAGACGAGCCAGACGAATCTGCTCGCCTACTATCTGCAGGTTCTTCTCTGCCTTGCGCGGTAAGTTCGTTGCGATTGTACTCTTTGCCATATCCAGTAAGATATATTATAGTATATCGTTTTGCGAAGTATAGTATATTTTATGATATTTTACAATAGGCGCAAAGTTACAAAAAATAAATGAAATTTGCAAATATTTTGCACAAAAACATGATTTTTTATGTTAGAAATATGCATCAGAACATGATTTTTGCTTTGTCTGAATTGCACAAAAAACATACTTTTTCTCATTCTACAGTGACGTACATTACTCTCGGTCGGCTTGGTCTCCCCGACCGCCTTCCCTTTTCTTTGCCCTGAAGGGCACGATTATTGTTCCAATTTTCGAATTGGCAAGTCAAGGCAATTCTCCAGGTCGCGAAATGCTCGCGAGAGAATCACAAATCACTCCCGATGTTGCTTCGAAAACGGACAGACAATGACCGCAGAACGGACCGACTACGGCTCGACTTCGCAGTGAGGACTTTTGGCTATGTTGTATAATTGCTCTTGAACTGTCCTTGGCTTTATGTTATGCTTATCTTATGCTTATGTTATGCTGTTGAACCTTTCCTTTTCCGAACCCAAATCATATTCGGGCGCAACGGACGAAACAAGAAAAGCGGCGTTTGTATTCGCCTGTGGTCATCCCGCTCCACGCCTGTGTAAGGACATTCGTCAAAATGGCAAAATCTTTCTGTTCATGAATTCCTGCGCGATGCCACTCATCTGTCAGCTCTTTGCGCTTTTCGATGGAACGCATCCGCTCGTTAATCCATTTGTCAGAGTAACCTTGACGACGATAGTCCTCCACAGCCATCTGGAACGTCTGTTCCGGATCGATAATCTGGTCGATGCGTTGCTCACCCAACTTAGCCAACCATTGTTTGACCGGCTCGGCTTTCTTTGAAGGAATGGACTAAATCAGGCGGAATATGCCCTGTAAATCAGCCATATCCGTCATGCGTTTCTTCCCGTCTGCGGCAGGTAATTTCAAAGCGTGACAATTTGTCACGGTTTCATTTCCCTCTGCTTTAAGTCGTTGTTTCAACTTGCGCCAATAAGCAGTTGCATCGGCACTATCCGTTAAAACTTGTACTATATCCACGACTGAGAAAAAGTGCAGAATTTATTTGCATAATCCGGAAAATTTTAGTATTTTTGCATTCGGATTTGAAAGAACAACAAATGACATCAGAAGTAACAACATCATGACAGATTATAAACTCTTTGATATTACCGATGTAAAGAATTGGTTAACCAGTGAAGGAAACGTCGAGCTTCCCACTATACAACGCGGATTTGTCTGGAAAGCCTCACAAATAGAAAGTTTATGGGATTCTGTTTTTAGAGGTTATCCTATCGGTTCTATGATGCTGACACAACAGGATGAAGACAAAAAGTATCTGTTGGACGGACAACAAAGAGCCACGGCTATCGCTTTAGGCTTTTTTAATCCTTGGGATAATAAAAACACCAGACAAATAGGAAATGCCACCAATCTACCTGTAATCTGGATGGATATCAATCCCCGGGAACTAACTATATCTCAAAAATATGTGTTTCGCGTAGTAACCCGTTCTCATCCATGGGGATACCAATTAAGGAATAATACAGAACGCCTGACCGTCTCACAGATAACCGACGCTTGGGAGAGCCTGCATACAATGACAGGCGAAAACCTATATACATCTTTGCAGCCGCATCAGCGTATTCCTTATGATGCCACATTGCCTGTTCCTTTAGCTTTCCTGCTGGAGGCTTGTATTACCGACAACCCTATAGAAAATCTGATTGAACTATGCAAGAAACATAGTATTCGCCCCTTAACCGGATATGAGGGAGATGAGACGCCGGAAAACATATATCTGAAGAATCTAAGGGACTTTCTGGCTACGCCAAAAGGAAAAACGTTAATGGAAACCATCCGCGATTGCGTGTTGAAGACCAAGATCCCTGCAATCATCGTGCCCCACTCCATGCTAAAAGAAACGGATGAGGACGACGAGCACGAAAACGAATCAACTCTGTTTATCCGTCTCAACCGTGCAGGGACAAGAATTGACGGTGAGGAATTGATATATTCGATTTATAAATCTGTTTTTCCGCACAACAAGGAACTGGTAGAAAAAACAGGCGTTAACTTCATCGCTCCGTCCCGGATTATAAGTTTAGTCGGACGTTTGGCTTTTTCAGACTGGCAGAATGGCCTGTATTGCGTGAAATTGTCATTGAAAAAATTTCGGGACTGGATAGCCAATGACGCATATAAAAGGGAACTGGAAGGATATATGCATGGTGAAGATGGGCATAAGAACCTAAAACGCGCCATAGAAAACGCAATAGAGGTCTTACAATGCGCCGTTCCCGGAGATAGCCATAACCGCGTGCCGGATGTTGTAGTAAAGAAGTTCATTCGCCAGGCATCGGACGGTTTCCTGCTTTTATTGTACTGGCTGCTGAAAAACAATATAACCGAAACACCCGCTTATGAACAAAAAAGGCTGATCTGTGCCCGGCTGTACAGTCTATGGTGGTTTGGGAACATAAGTTCATTTGCCAGACAAAACTGGGCGAATATTTCTGATAAGGACTTTTGGTCCAGACCTGTGGATAACACGAAAGAGTTTCTCTTGTACCCATTACCCCAAAGCAACATGCTTCAAGAACATTTTATTGCCAGGACAGAAGGAAATCTGTCCATATATTCTTCAATTGAACCGGGAAACAGAATATGGGAGATATGGAAAGAATCCATTTCGTGCACTAACGAGGCACAGGAGAAAGAGAATGAGATTCCCAATCGTATTACCAACGGTTGGAATGACTTCCTGAACAGGCTGTTGTGGAACCGACAACTGGTATTGTTGGCACAACGGTATTATATCAATTCGTCATTCGGCGATTACAATCAGTTAGAGGATTTGGAAGACTCGAATGTCCCGTGGGATTGGGATCATATCTATCCCGGCAGCTGGGTCTATTACAAAAAGGATATTGACTGGCGGATGAGAGAATGGGAATGGCGCATAGGAAACCTAAGAGCAATGAGCTTATCGGACAATCGTAGCGAGAACAATCATCTGTCTCCAAATGAGCGCTTGCAGTCAGCAGAAGACAGAGAAAAGTATTTTATAAAAGATAACGACTGGCAATACTGGCAATATATTGACAAATATGGCGACAAAAAAGATCTGATTTCCTACCATACAAAAGCCATCATTACCCGTACCCTGAACATCTACCGGAACTTTTTGGAGATGTTTGGTATTACCGGTAAAGAATAATGTCATTTACTCCACTCTCACCACCTTCACTATCTCTTTTACCGCATTGTCGTTGCAGCGGTGGCCGAACTTGTTGGACCAGATGAGAGAGCATCCATTGTCCTCAAGGACTTTGGCGTTACGTTTGGACATTTCGTGGCCGAGGAGCTCGTCGTCGGTGGAGAAGAGGCCGATGTTCCGGATGCCGGAGATGAACGCGTGCTCTTTCTTGAACGCCACAAAGCGTTGGATCATAGGCTCGTCGATGACGAACTCCGTGGCACCGTCTTCGCGTTCCTGCAGGTACGGATGCTTACCGTACCCCATCTTGCGCAAGGTGCGCTCCATCTCCAATGACGGGTTGACGGCAATCTTCGTCGCCTCGGGAGCATCGACATACATCGCCAACATGCCGCCCATGGATGTGCCGACGATGAGTTGCGGCAGGAAGGTGCGTGCCCACTCGTTAAGAATACCGAGCGACTCAAACGGCTCATGGGTAATCTCGGGTGCGAGCCATTCATATTCAGGCAAAGCACGCGCCAATGAAGCCCGTGTGCCGGACTTCGGACTCGACGCAAAACCATGGATATACATGGCATACGGCTTCTGTTTCGGTTCTTCCCAGGAGTACATGACAACATCAAATATCTGTGCAAAGATAGGAAATTTTTCCCACAATTGCAAACGATTGACTTAAAATCTTATTTTCTTTCCCCTTTTTTCCTTAAAATCATTATCTATCTCTTGCATATATCAGATTTTTTTCGTAGCTTCGAGGACACCGACATTGCTTGGAGCAATCCCACCTCGAAATTACTGCATGGCAATGCGGGACATTTAGGTTGGAGTTTTCACGATGAATAATACCGCTACGCTTTCACTTTTTAGTGCCCAAGCACCATACTCGTGCAAGCACGCATGGCACTTAGCCACTAAAAAATGCAGAAAACTGCAATTATTCATCGTGAAAACTTGCAAATGTGCATTTTTTTTTGTAACTTTGCGGTCGAAACAGAAGTTTGCGCAGAGAGATTCGCGAGGAACTGGAGGCAGAAATAGAAGTCGGTGAGTTGATGAAGACAACCGATTTTGTGAAGAAACTGACACAATAACATAGTATTATACTGTTCCGAAACGCATAAATATGACCCAAAAAGAATTCCTACACAAAGCACGGCATTTCTTCCGCAAGCAACTGCGCCTGACTGATTATATTGACGTCCATGCCGCAAGTGAGAACATCCGTAACAACATTCCTTTCCGCGGACCGACGATTTACATTCTTTTTGTAGCGATTGTCATCGCCAGTGTGGGGCTGAACGTCAACTCTATTCCCGTCATCATCGGTGCCATGCTTATCTCACCGCTGATGAGTCCGATTATCGGTTTCGGAATGGGACTGGGTACGAATGATACACAACTGCTGCTCCGCTCGCTGAAGAACTTGGGCATAATGTTCGCTATCAGTCTGATAGCCTCGACGCTCTATTTCCTCCTGACACCGCTGGAGACAGACAACCCAACGGAACTGCTGGCACGAACCAACCCGTCCATTTACGATGTCATGATTGCTTTCTTTGGCGGCTTGGCGGGTATCCTGGAACTGTCTCGCAAGGAGAAAGGGACGGTTATCTCCGGCGTGGCGATTGCCACGGCACTTATGCCGCCGTTATGTACCGTCGGCTACGGCATCGCGAACCTTAACTGGCACTATGCCGGTGGCGCGTTGTACCTGTTCTTCATCAACTGCGTATTCATCGCTCTTGCCACGTTTGTGATGGTCAAGTTTCTGCGCTACCCTGTGGCGGAAGAGAAAGACGCTCGTTCCAGACGTCAGATTATCAGTTACAGTCTGCTTATTGTTGTAGTGCTGGTGCCCAGTTTCTTCAGCGGGTATAATATCGTCCTGGAAAACCGGTTTGCAACTGACGCAAGGCATTTCGTGAAGGAGAATCGGACCATCGGAGGCACGTATATCTTTGACTACTCTACGGACATTTCTGTCAAGCCCTATAAGCTGACGCTCCGTCTGGCAGGCGAGACGCTCAGCAGCGAGTCACGGGCGAAACTATACACCGAGGCGCAGAAACACGGTATCCGACATGAGCAGATTGTCTTTCAGGAAGATGCGACGATTGAGGTACGCCGTCTTAACGAGACTGAGATTATGCGCGACTGGCTGTCTTCGACCGAGGATCAGTTGCGGCAGCGCGACGACTCGATACGTTCGCTGCGCGCCCGACTCGATGCCTACGAGGCACTCCAATTGCCGTCTGAACAGATAGCAGCCGAACTGCGCTCACAGTGGCAGGAGATAGCTGATGTGACACTTGCACGTTCCGACTCGGCTGTGATTGTTCTGCTAACCACGCCTGCCGAAGAACTGCAGTCGGCAGATGTCGAGCGTATCCGCAACTGGCTCTCCGTACGCTTGCAGATACAGGAGGTGGAAGTGATTGTACGATAAACAAATATGAAACGCCTGCGCCGCGATTTCGGCGAAGAGTACGAACAATATTGCACACGAACAAGACGTTTTTGAGAAGCTATGAGACGTTTTATAGGAAATAGAAATATGCAAAATAAGACGTTTAGAATAAGAATTTTTTGCAAATTATGACGTTTTACTTGCATATGTCATTTATTTTTAGCAACTTTGCATCCAATTTAGTGGCTCGAATGACATTCGAGCAATCAAAACAGCGAGGGAATACAACATAGCTATATATAGAAGCTGAATTTGTAGCAGGGCTTCAAGACCCGTGAGAATGATACCATCCGAAATACCATATAATAGCAGTCAATCGCTACCGTACTATCTCGCTGAGCAGTTCGCGATGCACACCAACCGGCCGATGTTCATTACCGGCAAGGCGGGAACGGGAAAGACGACGTTTCTTCGGAAACTGCGCGAGCAGTCACCGAAGAGCATGGCTGTGGTGGCACCGACGGGCGTCGCCGCCATCAATGCCGGAGGAATGACGATTCATTCGCTGTTCCAGTTGCCGGTCAGAACGCTCATCCCTACCCCGCAATCATACAAACAACTATTCGCTGAGCAGCGGATGCACCAGCGCAAGCGGAACATGCTGTACCACCTGGAGATGCTGGTGATTGACGAGATCAGTATGGTTCGCGCGGATGTGCTGGATGCGATTGACCAAGTGCTCCGCCGATACAAGTACCGCAGAGACACGCCGTTCGGCGGGGTGCAGGTTGTGATGATTGGCGACCTGTTCCAACTATCGCCTGTAGTAACCCGAGGCGATGACGAAGAAGCCATGGCGAAGTATTACGACGGACCGTACTTCTTCCAGGCGAAAGTGATGCATGAGTTGCAGCCGATATACGTGGAGCTGGATCATGTGTTCCGTCAGCAGGACGAGCAGTTTGTGCATCTGCTGAACGAGGTGCGTGAGAACCAGCTGACGGCGCAGGGACGAATGCTGCTCAGTTCGCGGTACAACCCGCGGTTCAGGAACACCGACGAGGATTTTCATATCACCCTGACGACGCACAACCGTTCGGCGGACGAACTGAACGAACGAGAGCTGAACAGACTGCCGGGCAAGGAGCAGGTGTTCCATGCGGACATCGTTAAGGATTTTCCCGAAAATATCTACCCGACGGAAGAGACGCTGACGCTGAAAGTGGGTGCGCGTGTGATGTTTGTGCGCAATGACGATCAAAAGCCACGGAGATTTTACAACGGCAAGATTGGCGTGATTACGGACATTGCTGAGGGGAAGATTTTTGTGCGCTGCGAGGACGGGGAGATAGAAGTCACGCGCATGGAGTGGAAGAACATCCGTTATCGCGAGGACGAGGCGACGGGGAAAATAACAGAGGATGAGTTGGGTTCGTTTGTGCAGTACCCGTTGCGGTTGGCATGGGCGGTGACGATACACAAGAGCCAGGGTTTGACGTTCGACAAGGTGATTATTGACGCGGCACGCGCCTTTGCCGCCGGACAAGTTTATGTAGCGTTGTCGCGCTGCCGGACATTAGAAGGGATAGTGCTCTCCACTCCACTCGATTATGTGGAGTTGGACAATGACCCGAGCGTGCTGCGGTACACGAGTGACCAGCCGCCGATGGAGACTGTCAATCAGGCGCTTCCAACAGCACGAAAGGAATATGAATTGCAATTATTCAGCGCGTTGTTCGACTTCCATCGGATGCTGTCGCTGACGGAGCAGATGCGCAAGATGGTGGCGGAAAGAGTGTCGTTCAGTGGTGACAGTCTGCCGTTCATCGAACAACTGACACCCACATTTGCGGAGTGGCAATCAGTGGCCGATAAGTTCCGTCCGCAACTGACGCGGCTGCTGCTGTCGGGCGACAAAGCGATGCTCAAGAATCGGCTGTGTGCGGCGGTGCGGTATTTCC
>JAFSXJ010000079.1 GCA_017444065.1 Paludibacteraceae bacterium | reverse complement strand
TTCATTACCCGTCTGTTGCTTGAGGATTATGCGAAGCGTGAGGATGCCAAGGAGTTGCCGTTCACCTCAGCCATCGCCAAGAACTGGTTCCAGAACATGCACTTTGACTTCATCGGTGCCCGCAAGTGGGCATATCCGTTGGCCGGCGTGCTGATTATCTTCGCCATCCTTGGTCTGGATCCGCACATCTTCGGCAAGCTGAACTTAGGTATTGACTTCTCCGGAGGACGTAACTATGTTGTACGCTTCGACAAGACGATCAACACTCAGGACGTTGAGCGCTCGCTGCTGGCTGTCTTCAACGAGCAGAACACCGAGGGCGAGAACCTGACCGTCCGCGTCATCACCTTCGGCGAGTCGAACGACCAAGTGCGTATTTCGACGAACTTCCGCATCCATGACAACTCGGAGACGCTTGACGACGAGATAGAACAACTCATCTACCAAGGCACGAAGCAGTTCTTCGCTTCCGACCTGAGCTTCGAGGAGTTCCAATCAACGCAGGTGAACGAGAATGTAGGTATCATGCAGAGTCAGAAGGTCGGTCCTGCCATCGCCGATGACATAACGACTTCGGCTGTATGGGCAGTGATTGCAGCGCTGATTGTAATCTTCCTGTACATCCTCGTCCGCTTCCGCAACTTCGCATACTCGGTAGGCGCACTGGTTGCGTTGTTCCACGACACCGTGATCATCCTCGGCTTGTATGCCATCCTTTGGAAGATCATGCCGTTCTCCATGGAAATTGACCAGGCGTTCATCGCGGCTATCCTGACGGTAATCGGTTATTCGATCAACGACACCGTGGTTATCTTCGACCGCGTGCGTGAGTACAACGGTCTGTATCCGAAGCGTGAGCGCGAGCGTAACATCAACGACGCCTTGAACGCTACGCTGTCGCGTACGTTCTCGACGTCCATGTCAACGTTCATCGTGCTACTGGCAATCTTCCTCTTCGGAGGTGAGAGCATCCGCGGCTTCGTATTCGCACTGCTGATGGGTGTAATCTTCGGTACGTTCTCGTCACTGTTTGTGGCATCGCCGATTGCTTATGACATCCAGCGTGCCATCGCCAACCGCAAAGCCAACAAGGCTGCGAAGTAAGAAGTTGTGACTTATAGTAACAACCAAAAAGAGTGCGCCACAGGTGCACTCTTTTTGGTATGCATTCTTCCCCTCTTTGCCCCCTATAATGGACAACGAACCATTAAGGAATATATAACGAACAACTAACGTTCGCCTGCGGCAAATTGTGCTACCAGATGCCGCGTGACGGCATAGAGCGCACAATTGCCTTGGCTCTTCCCGCCACAACTTAGCAAGTTGCGTCGGGAGCAGAAAGAAAAAAATGACATGGCACAATTGACACAATTGGCATAGTTCAGGACAAGACAGTTTGCCTTGGGTATTATCAAAAACATACATGCTGTTGCATATAGGTAGATACAGATGCACCAGATTGCTAAGACCTTTCTTGAAGCGCCGGCGGATAACATCTTCCGGAATGCCGTGACCGCCCTGCTCAACGCGTTGTGCTACACGTTGGATAGCTTGTTCGGGACTCTCCAAGCAGAAAAACAACAGATGCACTTTATAGCCGATAGACTGAGCACGTTTCACCAGTTGTACGTATGAGCGTGTGGCAAGCGTTGTTTCGATGGCAAAGTCCACTTTCTGCGCCAGCAGGACCTGCTATAATATACAAGTTGGGCTGTCTCATCTTCTCCAAGACCTTTGCGGCTGCAAAGATACAAAAATAATCTGACATTTGCAAGAGGGGAAAGAATGTGAGAAATTTAATGGGAAGGCCGGGTTTTCACCAGATTGCTGCGCTAATATGGAAAATCCGGAGAATGTGGAGAGCGGCTCGGGGGAGCCGATGTTCGAATAGCATTCTTAGTCCCAACGGGGGCACGATTACAGCGAACGCAATTAACAAAAAAAATAGCGAGCACCGAAGTGCCCGTTAACAAACGCCTGATTAATTATGTCACCCTGTTTAACGTCGGGGAGTAACGACGGTCGCACATGCGACAAACTATTTCTTTATTATCTCCTGCGCAAGTGCTGCGATTGTGGTAACTAACGCTTCAGTCGGCTCAATGAGTGGCAACACATCTTCTGCGCGTAAGTTATACGTATCATCGTAATCGCCGGTCATACGCAGAGCAAATAACTTGTTATACAAATCGTTTATCTCACGCGAGACAATATTTGTCTTGACAAAATGCATTCCAAAAACGACCTTCGCGCCGACTGCGTTTGCGCTGTGTCTCCGTTTGCAATCAGTAGCGCCGACACTGCATAATAGGCTGCGTAATACAGCCTGTTGGCAACAACATGCCAATATTTCATAGTCATGTTCCCTTTGGCCTCTTCCAGCGTTTGATAGGCTCTCTCAAGTCTCAACTGAACGATGGCATTTCTTTCATCATAACTCAAACTCATAATCCATAGATTTTATAGGGTTATTCCTTCGTGCATGACGTTCTTGTAAAACGGAGTAAAACTTTTCTTTTCCCACTCTGACTGCCGATAAACGATAGGATTAATATCTTCTTCAACGTCCAAACTCAAATCCCATAACACTTTATGCACATCCCATTGTCCGGCTTTGGATTCATCATTCAATAGGACCATAACATCCCAATCCGAGTCAGGACGAGCGTCGCCTCGAGCCCGAGAACCGAAAAGTATCACCTTTGCATCAGGTTCACTCTGATGCACACGGGAACTAATCATATTTGTTACGTCATGAGTTGACATGTGGGTATTATTCAGTTTTGCATGCAAAGATACAAAAAATATTTGATATTTGCAAGAGGGGAGTGAGGATTTCTTGGAAAATGGTGGAGAAAAGTTGTGTTTTGCGGAAAAGGGGTGAAAAGGCGGCTCTGATGAGCCGTTGCCCAAATACCATTTGGGCGCAATGAACGAAACTTGATTCAGCAAAGCTGATGCCCGAATTTGATTCGGGCGCCAACAGACAAAGACAAGGTGTCATGAAATCATGACATTTCGATATCTCGATGGCGCGATATTTCGATATTACGATATTTCGACATGTCGAGTTATTCTTCGAGGTGGTCGTAGCGCTGGAAGAGGAAGTCGTTGTAGGGGTAGCGGCGGATGTGAATGGCTTTGACGCGCTCGTAAATGACTTCGCGGAGTTCGTCGATGTTCGTCTTGTTGCGGGCGGAGATGAAGACTACATTAGAAGTCAGACCGCTGGCGCTGTTAGAAGTTAGATCGCTGACGCTGTTAGATGTTAGACCGCTATCGCTGTTAGATGTTGGATCGCTGGCGCTGTTAGATATAGGAGAATTAAGTTTCGCCATCCAGGTGCGCCGGAGTTCGTCGAGGGAGATATTCTCACGTGTGGGCGGGAGAAGGTCATCCTCCGCCTGGGGCGTATAGGTGAAGGCGTCAATCTTGTTGAAGACGACAATCTCTTCGGGGCGGTTGACGAGGGTCTGCTTCTTGTCCTTGGCGCGATACTTGCGGACACCCCGTATGTCGGACGTGTTGCGGTTGTCATCGCTCCACGGGTCGGATTCCTCGACAAGGTGGTCTTTCTGCAAGAGTTCGTTGATCGTCTGCTCGACGACTTCGTACTGCTCCTCGAAGTTCGGGTGAGAGATATCCACGACGTGAATGAGCAGGTCTGCCTCGCGCACTTCGTCCAGCGTCGATTTGAATGACTCGACGAGGTTATGAGGCAGCTTGCGGATGAAGCCGACGGTGTCGGAGAGCAGGAAAGGCAGGTTGTCGATCGTCACCTTGCGGACGGTGGTGTCAAGCGTGGCGAAGAGTTTGTTCTCGGCAAAGACGTCGGACTTGCTCAGAAGGTTCATCATTGTCGATTTGCCTACGTTGGTATAACCGACGAGTGCGACACGCACCATCTTGCCTCGGTTCTGGCGCTGGGTAGCCATCTGTTTGTCGATGCGCTTGAGGTCCTCGCGGAGCAGGGCTATACGGTTGTTGATGATACGGCGGTCGGCTTCGATCTGCGTCTCACCCGTACCGCGGTTGGTGCCGCCACCGCCACGCTGACGGTCGAGGTGCGACCACATACGCGTCAGACGCGGGAGCATGTACTGCAGGTGCGCCATCTCGACCTGGGTCTTGGCGTAGGAGGTCTGTGCGCGCTGGAGGAAGATTTCGAGGATGAGAATGGTGCGGTCGATGACGCGGAGGCCTACCCCCTGCCCCTCCCTGCGAAGGAGGGGAGTATTCAGGGCTTTCTCGATGTTGCGGAGCTGGCGGGGAGAGAGTTCGTCGTCGAAAATGACGAGCTCAATAAGACCGCTATCGCTGACAGAAGACAGACCGTCCTGCGGACTGACAGACCGCTTTGCTGCCTGACTATTATGCTGCCGGATAAAGTCGCTGATTTCCTCGAGTTTTCCTTCACCCACGTAGGTGGTCGAGTTGGGGTACTCGAGGCGCTGGACGAAACGCTTGACAGGCCGGATATGGTTGGTGTCAGCAAGGAAAGCGAGCTCGTCGAGGTACTCGCGAGTGCGGTCTTCGGGTTGAGAGGGTGTGATGAGGCCGACAAGAACGGCGGGAGTGTAAGTCATTTAAAATTCAAAATTTAAAATTGCGATGATCAAGAGTGGTCAACAATTAACAACAATTATAGACAATTTTTTTATCAGTTAAAAATTACCCAAAATTACCTAAAATTTTTCTCTATTACCCACAACACAAACCAACTAAGTGTTTGTGTTGTGGAGAGCGAAGGCAGCGGTCGCTTTAATGAGCGCGTAGCGGTCAGTCGGCGCGACCCGCTTGCCGAACGCTCAGTGTGCTTCGAGCCAGTTGTGACCGACGCCGCACTCGGCGACGAGGGGCACGGAGAGATGGACGGCGTTCTGCATAGAATCGACCACTATCCGGCGGACTTCATCAATCATGGGGACGGGGACGTTGAAGTTGAGTTCGTCGTGCACCTGCATGATCATCGAGGCATGTGCCATTTTGTCATGTACCATTTTTTCATTTAGTTCTTTGAGGCGGCGGTGGATGGTGACCATGGCAATCTTGATGATGTCGGCGGCAGTACCCTGAACGGGAGCGTTGACGGCGTTGCGTTCGGCGAAAGCACGGACGGTAGCGTTGTGCGAAATGATGTCGGGCAGGTAGCGCTTGCGGCCAAAGAGCGTCTCTACATAAAGATGTTCGCGCGCGAAGGCTTTCTGCGCCTCGATGAAGGACTGAATCTTCGGGAAGGCGGCAAAGTAGTCGTCAATGAGCTGCTTGGCTTCGGAGCGCGAGCAGTCGAGCTGCTGCGCGAGACCGAAAGCCGAGATGCCGTACAGAATGCCGAAGTTGGCTGTTTTTGCTTGGCGGCGCTGGTCTTTGGTGACCTGTTCGATGGGCACCTTGAAGATCTTCGCCGCCGTGGCAGCGTGGATATCCTGTCCGTTGCGGAACGCCTGCAGCAGATGTTCGTCCTGCGAGAAGTGCGCCATGAGGCGAAGTTCGATCTGCGAGTAGTCGGCACTAAGGATGACGCAACCCTCGTCGGCAATCACGGCGCGGCGGATGAGCTGTCCGCGCTCCGAACGGATAGGCAGGTTCTGCATGTTCGGATTGGACGAGGACAGACGCCCCGTGGCGGTGACGGTCTGATTGTAGGTGGTGTGAATCTTGCCCGTGGCGGGGTTGATGTACGATGGCAAGGTGGTGATATAGGTTGATATTAGTTTCTTGAGTTCGCGGTAGTCGAGTATGTCGCCGCAGACTGGTGCGAGGGGTTTAAGTGCGCGCAGCACCTCTTCGGACGTCGAGTAATTGCCGTTTCGTCCGCGTTTGGCTTTGGGGTCGAGTTGCAGCTGACCGAAGAGGAGGTCGCCTATCTGCTTGGGTGAGTTGATGTTGAATGTTTCGGCCGTCAGCTGTTGGCCATTAGCCATTGGTTGCTTGGCGAGCATGGCGTTGAGTTCGGCCAGCACTTTCTGCTCTATCTGTGTGAGTTCGGCGGAAAGCTGCTGCTCGGCTTGTTTGAGGATATTCACGTCAAAGCGCACGCCAGCACTCTCCATGTCACGGAGGACTTCGACGAGCGGAAGCTCGACCTCGTTGTAGAGGTTCCATAGGGCGGAATCTGCTTTGAGTTTGTCCCACTGGGGCGGAATGTTCGGGTTGTACGCCTGCTCGGGATTGAGGAGGTATTGACACAATCGCGCCTCGATTGTGTCAGACCGCTGCGCTGAAAGACCGTTAGCACTGACAGAAGACAGCTCGCTATCGCTGACAGATTCCAGTTCGGCAAAGAGGTCAAGCTGGGCGGTGACGGGCTGCGAGTTTGGTTTGGCTGGCGCGACTTGAGGCGCAGGTGTTGCCGGTTGGGAAGAAACGGGCGGTAGCATGGGTTCCCCAAGCTTACGTAAGAGAGAGTTGAACTCCAGGTTGCGGTAGAGTTCGGCGAGTTGAGGCTTGTCGGGCTGACGGACGATGAAGTCGGCGGGATTGAAGGTGACCGGCGCATCGGTGCGGATGGTGACGAGGTAACGGGAGAACTCGATCTGCTCGCGCTGGGTCTCGACCTTGGTACGCAGGGCACCCTTGATTTGGTCGGTGTGGGCGAGCATGTTATCAATCGTGCCGAACTGCTCGAGGAGCTTGACGGCGGTCTTTTCGCCTACGCCAGTGCAGCCGGGGATGTTGTCGGACGCATCGCCCATGAGTGCCAGCAGGTCAATCACCTGCTTCTGATTGGTGAGTCCGTACTTGTCGCAGACCTCACGCGGTCCCATCTGCTCAAAGCCGCCGGTGTGCCTGGGGCGGTACATGTTCACGCGTTCGGTGACGAGCTGTCCGTAGTCCTTGTCGGGCGTCGCCATGAGTACCTCAAAGCCCTGCTGCTCTGCCTGCGTGGCAATCGTGCCGATCACGTCATCCGCCTCAAAGCCCGGACATTCCAAGCGGAAGATGTTCATCGCATCGAGCAGTTGCTTGATGACAGGAACAGCGCGGCGTATATCCTCGGGCGTCTCTTCGCGCTGCGCCTTGTAGGGCGGGTACGCCTCATGGCGGAACGTGGGTCCGTGCGGGTCAAACGCCACGGCGATATGCGTCGGATTGGTCTTTCTGAGCAGATCATCCAGCGTGACGACAAAACCGAAGACAGCTGATGTGTTCACGCCACGAGAGTTGATACGCGGTGCGCGGATAAAGGCATAGTAGGCGCGATAAATCATCGCATAAGCGTCAACAAGCAGAAGCTTCATCATGATATTTACGATTTACCGATTTACGATTTACGATTTGGAGATATTATACAAAAAAGTGCACAAAGTTAATGAAAATTTTGCATATTTGCAAAAAAATATGTATCTTTGCATCAAAATTTGTTACTATGAAGCGATTTTTCAATCTAATGGTGTGTCTCTGTGCATGTTTGTGCATGTCGGCAGAAATCAAGTATGTGTTCTATTTCATCGGCGATGGTATGGGCCCTAATCAGGTTCTTGCAACCGAGATGTACCTTGCCGAACTTGACGGCCATATCGGTCGCAACAAGCTCCACATGACGCAACTGCCGTACTCCGGTCAGGCTGCGACGTTCAGCAAGTCGAACGGAATCACCGACAGTGCAGCCGCTGGTACAGCACTGGCTACAGGCAGCAAGACAAACAACGGCACGTTAGGCTTAAACGCCGAAGGCGACACGCTGACCTCCATAGCCGAGCAACTGAAGGCACAAGGCTGGGGCGTAGGTCTATTGACCACGGTAGCGATTGACCATGCCACACCGGCAGCATTCTATGCAAACGTGCTCAAGCGCGATGACTACTACAATATCGGTTTGCAGCTGGTGAAGACGGATTTTGATTTCTTCGGCGGTGCCGGTTTCCATCGTCCGCGTCCGCGTACCGGCGAGTGGGACAATCTGTACGACCTGGCAGAGCAGGAGAGCTACACGATAGCCAGCGGACTAAGTATGGGCGAGCAGAAGATGGGCGAGGCGAAGAAAATGATTCTCGTTCAGGCCACCGACGCTATTGACCGCAGGAAAGAGGGCAGCAATTTTCCCTACTGCATCGACGACCGTGCAGACAGCTCGCGCCTGAATATGCTGACGGATTTCGCCATCCGTTTTCTCGGGCAGAAGAACGAACGTTTCTTCCTGATGGTTGAAGGCGGAATGATTGACTACGCCTGCCACGGTCGTGACGCTGCAGCATCTATACAGGAGACGATTGATTTTGACGATGCGATAGGCGTGGCGTTGGAGTTCTACAAGCAGCATCCGGATGAGACACTGATTGTAGTGACGGCCGACCATGAGACGGGCGGCATGGGCCTTGGCAACAGCCATTACACACTTGACCTGCAGGTGCTGCAGCACCAGCATTGCTCCGCCTGGGTGCTGTCGGACGAGATCAGCAAGTTGTATGACAAAGGCAAGCGCAAACCCAAATGGCAGGAGGTTCGCGACATCTTGGAGAAACAACTGGATTTTTATGGTTCGGTGAGTATCAGTGCCGAAGAGGACGCTGCCCTTCAAACAGCTTTCAAAAAGACGCTAAAGAGAGGCGGCCGAGGTGCCATCAAGACGATGTACAAGAACATCAACTCGCTGAGCGGCGACGCACTGGCTTTGCTTAACCGCAAGGCGCAATTGGGCTGGACGAGTTACAGCCACACCGCTGCCGCTGTGCCGGTGTTCGCTATCGGACAAGGTGCAGAGCAGTTCACAGGCTGGATGGATAATACGGAACTTGTGCCGAAGATTATGCGTATTGTAGAGGGTAAATGACATATAATAGCCGTCAATCCTGGCGGCTGCAAAAGCAAATAAGGTCGCTCAAATGAGTGACCTTCTTTGTGGTGCCAACGGGAGTCGAACCAGTGACACAAGGATT
>JAFSXJ010000078.1 GCA_017444065.1 Paludibacteraceae bacterium | reverse complement strand
TTTGAAAAGACGGATTTAACGGAACTGATTACCCATCCGAACGACCGATTAGTCAGCCTTCTTTCAAATCAAAATGTCAAAGATCAACAATTGAGTATTAATTTTTAATTTTTGATGCGAAAGTTAACGCATCAGTACTAAATACACACTAATAATCCTACGATATGAAACGCATTTTATTATCTTTATTCGCAGCTACATTATTTGTCTGCACACAAGGCTTTGCTAAAGAGCCGAAGCACCCCGATTCGTACAACTATCAACGCGGTATTGAACTCATTCGGTCTGATAATCTGGATGAGGGAATAGATTATCTCCAAAAAGAACTCCGTCAAAACTCCAAAAACGGCTATGCTGAAGCATGGCTTGCCGCCGCTTACGCACATAAGAGCGAAAGAGGGACGGCGCTGCATTTCGCAGAAGAAGCCCTAAAACACCTCCCAAAATCTGACAAGTATTATCTCGCATGGTCGCATAACATAAAAGGGCGACTCTACTTGGAGATGGCAGATACCACTCAAGCAATCACCTGCTTCTCTATTGCCATTAAAACCGAACCTAAAAATGAAGAATGGTATGAGTACCGTGGATTCCTATATCGTGACTTAAAGCATTGGGACAAGTCGGATGCCGATTTTCAGCAGTATATCAAGCTGACACCCGGATTGATTCGTGGTTACTTCTACCTTGGTCGCAATCTCTTCCTGCAAGAGAAATACGAAGAGGCATTAGAGCAATATCAATATGCACACAAATTAGCAGAGCGCGCCTTCACTTATAGTGCTATGGCAGAAGTGGAAGTAAAACTCGGCAAATATGAAGACGCTGCTAATCATATTATTGAGAGTCTTAAGATGGAGTCTGGAGAGGATACCAGTATGGAGATTATCAAGAATAATAAAAATACAGAATTTATAGAACTTCTCAAAGCAAAATTTCATGCGCAGTCTCTGGCTAATTACAATGTTTTAGACTGGTACCTATATACTATGTATATTCAAAGGACGCAAAAGGAATATGAGGATGCTATTCGAACCTGTCAAAAGATTCAATCGATTAATCCTGACGCTTTCTTTGATGATTACATGGCTGACCTTTATACCGATATGGGAGATTGGAAGAGTGCACTACACTATCAAAACAAAGCTATCGAAAGTGATTCTACCGATATTAGTTATCGCCACTCACGAGCATATATTTATAGCGAAATGGATAGCATCACACAGATGTATGCCGACATTGATTACCTTATCAAACAACATCCGGATGATGCACGTCTATATTTCTCCCGCGCAAGCATCAATCTCTTCCATCGTCATTATGATGAAGCTATCGAGGATTACAATACAGGTCTTGCCTTTGAAGATAGCAACGACTGGGAACGCTATATGCGCGGACGCTCGTACGAGGCAAACGGGCAAACAGAGAAAGCAAAGAAAGACTATCTTTCGGTTGAGTCAAAAACAAAGCGCCCTGAAGTGCTGATGTTTGTGAAAGCCTCTTTAGGTAAGAAAGATGAGGCTATGTCGCTTGCGGACAGTCTGCTCAAAGCTGACACTACTGAATATCGCTATAATGTGGCGTGTGTATATGCACTCCTCGGTGAGAAAGAATTGGCGTTAGCTGAGTTGGAGAAAGAGTTAAGAGACGGTTATGTCCGATTCAACCACCTGCGCCTTGACCCTGACTTGCAAAGTCTTCCTGGCAATGAAATAGAACTCCTGATTCAGAAATACGAAACCATCGCTCGTGAGCGCATACGCAAGTTCAATGAAGTAGAGGGGACAACACAAGGTGAAGAACGAGTTGTGGAGATCCCATTCACAGCCGCCAATGGGGTAACGAAAGTGGATTGTACCATCAACGGCTTGCCGCTCAACTTCGTCTTCGATACCGGCGCAAGCGATGTTACTATCTCCTGGACCGAAGCCAACTTTATGTTTAAAAACGGTTATCTCAGTCAGCGTGACATAGTCGGCAAGCAACATTACCAAACTGCCGATGGCAATATCTCTGTAGGCACCACCTTCATTATCAATCGTATCAACTTCGGAGGTCTTGAACTGACAGGCGTTAAAGCCTCCGTTGTAGAGAACCAAAAGGCACCATTACTCCTCGGACAGGCAGTCCTCAAACGACTCGGCAAGATAGAGATAGACAACGAGCGTCGCATACTCAAGATAACTACAAATCAATAACTCAATAAATTATATCGTTATGACTATCGCAAACGCGAAACTCCTAATATGCCCGTTCTGTAAGGGCGAAAAGCCGGTGATACAACTCATGTCCGGCAACACTATCGGTGCTACTCAGCGTAGCGACCTCAAGACTGACTATCCGATGCTTCGTAAACCATCGCCTGTGCAACGATGTCCGCATTGTGGGAAATACTTTTTCACCTATGCTGTTGAATGCAAAGAAGCATCGTTTCAATCGTTCGATAAGGGCGATCTCTCGTATCAAGAGATTGCCGATGCATTACAACAACTAACACAGCAACAAATAGAAAAACAGGATGAAATCAATCTTCGTCTGCTATTCATCCAGACCTACAATACCACTTACCAGTTAGAAAGTGCAAAAGAACAGCCAACTCCGACTGATGCGGAGCGATTACTCTTTCGCGAACAGGTCGAACGACTATTAGAGATTTGGGAAACGGAACCGCTTGTTAGAGCAGAGTTCCTACGTGAGGCCGGTCGCTTCGATGAGTGTGTTGATATATTGGATAAGATGCAAGTGGACGAACCATTCAAACTCAACATTGCACACCAGATTCGTACCTTTGCCGAGCAACACTCCACTACCGTCTTCATCATATACGGATCCCGAAACGATTTTGTATGATTAGGGAGTGCCATGCCAATAATTATCATAATTACATAGTTGCTATGAAACGATTTATTACTATTGCACTCTTGTGCTTGATAAGCACAGTGAGTTTCGCACAAAGTATGGGAATCCGATTCTACGACCGACAAGGGCGAGAGTTTGTTGTCTATGCACCGAGCGGACAATTCGCTTATTCTATGTTTGAGGGTGATTATATTACCCGTGATTACGAAGGAAAGGTTACTTGTGTGGGAAATACATACATTTCATACAATTATTATGGTCAAGTCTCTTGCATAGGTGATGTCTATATATCGTATGACTATTCCGGTCGCGTAATCCGAGTAGGTGGACTATCAATAAACTATGACTATAACGGCAATATCACCCATACGAGTGGGCGAGTAAAATAGCATAAATAATGATGTAGGAATATGGGAATAAATAGTGATATTATAAAATTCTTAATTGCTTCACTTACTGTTTTATTGTTAGGAGTAGTGTATGTTTTGGGGAGACCATACCTTGAGCGCATCCGCTTCTGTAGTATAGAGAAGGAGGTGACAAAATACTTTACAAACGAAGGATATGAGTGGAAAAAGGAGGAAGGCGTCCTGAATGTGAAACGAGCGGGTAATAACTTTAAAATCTTCCTCAGAGGGGAGGAAGGAGTTAACTGCACATCTATGTGGATTCAGTATGCCACCAAATTTGATGAAGATCTGGATGTAATGCATTGGGCTGGACAAATGGTAATGGTCAATGTCCTAAATGACCGACATCCGTCTCTTAATGTAAGTATGAATATAGAAGAACATATACTTTGGGTGCATTTTCGTGCAGACATTCGCTCGCAAAAGGAGTTTATCTTTCATTTTAATGGAGCATATGGCGAGATGCAATCTTTAATGAGTGATTATAGTGAACTTCTTCCTAAATTGCAAGCAGACTTTCCTACCAAGAACAAAGGAAAATCTCCCATTGGATTTTCCTAATTTACACGTATATTTGGTTACTACCGCGCATTGCGTTTTTGAGCCTATTGTTTGTAAGTGAAATACTTTCCTTTTTTATGCAACACCATTATACTCATGAGGAACAAATAGACTGCAATAGGCTCACATATATATGTTGAAAATCATAGGGGTTGATGAAAATCGGACACTACCAGAATATCGTGTGGTTCTTGGTTCCTATTTGCAGGGAGATTGGTCTCTCAAAAACTCGTAGCTTCGTTGGTCGTAGGGAGATTGCAGAGCCGTTTCCGAATAATGGGGAACTCCATAGGCTCGCAGGTAGAGCAAAAACTCCATAGCCTTTTGGCGGTCAGTTTATAGGGAGATTGGTTGCCCAAAAACTCGCAAGGCTCATCGCTCGCAGGGAGATTGTCAAGCCGTTTCGGAGTAGTAGGAAACTCCGTAGGCATTTTGGCTGGCAGAGCGCAGGGAGATTGGTTGCTCAAAAACTCGCAGGCTCATTGGTAGCAGGGAGATTGTTAAGGCTTTTAAAAGATATGGCGACACTTTCAGCCTTGTAGGTTACAAATAGACTTGCAAGGCTTTTCGTGATGTTGATAGACTTGTAAGGCTCGCACGATATAGGGCGACTTCATCGGCTTTCGTGATATTGTGAAACTTTTGAGGTGAAACGATAGTGGAGAGACTTTGGACATTCCGATTTATGATAGACTTGATTGCTATTTCGGAAAATGTGACACGGCATATTTGACTCGTTGAGTTAGATGTGCGGCTTCGGTCAGTTGCACAAGCACGGCAAGCCGTGTTTGTACTGACACTTGCGCGCATATTCCGCTAACAACAAAAGCCGCCAAGATGTCAGCCAAAGCAGGGCGGTCGGGGGCTCTTTCGAGGGAAACGCAAAGGGAGTTTTCCCTTTGCAAACCCTAAACTACACAATATTAACATTTTAACTTTTTGATTGCCGGAAAATTTCAAATTTTCCAAAAACATTTTCCGGCGCATGAAGGTCTAATTGACTGATATAGATATTTTTACGCATGGGTAAAAAGTGTCCAAGATTGGAAATTTAGAACTCCGGAGCCTGCTCGTTAAGTCTGTTGATAAGATTACTATCCACGTGATTGGCGTAGCGCGTTGTCATCTTCAAATCACTATGACCGGCAGCTTGCATAACGTCCAAATCGTTGACATTGGCTTTTAGCATGCCATTGATACCACTATCACGCAATGAATATAACTGATATGTTTCGGGGAGACTCAAAGCTTCACGCATTTCCGCCCAAACAAGCGTAAAAGAGTGCGAATTCATCGGGACTTTTCCACATTTCCATGCCTTGTCAGCAAAGAGAAAATCGTCTGTATTCGCGCCTGCTATATGTTTACGCAATAGATCTTCTAAAGGTTTGTCTATACGACTATTCCTACCGCGATGATTTTTGGTTACGTCAGATGGCAATTCAAAGCAGTGCTGCTCAAAGTTGATCATATTTACGCGGACACGTGTTATCTCAATAGGTCGAATTAGCGAAGTGAACACCATACGACAAATAATCTCAAATGCAGGGTTCTTCACTCGGTAGTACTCTAAGATTTGTTGGCGAACATCTGCCGGAATGATAGTGCGCTGCTTAACTTGTTCCCGTTTGGTCTGTATCTTTTCAAACGGATTGATTTCTGTATAGCAGTGACTTATCGCCCATGAGAACACTGCACGTCCCATTTTCAGATTATTGTTGTACTTCCGGGCACATACATGATCTTCACTTATCTTTTTGCGTGCCTGATGTTTGCCTTTTGAATTATTCCCCTCAAACACATGGTCAAGGTACTCAACTGCTATGCGTTGTGTAAACTCTTCACATGTAATCTTGGGATATTTCTCTGCTGCCCATTTCTGAATATTATGGCAGAAACTATTGTAACTGCGCATGGTGCTGATTGATAATTCAAGCCCTTTAATTTTGAGAAACTTGTCAATCATTGTCGTAAATAATAGCGATGATGATTTCTTAGGTGTGGGCGTGGGGACAATTGTTTCCTGTTGGGTAGAAACATATTGCATTGCAATAGGCATTGCATTGGGAACTTGAGAGACTTGAGTGATCATGTACTGCGGTTGTCCCTCATAAAAACAGAATGGTGACCAGCCACTGGCAAGTTTACAGTTGATTTCAATAATCATCTGGTTTGCTTGTGCACGAAACTCTGCAAAAGTGCGTGCTTTGCGGCGTTCTCTGTTTAGTTTGACACGCTTGCGCTCTAACGCTTTAGTGATTTGATTGAAGGCATAATACTCAATGTACCAGCCGGAGCCGTTTTGGCGAAGCACTGCGGGCATGTATCGACGCAGTGACACAGAATTTTGGAATGGATTAGACATTTTTTTCTTTCTCCCAATAATCAGCCATTACTGGGAGAAAGGTTAAAAATCATATTTGACAGAGGTTAGTACCTCCTTTTTTCTTGACGACTCGAACATGGCTTTGGCGTGATTCTGTCCCGATTTTGTCCCGTTTCTGAAATCGGGATTGTTTTGCCATCAGATTTTGCTATCTTATCGAACGCAGAAAATGTTTTTATTCTGCTGTATTTCTGTAAAATAGCAATGAGAGTTTCATCGCTGAAACTCTCATCTGTCGAGAAGAGGCGACTCGAACGCCCGACCCCCACGTCCCGAACGTGGTGCGCTACCAACTGCGCTACTTCTCGAAATTTCGGGATCCCTTGCAAGTACGTTGTTTTCTTGGTCGGAAAGCAGGGAACCCCTCCCTCCTTTTTTCCCGAAAACAATCTTCTTGCTTCGCGATTTCTCGTTTGAATTTTCGTTGAATACCGATAAAAACTTCGCGAAGTTTTCATCGGAGAGGAGGAAGTGCGAGGCGCTTTATTTCGCTTGGCGAAATTTGTAGCCGAGCAGCTTCCGACGAAAAGCGGGTGCAAAGATAGTACATTTTTCGCATTTATGCAAATAAAACAGCAGAAATATGATAAAAAATATATAATTTTCTGCATAATTGTTCAACTTGGATTTGCAATTGCACATTTTTTGTAGTATCTTTGCTGAGAATTGCAACTTACTCACCAACTATACTGCTAACCATTAATACCAGATTATATTATGAAAAAGATTGTTGTCTTTACCGGAGCCGGTGTGTCGGCTGAAAGCGGTCTGGGTACATTCCGTGACTCGGACGGATTATGGGAGAAGTATCGAATAGAAGACGTGTGCACGCATGAGGCGTGGCTCAGGAATCCCCAGTTGTGCGTCGATTTCTACAATGCGCGTCGTCGTGACGTGTTGAATGCCAAACCTAATGCGGCTCATGAGGCTATTGCCCGTTTGCAGGAGGTCTATCCGAGTACCCGGATTATTACGCAGAACATTGACGACCTGCACGAGCGTGCGGGTGCGAAGAATGTAGTGCATCTGCATGGAGAGATCCGCAAGCTCCGTGCAGAGAACGACGAACTGGCCACTGTGCCTATCGAAGGCTGGGAGCAGCACTACGGTGACCGTCATCCCAACGGCAGTCTGCTGCGGCCGTATATTGTGTTTTTCGGTGAAGGTGTGCCATATTTCACTGAGGCTTGTAATATTGCCGCTACAGCGGATATACTGGTTGTTGTAGGCACATCGCTGAATGTCTATCCGGCAGCATCGCTGTTGCACTATGCTCCTGAAAGCGCGGAAATCATCATGGTTGACCCGGGTGATCCGCAATTAGGCATGTACGCGTCGCGTGTGCAACTTGTTCGCGAGCCGGCAACAAAAGGCGTTCCGCAAGTTGTGGAACAACTGATAGCAAGAAAACTATAACACCTGTACGACAGCTGGTTCCTCTAAAGAGGGCAGTCATGGTGACTGCCCTTTGTTGTTTTATTGAATGTGAATATACTTGTGCGTTTGGAGTGAGAGACGCCACTCGGGATGGGCAAGGATATAGGCGATGACAGCCTCGGTGTTGCTGCAGGAGCATGGCTGCAAAAAGTAGTGAGATGCGCGAATGGCAGTCAACCAATGTTGGATGTAGTCAACAGGCTGATTAGTAAATACTAATTTCACTTCGTCAGCGTTTTTGAGAACGACGGTTGCATCGGCTTTCGGTGAGACTGTAACCCAATCGATGTCATCGGGGATTTGGTGTGTGCCGTTTGTCTCGATAGTGATGGTCTGATGGTAGCGATGAAGTGCCCCAATGAGTGCATCGTTAACTTGTAAGGACGGTTCGCCGCCGGTAAGAACAATCAGGGTGTCGGGGTTGGTGCTATAAGCAAAAACTTGTTCGGCAATCTGCTCGGCGGTCATCGGTTCGGAATGAGAAAAGTCCGTGTCGCAGAACGGGCAACTCAGATTGCAGCCTGCGAAACGCACGAACACAGCCGCTCGACCGGTGTGAAAACCTTCGCCCTGAAGAGACTGGAATATTTCGTTGACGCTATACATGAATCGTTGACGCTATACATTATCCGAATGCCAAACTCATTGATTTTATCTGTAAAACGAACCAATCGCGTTCGTAATGCTTATTCATCGCGTTCGTAAATGGCGATGTTGCCTTCACTCTCCTGAGCGCTGACCTTGTAGCAGTTGTCCACATGGTCGCAGATCCAGCGGGCGATGTTCTCCGCCGAGGGATTGACGTCCAGCACATCGTTGATATACTTGTGGTCAAAGGTGTCCTTGACAACACGTTTGATATGCGTGAAGTCGGTGACCATTCCGTCTTGATTCAGTTCCTTGGCTTTGCAATAGACGGTTATGACCCAGTTGTGACCATGCAGTTGTTCGCACTTGCTCTCGTAACTGAGATTCAGGTTGTGCGCTGCAGAGATTGTGATAGTCTTTTGAATGTAATACATACGGTCTGTTTTTTCCGTGTTTTCTTAACAAAAAGTATATAATACTACGTATTATATAGTATAAGGTGAAAAATTGCCAACTTTAAGTTTTTTGATGGCTTTATCCTACGGTTATCCTATGGGTATGTTACGGTTATCCTATGGTAAGGGTTCTGGTTTGCCCCTATAGACTCCCTACATCGACCGCGGTGTCTGCTGACTCAGGCTGTTGTGTTTGCCTACTCAGGCTGTGGGAGAGTCCTCGTAGGCTGTGGGATCGGTTATGCCGGCGTCACGCAGTGCTTCGATGCGTTCCCGGCAGGTGCCGCATTTGCCGCAGTGCTTGTCGCCGCCTTTGTAGCAGCTCCAGGTCTTGGAGTAATCAATGCCGAGCTGCTTGCCCCGGCGGGCGATGTCGGTTTTTGTCCAGTTGGTGTACGGCGTGAAGAGTTCGACTCCGTTATATGTACCTTCGCGAACGGCTCCGGACATGGCATCAACAAACGCCGGTCTGCAATCAGGATATATAGCATGGTCGCCGCTATGGTTAGCCATGAGTATGCGATTCAGGCTGCGGTCCTCCGCCATTCCTGCTGCCACAGCGAGCATAATTCCGTTGCGGAACGGGACAACGGTGGAGCGCATGTTCGCGTCATCGTATTGGCCTTCGGGGATGTCTTCCGCCCCCGAGAGGAGCGACGAGTGGAAATACCGATGGATGAAGTCCAACGGAATGATGATGTGTTCTATTCCGAGCCGCTCGCAATGGTATGCGGCAAACGGCAGTTCCTTGCTGTTGTGGTTGCTACCGTAGTCGAAACTGATAGCCAGGGCGATAGAGTCGGCGTAATCGTAGAGCATGGTAACGGAATCCATGCCTCCGGAAAGTATGATGATGCTGTCTTTCACGACGTTAACAGATTATCTACATTTTTAATGCGACGGAACACTGTTCGCGCAGCCGCTGTGCTTTGAGTTCCTGATGACCGGCATCGGCGTAGTTGGCAAACGGATAGATGCGGATGCCTCCGCGCGGGGTGAACAGTCCGGTTACCTCGATATATTTCGGATCCATCAGCCGAACAAGGTCCTTCATGATGATATTCACGCAATCCTCGTGGAAATCTCCGTGGTTGCGGAAGGAGAACAAGTAGAGCTTGAGTGACTTGCTCTCCACCATTTTTTCTCGAGGGATATAGGAAATGACAATCGTTGCATAATCCGGCTGTCCTGTGAGCGGGCACAATGTGGTGAACTCCGGGCAATGGAACGTGACGAGGTACTCGTTGTCAGGATGTTTGTTGACAAACGCTTCCAGTATCTCGGGCGCGTAGGTTGTCGGAATAGCGGCACGCTGGTTGCCGAGCAGGCTTACGCCCTGTAATTCTTCTTGGGTACGCATATTCTGATGTGATTTGGCTGCAAAGGTACGAAAAAAAAATGACATATGCAAAAAAAATGCAGAATAAGTTGAAAAAACTCTCCTAAAATTTGCAAATGTGGAATATTTTTTGTAACTTTGTGGTTCGTTTAGTATGCGCATGTGCTTGCCTGCGTAGTCAGAGGCGCGCCTTACTTGTGCACACGGAGCCGCAAGTTGCAGAAAAACAATAAGTACAAGCAACATGACCAACAGACATAAGCAACGAAATCAACAAGCATAAACAAAACAATATAACAAAAAACAAACAAAAATCACTACAATTATGGTAAGTTACAAAGAATTAGGCTTGGTTAACACCCGTGAGATGTTTGCCAAGGCAATCAAGGGCGGCTATGCTATCCCCGCATTCAACTTCAACAACATGGAGCAGCTTCAGGCTATCATCAAGGCAGCTGCAGAGACCAAGAGTCCGGTAATCCTTCAGGTATCGAAAGGTGCCCGCAACTATGCCAACCAGACGCTGCTGCGCTACATGGCACAGGGTGCAGTAGAGTACGCGAAGGAGCTTGGCTGGGAGAAGCCGCAGATTGTGCTGCATCTGGACCACGGTGACAGCTTCGAGCTGTGCAAGAGCTGCGTGGACTTCGGTTTCTCGAGTGTGATGATTGACGCATCGTCGCTGCCCTACGAGGAGAACATCGCCCTGACGAAGAAGGTTGTTGACTACGCTCATCAGTATGACGTGACCGTAGAGGCCGAGTTGGGCGTTCTGGCAGGCGTTGAGGACGAGGTATCGTCAGCCGTAAGCCATTACACCAAGCCTGAAGAGGTTGTTGACTTCGCTACCCGTACCGGTTGCGACAGTCTGGCTATCTCCATCGGCACGAGCCACGGCGCATACAAGTTCACTCCTGAGCAGTGCACTCGTGACCCGAAGACCGGCCGTCTCGTTCCTCCTCCATTGGCATTTGACGTACTGGACGCCATCATGGAGCAGCTGCCCGGCTTCCCCATCGTTCTGCACGGCTCGTCGAGCGTACCGCAGGAGTATGTGGATATGATCAACCAGTACGGCGGCAAGCTGCCTGACGCCGTAGGTATTCCTGAGGAGCAACTCCGCAAGGCTGCCAAGTCGGCCGTCTGCAAGATCAACATCGACTCCGACTCGCGTCTCGCCTTCACGGCTGCTGTCCGCAAGGTGTTTGCCGAGAAGCCGGGTGAGTTCGATCCGCGCAAGTACTGCGGTCCTGCACGCGACCTGAGGGAGGAGCTGAACAAGCACAAGATAATCAATGTGCTTGGTAGCGACGGAAAGGCTTAAATAATTGACAATTGATAATTGACATTTATGCTTAAGTTTGTAACAGCCGCGGAAGCGGCGGAACTGGTATTCGACGGTGCGATATGCGGCATGGGTGGTTTCACCCCTGCCGGCGCGCCGAAGGATGTGCCTACGGCAATCGCGCAGAAAGCCGAGAAGCTGCATGCAGAAGGCAAGCCGTTCAAGATCGGCATGTACACCGGAGCATCGACAGGCGACAGTTGTGACGGTGCTCTGGCTCGTGCCCACGCCATCCTGTTCCGCACGCCGTACCAAGGCAACAAAGACCTGCGCACCGAGCTGAACGCCCAGGGCGCACACTACTTCGACATGCACCTGTCGGAACTGGCACAAGACCTGCGCTACGGTTTCCTGCCGAAGCCTGACTTCGCTATTGTTGAGGCTTGTGACCTTGTGGAGAAAGGTGACGAGATAGAGATTGTGCTGACCGCCGGAGTGGGTAATGTACCGACGTTCTGCCGCTTGGCGGACAAGGTGATAGTGGAGCTCAACGAAGCGATGCCCAAGACGATGCGCGGCATGCATGACATCTACGAGCCTCTCGACCCGCCGCAGCGTCGCGAGATACCCGTATATAAGCCCTCCGACAGGATTGGTAGGGACTGCGTGGTTATCCCGGCATCGAAACTCGCTGCTGTGGTGAAGACCAACCGCCCGAACGAGGTAGGGAAGTTCACACCGCTGGACGAGGTGACGGAGAAGATCGGCGAGAACGTAGCCGCGTTCCTGGAGGCCGAGATGAAAGCCGGACGGATTCCTGCATCGTTCCTGCCCATACAGAGTGGCGTAGGCAACGTAGCCAACGCCGTATTAGGTGCATTGGGTGAGAACAAGCATATCCCGCCATTCGAGATGTACACCGAGGTGATACAGGACAGCGTAGTCGGACTGATGGACGAAGGAAGAATCAAGTTCGCATCGGGCTGCTCGCTGACCATCGGTGCGGACAAGCTGCAACACATCATGGACAACATTGAGTTCTTCCGTGACAAGATTGTGCTTCGTCCGCAGGAGATAAGCAACAACCCTGAGCTGGCGCGTCGTATGGGACTTATCACCATCAACACGGCACTTGAGGCGGACATCTTCGGCAACATCAACTCGACGCATGTATGCGGCACGAAGATGATGAACGGTATAGGCGGCAGCGGTGACTTCACGCGCAACGCATATATCAGCATCTACACCACTCCGTCAACCGCCAAGGGCGGCGCTATCTCGGCGTTCGTGCCGATGGTAAGCCACCTGGACCACTCGGAGCATAGTGTGAAGATCATCATCACAGAGCACGGCATAGCCGACCTGCGCGGCAAGAGTCCTATCCAGCGTGCACACGAGATTATCGAGAACTGCGTTGACCCGCAATATCGTCCGCTGCTGCGTGAGTATCTGGAGATGAGCAAGACGGCTCATACGCCGCACACGCTCAGCTGCGCACTCGCCATGCACGAGGAGTTCCTCAAGTCCGGCGATATGCGTAACACGAAGTGGGAAAACTACAAACGCTAATTGACAATTGATAAATGACAATTGACAATTTATAGCCATGAAACGACTATTTCGGAACATACTGACAACGGTGCTGCTCGCCTTCTGGTGGGTGGCGCCGCTGTGGTGTTTCACTCCGGAACAGGAGCTGGAGATGTTCAACCGCATCGACTCGCTCTATGAAGCCGGCATGGCTACTTACAAGCAGGGAGAGTACGGACGTACGGCGTCCTTGCTGCAGGAGGCAGTGAGCTTGCAACAACAGTTGTCCGAAGACGATGACCTGTTGGCTATGCTAACCACGCTGGCTGCGGCTCAGTCGCAAGCCGGCAATTATCAAGCCGCCTTAACTACCACCGATAACTCCATTGCTCTTGCCAAACGCCTGAAAGGCGACGGAGCACCGGAGCTCACCCAACTGGAAAATAACCGCGCTTATTTGCAGGCCAAGATTGACATGCCTGTGGAGGAGCGCGTAGAGATAGTCCGACACACTGTTGTGCAAGAGATACAAGCCACCACGGCACAACAGATGTTTGCCGATGCTACGGGGGCATACAGGCGTGGCGCGTGCGACAGCGCCTGGCAGATGGTGAAGCAGGCTGTCATCCTGGATACACTCAGGCTCATCTACGACGAGGATATTAGCACCGCTTTTCATAATATAGCCGCTTGCCGGATAGACGAGGCACGTGCGGTGAAAAACCAAGGCGAGTACAACGAGGCACTCCGTCGTCTGCAAGCAATAATCAACGATTTAGGCGATGCCGCACCGAAAAAGGAGATAGAGAGCGAGATGGCCAGTTGCCACAGTATGAACGGCGATTACGAGCAAGCCATAGCTATCTACAGCCGTCTGCATCAGCAAGATCCGACGAACAGTGCTATCCAGAACAACCTCGCTCTGTGCTACGCACGCATAGGCGACTACCAGCGCTCACTCGCCATGCAGGAACAGGCGCTCAGGCACAACCCGCACAACCCCGAGTTGCTGACTAACATTGCCACGACATATTTCCAGCAGGGCAACTACGCCCAAGCGTTGCAAATCAACGACCGTGCGGCAGAGATACTTCGTAATCGAGACGGAGAGAACAGTGCAACGTACGCTTCGTCGCTCGTGAACAAGGCTGCCTGTCTGGCTATGATGAACTATACCGACGATGCTCTTGCTACCAACGAACAGGCGCTACGCATACAGCAACAGACCTTGGGTGCTAACCATATAACCGTAGCCACGACGTTGAACAATATAGCTGACTGCCAGTATCGCCGTATGGATTACCAGCAGGCATTGGAGAGTCTGCAGCAGGCAGCACAGATACGCAAGGATGTGCTTGGCGAGCAGCATCCTGATTATATCAACACGGTTAACAATATTGCGACCTGTTACTTGGCGACGGGTGACCGCGCCAACTATGCAAAGAGCAAACAGGCCTGTCTTGACTGGATGCTGCGCGATGTGCGGCAGAACTTCACCTGGCTGACGGAGCAGCAACGCCAGCTGTTTGTTCAGCAACGTGCTCCGCTGTTGGAGGGCATAGTGGCATCGTCCTGCCCCGACGGCCTGCAGTACGACAAGCAGTTGCTGACGAAAGGTCTGCTCCTGTCGTCGGCAGTGGAGCTGGAGCGTATCATGCACGAGTCGAACGATACGGTTATCGTCCGTCTGTTCGGCGAGCTTCGTACCATACGTTTGGCGTTGGATGGCTTGTATGCACAACCGGCTGACGCCCAGGACCGCGGGCAGATAGAGAGTCTCAACCGTCAGGCGGAGAGCCTGGAGCAACAACTGCTTGCCCGTTCGCAGGAGTATGGCAATCTGACGCGCAGCCTGACCTATCACTGGCAGGATGTGCAGCGAACATTGAAGGAGCATGAGATAGCCATTGAGTTCGCCAAGGCCGGTCAGGGTGACGATGCGCGTTATGTAGCGCTGGTATTGCGCAAAGGCTGGAGTGCGCCCAAGTGCGTGAGTATCGGCAAGCAGGCGGATTATGCCGAGTACATTCAGAAACGTTTCCGCGCCTATGAATACGAAGAACTCGGCAATGCTGTATGGCACGACGTCTTGGCTGCTGCCGAAGCCAAGGATGGCGAGGTAATCTACTTCTCGCCCGACGGATTCCTCTATCAGATGGGTATCGAGTACCTGACGGCTGACGGCAAACTGATGAACGACGCCTACAAGATGTACCGCCTGTCGTCAACGCGCATGCTGTGCGAACGTCCCAAACATACAGGAGCCAGGGATATGACATTGTTTGGCGGTCTGCTATACGGCAAGGACAACACCAAAGGTGAGATGTTCCAGTACCTGCCGGCAACGCTCAAAGAGGTGCAGAACATTTCCGCCTTGTATCCCGGCTCACGTACCATAACCGGTGGCGAAGGTACGGAGGAGGCGTTCTACGCGATGTCCGGTCACTCGCCCACCCAACTGCACATAGCCACTCACGGCTTTTATATCCGCGGCGAACGAGCACAAGAGATGGCGTCGAACACGCGTAGTGCGGGATTCATCCGGATTGGTGCGAACACTGAGATTGCCGACAACTCGATGAGCCGTACCGGTCTGTTGCTCTGCGGTGCGGAAGCCGGATGGACGGGTCAAGCCGGCGAGCAGCATAACGATGGTGTGCTTACGGCGCGGGAGATTATGCTAACTGACCTGCATAACACCGAACTGGCTGTACTCTCGGCTTGTCAGACGGGTATGGGTGATATTGAGGCTGACGGAGTGGCAGGTCTGCAACGCGGATTGAAGAAAGCCGGTGTGCAGACGATGATGATCAGTCTGTGGGATGTGAACGATGAGGCGACAGGAATGTTGATGATTTCGTTCTACGAAGGGATATTGCAGGGCAAGACCCAGCAGCAGGCGTTGCGCGACGCGCAGGAGAGGGTGCGCACCTACACCGGGCGCACAGCACAGGCTCAACGCGCTATCGAAGACGAGGAAGCCTACATGGCGGAGATTGAGGACGAGCTGAGCAGTAATGACCGCGCGGCACGACCGCTGAAGTTCCTGCGTCAGAACAATGGACAGAACAGCACGAACACTACCGCTGAGCCGGAGAAGCCGAAGATTCCGTATGCGGCTCCGAGGTATTGGGCGGCATTTATCTTACTGGATGCATTGTAAGACAACACGAATATATTAACCAACTAAATTTTCACGAATATGAAAAGACCAATCACTGTAACTGCACTATGCCTGCTGATGGCATTGTGCGTACCCGTAATGGGTCAATCGTCTCGTGGTGGCTCTGATGGTGAGAAATCCGAGAAGAAAGATCACGGTCCTAAGCGCAGGCCTAACGGTTTGGCTAAGTATCAGACCTTCGTTTACACCAGCGAGGATCTGTCGGACGAGATTGAGCGCCAGGTGTCAGCCGACCGCGACGCCCTCAGCCGTGGTTTGGGTGCTGACCTGTTGAGCGCAGGTCTGAGTGCTGCTACCGGAGCAGCAACCGGTTACATCTCCACACTCGTTGAGATGGGTATCACCGCTATCACCAAACTGATTCAACTTGACGCTCAGAACAAGAAAGAGTGGCAGGAGATGGTGAAGGATGAGAGCGAGCTGATTATCACTATGGGTACGATTGCCGACCTGAACGACTTCTACAACTGCATGTCGCAGTACGGTCCAATGGATCCGAAAGGCATGCGTTTCAACGGTATCGGCTGCTTGGCTATGGAGGGTGAAGACACCACGTTCTACATCAGTTGCCACATCAACCGCAAGAAGATTGACCGCATCGTTCGTCACTCGAAGTTCGAACTGGTGATGGATACGTTCATGATCAACCCCTACAAAGCTGGTCTGCCTAACACCGATCTGCCGTTGCTGTTCACCTATGCTGACCGTAAGTCGTTTGACTTCACGATGAAGATGCGTATGGTTTCTTCGTGGATGGATCAGTTGCCTGACTTGCACAAGGACCAGATACTCGGTGAGTTCATGCTGAACGTACCGGTTGACTCCGCTTCGCTGGACGAGAACAACATGTTCCGTTACATCCGCACCGAGGATGAGGCTCCGAAGTACGGTCTGGTAGGCGAGAGTTTCATCGTTCCGCGCTCGTACATGCCTCTGCGTGACGAAGATGGCAAGTACACCGAGAGCTGGGGTACAGGTCAATACAAGATGGAGGTGGAGATTGTTGAGGTCTGCGGTGTCAGCGACGAGTTCAAGAAGAACTGGCGTAAGGACTTCAAGAAGCGTAAGAAGATGACCGGCAAGATGTCAAAGGCCGAGCAGGAGATTCTGCAAATCTTCACCAACCAACAGTGGGATAAGCAGGCCAAGCAATGGGTAGCTACAACGATGAAGGGCCCGGCCAGCATCCTGAACAGTGCTGCTGCCACTGCCGTTGGCACCAAATATACCACCAAGTAAGCCCGTCAGTAACGAAGCATGTTACTTCGGCTTTTCTGGACATACCTCAAGGTAGGAACATTCACGCTGGGAGGAGGTTACGCCATGTTACCTCTTATCCAGCGTGAAGTGGTCGATTATCGTAAGTGGATTGATGAGACGGAGTTCCTCAATATGATAGCCTTGGCGCAGGCTGCTCCGGGGCTGATTGCCGTTAATTCCGCCATCTTCATCGGTCACGAGGTCGGCAGTCGCAATGTGCCTGCTGCATGGTCTAACACGTGGCGTGCAGCCGTCTATCCGTATCTGGCTGTTGCTGCGGCTGTATTCGGGGCTGTGTTGCCGTCGTTCGTCATCATTCTGGCTATAGCTATGGTGTTTGCCGACTATCATCACCTGCCGGCAGTGGAAGCGGTGATGAAAGGTGTTCGTCCGGCAGTGGTCGCACTCATCGCTGCTCCGCTGTTGAGGATGACTCTGAAAGCCAACAATCCCAAGCCTTTCCGTGACGGAGGTGTACTGTTGCTTGCATGGGCATTGGCGGCAGCCATGTTGATATGGCTGGCTAACGTCAGCCCCGTCTATATCATCGTAGCCACTATTCTTCTGGCATTGATAAGCACGTGGCTTGGTGAGCGTCGCCGTTTGCACAACAAGGTCAATCGTTAGCCTGTCTATTCAACTGCGTATGCTCTATCTTCAGCTCTTCATCAGTTTTTTTAAGATTGGTCTGTTCGGCTTCGGCGGCGGACTGGCTATCTTGTCGCTCATCCAGCATGAGGTGCTGACCTACGGCTGGATGACTGAGGCGGAGTTTGTGGATATAGTGGCTATCAGTCAGGTCACACCGGGACCGATTGGTATCAACTGTGCGACGTATGTCGGATATACGGCAACGCAGTCGGTGTGGGGTAGTGTACTCGCTACGGGAGCGATGATTCTGCCCGGGCTGATCATCATGTTGCTGATATGCAGGGTGTATAGGGCGTTGAGCATACGGTTTGCGGATAATCCGTATTTCCGGAATACGCTGCGTTACTTGCGTTTTGCCGTGTTGGGACTGATAGCCGCCGCAGCACTACTGCTCATCACGCCGGCAACGTTTATTGACAACAATAGCATAATCCTGTTCGCAGCGGTGTTTGTGCTAACTATACTGCCGCAACTTGTTCGAACCAAGCAACCCGCCGTGCAGCAGGTTATAAGCCTGCTATCACATCCTATCCTGCTGATTGTTCTGGCGGGAGTTGCAGGTTATTGTATTTATAGATGAAGCGATTTGCGTACATAGTATCGATACTGGTTATATGCAGCCTGATGGTTGTGTATATGCTGTCGTTGCTTGTTCGTAACGGCGAAGTGCAGACCGCAGCTGTACGCTGGCTGGCTGCCGAGGTGTCGCAAGCCTTGGGTGCCGATGTTGATGTCCGGCACGTGGAGTATCGCTTCTTCAACACGCTGCATATCGACGACATCTACATTTCCGACCGCCAAGGTGACACGCTTGCCTATGTCAGCTCCGTTGATGTGCAGATGCGCATGCGCGAAGTGCTCAACCGAAAAATATCGATACGCAAGATTGCTGTCGACCAGCCATACGTCAATCTGCATGACGATAATTATGCATTTCTTCTCCGTGCATTGCAGAACCCCGATACAACCGATACGGATACGTTGTTAATGAGCTTGCTGATAGATGAAGTGCAGGTCACAGGGATTCGTGCACGTATGGATACATTGCTGCTTCGGAACGCTGACCTGCATACAGGACTGCTCTATACTGACGAACAAAGCATCCGTGCTGACCTGCGTTCCTTGCACGGTACGATATACGACTACCGCACTATCGGCATTCCTGACGTGCAGCCAAAGTCTTTGTTCACGCTGTGCGACATGCAGGCGGAACTTATAGCGACAGACAGCGTGATTGATATGCCGCGTCTGTATATCCGTTTGCCGCACTCGCAACTCAACAGCGAGGTCGTGCATATCGACAGCGAGTCGTTTGCTCTACGGCTGTCTGACACGTATATCACAGGCAGAGACCTGACATTGCTTGTTCCGCAGGTGCAGCGTCTGGACGGACAGATTGGTCTGTCGGGCGCCTTGGAAGGGAACGCGGATTCGGTCATGCTGAACGAATTGAGCGTGTCATACAAAGGTACACCGTTCTTTCGTGGGGCAGCCACGGCATACGAATGGCAGGATTACGACAGTCTGCGCCTGCGTGCCGAATGTCAGGACCTGACGCTCAGGGCGGCTATGCTGCAAGACTTTCTGGCGGACCTGTTAGATACACCCTACCAACTGCCCCAACCCATGTACCGCTTGGGCGAGATGCACTACAAGGGGATTCTTGAGGGCAGGTTGCGCGACATGAACCTGCATGGCAGTTTCCGTACGGCTCTGGGTATGATTTCCACCAACGGCCACATGCAGACTAATGCCCGGTTTGACGATCTGGCATTCAACGGTGCTATCAGCACCAGACGCTTCCGGTTAGGACGGCTGCTCGGAAACAGCGACCTGGGTGCGGTCACAATGAACATGCAGATGAACGGGCACACGTCGAAAGACCACCCTGTTCACGGTCATTTCCGAGGCATCATTCAGCAACTGGCATACAAGGGATATACGTACTCCGACTTGCGGCTCAACGGGCAATTCGAGCAAGAGAGTATTGAGGGTGAGCTCAGCAGCAACGACCCGAATATCCAACTGTCACTCAGCGGCTTGGTGGACCTGAGCGAGAATGCGCCTAACATCAACGTCACCCTTGACCTCCGGCATCTGCGTCTGGATGCGCTTAACCTCACGGACAAACTGACGGATAACGATATGCGCATGAAGTTGTATATCAACTTCTTCGGCACTGACATTGATCATGTCAACGGTTATCTGGTGATAGACAGTCTGCTGTTTGCCAATAACGGCGATACGCTGAATATGCGCCAGCTGAAGATTACCGCAGAGTCGGAAACCGACGATCCGACGCAGCATAACCTCAAGCTTGAGTCCGATTATGCGGTGGGACGTATTGCCGGGCACTTCAGTTACTCCGAATTGGGTACCAGTATGCAAAAGATGGTTGTGCAGTACGTACCCCATCTGTTTGACGCGCAGATGCGCAAGCACCTTTCGGCACGCCCAACGGCTACACGGGCGACGTTCTACCTCTATGCTCATGACCTTGACCGTATCCTCGCCGTACTGCCCACCAACATATCGCAGAGCGGCAGCCTCACCGTCAAGGGTATGATTGACGAGCCTCGGCAACACATTGCCGTCAGCGGTGTGGTGCCCGAACTTACTGTCGGCAACCAGCGGTTCAGCGATATCATCCTCTCAGCCGACAACCTCGACCGGCAGCTCAATCTCCGTGCATCGGCGCACATCGACCTGCCCGACACACTCGGTATAGGCGATGCGGACCTTATCATGAACGTCATGGCTATGAACGATTCCATGCTGCTCACGCTCAATCTAAGTAACGATGCCGAGCAGATGTATGGCGGGCAGGTGGGCATGCTCACCACCTTTGCCGAATATGCCGGACGTCCGCTCATCACGGCGAATATCATGCCGTCCGAGCTATATATAGCCAACACGCTGTGGTACGTTGACCCTGCACGTATCACATACAACGTGGCTGATACCGTTCTGCAGGTTGACCACTTGTGGATGGGTAATAGCGAAAAATATATCTTTGCCGACGGTGTGGCTTCTACGCACGAGCAAGATTCGATTCATGTCCGCCTCAAGGATATTGACCTCAGTGTTATCATGGGTCTCACGCCTTTGCCGTCGTTTACCTTGACAGCCCAAGGCAAGATAACCGGTCAGGCTACCATGTACGGCATACTCAGCAGCCTCCAACTCAATGCCGACCTGCATGTCTCCGAGGCCGGACTGAATGGTAGTCCGATTGGCGATATGAACGCTTGGGCAAAATTAGACAGCAAGCGCAAGGCGGTCGAGATTGGTGGCGATGTTACCGACAACGGACGACATGTAGCCGACCTCACGGGGCTCATCACGCCGATGGATGACAAGACTTGGAGCCTACATATTTATCCCGACTCGTTCAATCTCGGATTCCTCAACCATTGGACCAAATCGTTTCTGCACGACATTACGGGTCGCGGTTCGGGTCATGTGCATGTGTTTGGACGCCAGAAGCGCACGTGGGTTACCATCGAAGCCAAACCTCATGGTGTCAGCATGGTTGTGCCTTTCACAGGCGTCACCTATTATGTTTACGACTCTATCTTCATGGATAGCACTGCTATCCGTTTCCCGCATCATATTGTGTATGACCGCGAGAAGCACCCTGTTCGATTGGATGGCGTAGTGAATCACACGAACTTCCGCGACTTCACATACGATATCAACATGTATGCCGACAATGCGACGGTGCTTGATTTGCAGAACAGCAGCACGGCGTACTACTACGGCAAGGTGTATGCTACCGGCGATGTACGGCTCTTTGGCGATGAGAAGAAGGTCAACCTGGTTGCGCATGCCAAGTCCGACAACGGCTCTACCTTCCACCTCAATATAGGCGGACAGAGTGATGCCAAGGAGAACAGTTTCATCACGTTTGTTGACCATAGTGCGCCCAAGGTGCTGACCAAGAACCGCGCCAAGCGCAACCCCGACAACACCACCAATCTGGACCTTGACCTGTTCGTCACCGTTGACCAGGGCACGCAGTTCTTCACGCAGTTCGGCAACAATAGCGATGACATGCTTCGCGGTCGTGGCGACGGCAGCATGCGTGTGCACCTCATCAATAGTGACCTGCAACTCCAGGGTACGCTCACCTTGCGTCAGGGAAGCCTCAACTATGCCCTCGGTAATATGGTGCACCGCGATTTCAGCATCAGCGACGGCTCAAGCATCACCTGGCAGGGCGGACCGATGGACATGAACCTTGACGTCACCGCCAAGTACCACGTCGTAGCTTCGCTCAAAGACCTGTTCGGCAACGACCTCAGTTCGCTCCAGACCAACCGCACATCCGTGCCGGTCAATTGTATCATCTACCTCAGGGACAGGATTACCAATCCTATTCTGTCCTTCGGTATCGAACTGCCTCAGTCCGACGAGTCGGTGCAGTCACAGGTACGCTCGTTCATCAACAGCGATGATATGCTCATGCGCGAAGTGCTCTATCTGCTGGTGTTCAACCGTTTCTTTACGCCGGAGTACCTGCGCAGCACGAACTCCACCGGACTGAATGAGACCTACTCGCTGCTCTCATCCACTGTTACCGGACAAATCAACTCCTGGCTGAGCAAACTCACGAACATCGTCACGTTCGGTATCAATTTCCGCACGGATGGCGAGGGTGCGGAAGCGTCGCAGGAGTATGAGGCGCAGTTCTCCATCCAGCCTATCGACCGGCTGCTTATCAACGGCAATGTCGGCTACCGTTACAACGACCTGAACAACCGTCCCGTGTTCGGCGACCTGGACATCGAATATATCATCACGCCCGACGGCATGCTGCGCGTCAAGGGCTATACGCATACGGTTGACAAGTACTCGCTCCGTCAGGCGAACATGGTCGAGGGTGTGGGGTTTGTGGTCAAGCATGATTTCAACTGGGGTGACGCCTTCCGTAACGCAGAAAAGAAACGCCGGCAGAAAGCCGAACGCGAAGCCAAACAGAACAAGCAGTAATCATGTTCCGACTTGAATCAGCATATCAGCCTACCGGCGACCAGCCTCAGGCTATCGCAGCCCTGGTGGACGGCATACGTTCCGGTGCCAGAGCCGAGACGCTGCTCGGCGTGACCGGTAGCGGCAAGACGTTCACCATAGCCAATGTCATTGCGCAGCTCAACCGCCCGACACTCATCCTGTCGCACAACAAGACCTTGGCGGCGCAACTCTACTCCGAGATGAAGGCTTTCTTCCCGCACAACGCAGTCGAGTACTTCGTCAGTTATTACGACTATTACCAGCCCGAAGCATATATCCCTTCCACCGATACGTATATCGAGAAGGACCTGAGCATCAACGAGGAGATTGACCGGTTGCGTCTGTCCGCCACGGCAGCACTGCTGTCCGGACGAAAGGATGTGATTGTCGTGTCGTCCGTCAGTTGCCTGTACGGCATCGGCAGCCCGCAGGATTTCTCGCTCAACTGCATCTCTATCCGTCGCGGGCAGACCATCCAGATGGACGAACTGCTCAAGGCGCTGGTTGCGGCGCAGTATGTCCGCAATGACGCGGAGCTCGCGCGTGGCAAATTCCGCGTGAAGGGTGACACGGTGGATATAGCACTCGCCTATGCGGATTATATTATCCGTGTGGAGTTTTTCGGCAATACGATCGACAGCATTGCTTCGCTTGAGCTGGTCACGCTCAACCTGTTGGAGGAGTTTGAGTTCATCAACCTCTATCCCGCAACCATCTTCTGCACGTCGCGCGAGAGCATCGAGCGCGCTATCGGCGAGATCAAGCGCGACCTGGATGAGCAGATCAGTTTCTTCCACAACGCCGGCATGGAGTTGGAAGCCAAGCGCATCGACGAGCGTGTGCACTACGATATCGAGATGATTCAGGAGCTCGGCTACTGCTCGGGCGTGGAGAACTACAGCCGTTACTTCGACGGCCGCGAGCCCGGCACGCCGCCGTACTGTCTGCTGGATTATTTCCCCGATGACATGCTGGTGGTGGTGGATGAGAGCCACGTCACCATCCCGCAGATCCATGCGATGTACGGCGGTGACAAGGCGCGTAAGGATAACCTCGTGCAGTACGGCTTCCGCCTGCCCGCAGCCCGTGACAACCGACCGCTCACCTTCGAGGAGTGGGAAGAGAAGACAGGTCAAACCATCTACCTCTCCGCTACCCCTGCCGAGTACGAGCTGGAGCAGTCCGAAGGCATCGTTGTCGAGCAGCTCATCCGTCCGACAGGGCTGCTTGACCCCGCGATTGATGTGCGCCCGTCCGAGCATCAGGTCGATGACCTGTTGGAGGAGATACACCAGCGTGTGGAGCGTGAGCAGCGCGTGCTCGTCACTACCCTCACCAAGCGCATGGC
>JAFSXJ010000077.1 GCA_017444065.1 Paludibacteraceae bacterium | reverse complement strand
CCCGTATCTGAAACGTTACACCATCCACAAGGAGATTAAGTAATCCATGTTGATGCTAATTTAGAAGGAGATTAAACAATGGCAAAGAAAGCGGTTGCAACACTTCACACCGGCAACGCCGGACGTAATCACACGAAGTGCATCAAGATGGTCAAGAGCCCGAAGACCGGTGCTTACATCTTCCAGGAGGAAATCGTAGAGAACGAAAAGGTACAAGAGTTCTTCAAGTAATTATTTAAGGCTCGCGTACGTACGCGTAAGAACCAACAGTCAGCCCCACTCAACAGAGCGGGGCTGATTGTATATATATAGATTGCGAAACAGAAAAAAGAAAGCTGCCCGAATGAGCAGCTTTCTTTGGCAAGGGCCGGAGCTTACTTGGTCTCGATGCCTTGTACGGTGAAGGTCTTGCCGTCACGGATGAGGTACAGCTGGCCGTTGATGAACAGTTTGGCTGTTCCGGCAACGGTGCTGTTGTCCTCGATAGCGGTGACAACCTTCTTTATCGGGCGGAGCTCGAAGCGGTTGTTGAACGTACCCTTATCCGAGTAAACGGTCACGGTCTCGTTGAGATTATAGCTGTTGTTCGTCAGAACATCGTAGAGCTCGTAGTCGTTTGCATAAACAGGCATCTCGATGGTCAACTCACCGGCGTTGCGGAGCATGTAGCCGAGGCGGATATTATCCTCACCTGCCGGACGAACCATCTGAGCGCACTCAACGTTATCCACGTCAATGAAGTACATCTGTACGGGAGCAGTAGCCGTGATGAACTTGCTGGCATCGCGTCCAGCCTCATAGCGTATGCTGGAGTTGCTGCGGAAGATGACACGTGCCTTGTCGGTGTAACCGCCTGCGGTAGCCTGGATGTCGATGCGGCTGTTCTCGGGAACGACTGCTTGTGCGCGGCGAGGAGCGGGATTGCCGGATTGAGTGAACGTAATCTGTCCTTCACCTGCACCTTGAACGAAAAATGCCTGCAAAGGCTCAAAGGCGAGTGTCGCGCTGCTGAGGAGCTCGTTGTCGTAACCTGTGCCGTTCCAGATGGTGGCGGAGAGCTCGGTGTCGGAGGAGACTTCAATATTCGATGCAGCAATAGCCACGTTGTACGGGTTGCCGATGAAGTTCCAGTTAGCGTTCTGCTCGTGGGCGGCTTCGTAGGTCTGCAATGCTACAGTCACTTCGTCCGTTGTCACTTGCTCGGGGTATGCATTCAGACGGAGTACGCCGGCCTTTGTACTGTAGATGATGTAGCCTTGAGTAGCGAAGTACTCTTCGGGAGTTACCCATCCGGATTGTGCGCTTGCACGCCGTGCGCCATCGTAGGTGCCCCATGCGACACCGGCAAGCGAGTCAGTGATAAGCATCTCGGACTGCCAACCGTCACCAATCATGATTTCGGGCAGGCAGAAGAACGTCCACGCGTTGGCGGCAACCTCGATGTCGATGTACGACGGACCGGCATTGGCAACGAACGATGTGTCGCTGACAATACCTGCGACGGTACGCGGATAAATATCCTCATAGCCGTCAGCCCAACCGATGAAGTGATAGCCGTCAGGAATCTCAATGTTCAGGATAGCCTCGCCGTTATAGGTCGTGGAAATCGTGTCTGTGATAGGTGTTTTGCCGTCGGTGAAGTTCATAGTGAACACTACCTTGTAGATGATGTCCTCAGTGCTGAACTGGGCGTAATAGTTCGTCTCGCCTGTTACTGCCGCGATGGTCGGAGCCCAACCAACGAAGGTGTAGATAACGCCGTCAGCTGTTTCGCGAGTCGGGTCAGCAGGAGGAGTAGGCATCTGGCCGTAATCTACCGTGTCCCTCTTCAGAACGGTTATGCTGTCGTAGTCATAGAACGTGATGGCATAGCTGTTGACGATAGTGTCGTAAACGGGGCGATAGGTTTGGTCGCCGGTAACTTCGGTAATCTCAGGATTCCAGCCGGCAAAGGTGAACGTGTATTGTTCGGTAGGCTGTTGCTCCGGAGCTTCGGGCGTGCTAACCTCTTCGCCGTAATAATACTCGTTCGCAACAATGGTGTCGTTGTTGGCATTGAGGAACATGATGACGTATTTGTCATGCGAGTATAATGCCGTGACTGATTTCGACTGATCCATCACAACCTTGCGAGGATTATCCGTCGATTGGTCATCCCACTGTTGGAATGTGTAACCTTGGATCTCGCGAGCGGTAACGGTAACCGTGTCACCCAGAGTGTACGAACCGGCTCCGGTAGGTGCCTGACCGCTGATAGAGTCACCATTGGAACTGTCAACAGCAACGGTCTCCAAGTCAACCAGAACGGTACCCGGATCGCTTGGGAAATCCTGAGCTATCGCTGATGCACTGAACAGCATCGCGAAAATAGCAGTTAAAGTAGAGAACTTCTTCATATAAATAGGGTTTAATAAAATAATTTGCTTGTGTTATTTCAGCAGATAGGTCTGCCCGTGCTGGATGACGAGGCCTTTGTATGTGGCATCCACCTGCAGGCCCAGAATGTTGTACATCGGCAGGTTGAGATTCAGAGCATGGTAAACCTTTGTGTCCGGCAGGGCACTCTCACCGTCAGCCTCAGCAGTCAAATCAAACTCCGTCAGAACCTCCACTTCGCCGTCCTCGCCGACAACGTACAGAACATTCTCCTCCTCTTCCTCGCAATCCTCATATTCGTCGTTGCACTCGCAGTCGTCTCCTTCGCAAGGCAACGGACCATATTCTGCATCGCTCGGGGAGACATTGGTCTTGTTGAAGTCAGCTGAACCGAAGCCGGATAGTGCCGGACCGCCGGTCTCGTCCAATTTCTTGCCATCCTTGATACGACGGCGCACCGAAGCAGGCGTGGGCAGCGAACGAACGTGCATGGTTACCGAGTCAAAGGTGATGTTGGCTGTTCGTACGCCCTTGATAGGTACTATACCTTCCGCAACCAGTGTCCCTTCGCCGGAGATGACAACATCCGACTGCGAACTGATGACCGTATCCGCCACAATGGTGGACGAGTCGCTGAGCACAATCTTCAGAGTATCTGTACCCGTGTAACTAATGGCAGTCATAAGGCTGTCGCCCACTTCCAACGTCGCGCCGTTGAGGGTCAGCACGTTCTCCTCCAGGTTATATACGATGGTCGAGTCGCCACGGACATCCACCTCGGTCACTACCGATGACGAGTCGGCAACATTGACCGTATCGCCCATAATCACAATGACTGGAGGTATATACAACTCGCCCGGGTCGGGCGGGAACTCAGGAGCCTCCGCCTGAATAGGCGCAATATAGAAGGCCAGCATCAGCAGGCAGGTAAATAGCATGTGAGAAATGCGTGTTTGCATAAGAATTCGGTTGAGAAAGTTGCTCCAATGCTTTTTCGACACAAAGATACAAAAAATAATCCGTATTTGCAAATATTTTATAAAATATTTTTACATTTGTTATTATTTGCTACGAATAATTTGTAAATGTGCTATATTTTTTGTACCTTTGCATAGAAATTTTTCTGACCTCTCTCTGAATACTGACATCTGACCTCTTATATTATGAACATCCCATCCGTTATCAGTCGCCGTCTTGGCTTGGGCGAGAAGCAGGTGCAAGCCGTAGTAGGATTGTTGCACGAGGGTGCCACAATCCCGTTCATCGCGCGCTACCGCAAGGAGCGCACAGGCTCGCTCGACGAGGTGCAGATTGCCGCCATTGAGGCGGAGAACACCAAGCTCGAAGAGCTGGAGAGCCGCAAGCAAACAGTCCTTTCGACTATTGAGGAGCAAGGGCAATTAACGGATGAGTTGCGCGCACGCATCGAGGCGTGTGAGGACGGTGTGGAGCTGGAGGATATCTACCTGCCCTACAAGCCCCACCGCAAGACGCGTGCAGACAAAGCCCGTGAGCAGGGCTTGCAACCGCTAGCCGACCTGCTGCTGCGCCAAGACCCGCGTACCGACTGCCGCCGCGAGGCGCAGAAGTACGGCAGCACAGACGAAGCCCTGCAGGGTGCACGGGATATAATAGCCGAACAAATCAGTATGGATGAGCGTTCGCGTAACGCCGTCCGCCGCGAGTTCAGTTATACCGCCATGATCCGCACCAAGGAGATCAGGCAGCTGACCGGGCAACGGGCGCAGGAGGCGCAGAACTACCGCGAGTATTTCCACGTGGACGAACCGCTACGCCGCATCTCGTCGCATAGGCTGCTGGCTATCCGTCGCGCCGAAGCCGAAGGATTCATCCGTGTGGATATAAGTTGTGATCAGGAGAAGGCTCTTGACAAACTCGCGCGTCTCTGGCTACGCAATTCGTCCAACGCCGCCTACGAAGTGGAGCAGGCTATGGAGGACAGTTACAAACGCCTCTTGAAACCTGCCATTGAGACGGAGTTTGCCGCCGCCTCAAAGGAGAAGGCCGATGCAGAGGCTATCCGTGTGTTTGCCGCCAACCTCCGCCAGCTGCTGCTGGAAAGTCCGTTGGGTCAGAAACGCGTCCTTGCGCTTGACCCGGGATTCCGCACGGGCTGCAAGCTCGTCTGCCTCTCCGCACAAGGTGACTTGCTCTATTATACTGCCATTTATCCTCACCCGCCGGTCGGTAGGCGGAGCGAGGCGGAGGCGGAGCTTACGCGGGTTATCCTAGGCTTTACTATCGAGGCCATCGCTATCGGCAACGGTACAGCGAGCCGCGAAACAGAGGCATTTGTGCGGGAAGTGCTCAAGCATCATCCAATGGCTAATGACCAAAAGCCAATGGCCAATATTCCCGTTTTCGTGGTCAGCGAAAGCGGCGCATCCGTCTATTCGGCATCGAAGATTGCGCGTGAGGAGTTCCCTGACGAGGATGTGACTGTTCGCGGTGCTGTCAGCATAGGCAGGAGGCTGATGGACCCGCTTGCCGAACTGGTGAAGATTGACCCGAAGAGCATCGGGGTAGGGCAGTACCAGCACGATGTGGACCAGACCGAGCTGAAGCGCAGCCTTGACCGGACTGTTGAGAGCGTGGTGAACTATGTGGGTGTGGATGTCAATACCGCCAGCAAGCATCTGCTGACGTATATCTCCGGCGTAGGACCCGTGCTCGCGCAGAACATCGTCAGCTACCGCGCGGAGAACGGCGCGTTCCCCGACCGCAAGTCATTGATGAAAGTGCCGAAGATGGGCGCGAAAACCTTTGAGCAGTGTGCAGGCTTCCTGCGTATAGCCGGAGGCACCAACCCGTTGGATAACACGGCCGTACATCCTGAAAGTTATGCTGTGGCTGCCGTGCTGCAAAAGGCGAAAGCCTCCGGCAAAGACGTGCATCTGGAGGATTACGTGACGGACAAAGTCGGCTTGCCTACATTGCAGGACATCTGGCGGGAGTTAGAGAAACCCTCGCGCGACCCACGTCAGCAGATTGAGGAGTTCCGCTTTTCCGATGCCGTGCATACCATCGACGACCTCCAGGAAGGAATGGTGCTTCCAGGCATCGTGACAAACATCAGCAACTTCGGCGCCTTCGTCGATCTCGGCATTCACAAGGACGGCCTAATTCACGTGTCGCAACTCCGTGGTACATCTGTACAACTCCACCAGCACATCCAAGCCGAAGTCCTCAGCATCGACCACGAGCGTAACCGTATATCGTTGAAACTGAAATAAAAAAAGGAACTCTTTGCGGAGTTCCTTTTTCGGGAGATTAGATCTCGTCATTGACGTGCAATTGCTGTACGTACTTGGCGTGGGCCATCTTCACACGTTTGATCTGGCTTGGTGCCTCGAATTGCTGGCGGCGACGCAGCTCCTTGATGACGCCCGTCTTATCGAATTTACGTTTGAATTTCTTAATCGCTCTCTCGATGTTCTCGCCTTCCTTTACAGGTACGATGATCATTGCAATACACCTCCTTTCTCGCGTTCGCCAAATGGTGCTACCGGATGTCGCCGTGCGACATAAATCGCACCATTGTCTCCGCTCTCCGAAAAACCGACACTACGCTAGCGCTGTTAGCCGTTTTTTCGGGATTGGCTGATTCGGATTATTTTATAAATTATTTTAATTTTCTCAAAAATGGGTTGCAAAAGTACAAAATGTTTTGAACATTTGCAAATCTTTTGGCAGAAAAATCGGATTATTCTTCTGTTATTAGTCCACCTGCGAAGTTGAGTTTGCGTCCGGGGTACTGTTCGGGCCAGATGATGTTGTGCGTGGACATGACGATTGTGATACCCGCCTTGGATATGCTGTACAGCAGTTCCATGATCTCCTTGCCCGTCTCGTGGTCAAGGTTTCCCGTGGGCTCGTCGGCGAGTATGAGCGATGGCATGTTCAGCAGCGCACGCGCAATAACCACACGCTGCTGTTCGCCACCGGACAGCTGGTAGGGCATCTTGTAGGCTTTGTTTGCCATGCCGACCTGGTCGAGTACATCCATGACGTGTGACTTCATCGCATTCTTGTCGCGCCAGCCTGTGGCGCGCAGCACGAACAGCAGGTTCTCCTCAACATTGCGGTCGGTGAGAAGCTGGAAGTCCTGAAATACGACGCCGAGCTTACGCCTGAGGTACGGCACTTGTTTGCGGCGGAGTTTGGCAAGGTCGTAGTCAAGGATGTGTGCCTCGCCGGAGGCTATGGGCAGCTCGCCGTACATCGTCTTCATGAACGACGACTTGCCCGACCCAACGCGCCCGAGCAGATAGACAAACTCGCCCTCGCCAATCTCCAGATTGACGTCACGCAGCACGATCTGTTCCGATTGGTGGATGGAGACGTTATGATACTGAATAATCTTACTCATTGTCCATTGCGTTGATTTTGTTCTCAATCTCTTCCGCCTGCTTCTTCAGTTCATCAATCTTCTTCTGTAATCCTGCAACGAGTGCGTTGCCGCTCTTGGAAGTGAAGAACATGATATTGTTCTCGGCAGTGCGAATCTCCGATTGCAGACCTTCGTACATACGGATGAGGCGGTTGCGGTCGGTCATGTTCTCCAGTCCCTTGTGCCACTTCTCGCTCGCTTTCTCTCTGCGCTGCTTGAAGGCTTCGCGCTCCTGCTTGGTTGCTTCGCGTTTCGCCTCGAAGAACGAGTCGCATGCTGCGGTGAACTGTTTCCATATGTCGTCGGAGTACTTGCGTGCCACCGGACCGACCTTCTTCCACTTGTCTTGCAGTTCGACAAAAGCCTGCGTCGCTTCCTGCCACTCCTGACTGGACTTGAGTTCCTCGGCCTTAGCCAGCAGTTCGCGCTTGAGCTTCAGGTTCTCGGCAAACATGTCACGCGTGGACTTGTAGAATCCGGCTTTGGCTTTGTAGAACTGCTCACAGAGTGCGCGGTACTCGTCATAGATGGCCTGGTTGAACTTCTTCGGTGCAAAGCCTATCGTACGCCATTCCTGCTGGATGGATTGCACGAGTGCAGCAGCATCTTCCCATGCCTTGTTGGACTTGAGTTTGGCGATGTCGATGGCTTTCATCCGCTCGATGAGTGCCTGCTTCTTCCTGAGGTTCTCCTCCTCGCGCTGGTGCAACTGGTCGAAATATGCCTGGTGCTTCTTGTTGATGATTGTGGATGCTGCCTTGAATCGCTCCCATAGTGCCTCGCGCTGGTCACGTGCCACCGGACCGATCTCCGCCCACTCGTTGTGCAGTTGCTGGAGCTGGCGGTTAGCCTCAACGATGTTGTTGTTCTTGTCCAGTGCCTCGGCTTTTTCGCATAGTGCGGTCTTGAGTTCAAGATTACGCTTGAAGTCCAGGTCGCGCAGCTCGATGTTTATCTTCACCAGGTCGTAGAACTGCTCCTGATAGAGGTTGTATTGCCGCCAGAGCTCCTGCACCTTGGGAGCGGGCACAGGACCGATGGTTTTCCACTCAGCCTGTAGGTCGCGCATCTTCTTGAGGTCAGCCATCACATCGGCGGTCTCGGGATTGGCGAGTTCCTTCATCTGTGCGACGATGTTCTCCTTGCGCAGCAGGTTCTGCTCCTGTTCGGCAGTCTGTTTTTTGAGCATCTCGTCACGACGGACCTTATAATCGTTCAGCAGTTGGCGGAATGTCTGTTCGGCTTCATCGGCAACGGCCTCGAATGTCTCGCCTGCATCTTCTTCAGCCTTGCGCAGTGTCTCCTGCTCCTGATGCACGATACGGTAGAAGTGGTTCTTCAGTTCAGCTACTTGCTCTTTGACAGCGGTTACGTCTCCTTCGTTCAGTAAGGTTCGCAGTTGTTCTACGATAGTAAGTTTTTCGTTTTCCATATCAGGGTGTTGTAATTGGGTTCGTTAAATTGCCGACAGCCAATGGCTAACGGCTAATGACCAATGGCTTTATTTCGCGTACGAGATAGCTCGCGTCTCACGGATGACAGTTATCTTGACTTGTCCGGGATAGGTCATCTCGTCCTGGATCTTCTTGGCTATGTCATACGACAGCAGTTCGGTGTCCTTGTCGCTAATCTTGTCTGCACCTACGATTACGCGCAGTTCGCGTCCTGCCTGGAGCGCATAGGTCTTGATTACTCCCGGATGCGCCATGGCGATGTTCTCCAGATCGTTCAGACGCTTGATATAAGTCTCCACAATCTCGCGGCGTGCGCCGGGACGGGCTCCGGAGATGGCGTCACACGCCTGTACGATAGGAGCTATGAGTGTATCCATCTCCATCTCGTCGTGGTGCGAACCGACGGCGTTGCATATCTCGGGTTTCTCGCCGTACTTCTCGCAGAGCTTCATTCCGACCTCAGCGTGCGGCAGTTCGTAGTCTTCGTCAGCCACCTTGCCTATATCGTGCAACAGTCCGGCGCGACGTGCCACCTTGGGGTTCAGTCCGAGTTCGGATGCCATAGTAGCGCAGAGGTTGGCTGTCTCGCGTGAGTGTTGGAGCAGGTTCTGCCCGTATGACGAGCGGTACTTCATCTTGCCCACCAGACGGATCAGTTCGGGGTGCAGACCATGCACGCCGAGGTCGATAGTCGTGCGTTTGCCAATCTCGATGATCTCTTCCTCAATCTGCTGGGAAACCTTAGCTACAACCTCTTCGATACGCGCAGGGTGGATACGTCCGTCCTGTACGAGCTGGTGCAGACTGAGTCGTGCTATCTCGCGGCGTACGGGGTCGAAGGCGGACAATGTGATGCACTCGGGCGTGTCATCTACCACGATTTCAACGCCGGTGGCTGCCTCCAATGCGCGGATGTTTCGTCCTTCACGACCGATGATGCGGCCTTTGACCTCGTCGTTGTCGATGTGGAACACGCTCACAGCGTTCTCTACCGTAGCCTCTGAGGCTACGCGCTGGATGGTCTTGATGATAACTTTCTTTGCCTCCAGGTTGGCATTGAGCCGCGCCTCGTCCATCGTCTCGTTGATGTATGACATGGCCTCTGTGCGTGCCTCGTCCTTCAGGCTCTCGACAAGCTGCTTCTTCGCCTCCTCAGCCGACATGCCCGAGAGTTCCTCCAGTTGCTGCTGAGCCTGCTGATGGAGCTTCTCGGTCTCGGACGACATATAATCGATTACTTGCTGTTGCTTCTCAATCTGTTGCGTGCGTGTGCGCAGTTCGTTCTGCTGGCGCTGCAACTCACCCTGACGCTGGTTGAGCTGTTGTTCGCGCTGCTGCTGGCGTTGTTCTGCCTGCTGGCGTTTCTGCTCCTGCTGACGGACCATGTTCTCATGTTCGGTCTTCAGGGCAATGAACTTCTCCTTGGCCTCGACGATCTTGTTCTTCTTGATGATTTCGGCTTCGGCGAGAGCCTTCTTGAACAGTCCGTTACGGGCAAAACGGCATATGATAAAGCAGACGATGATTCCCAACAGGAATGCTGCGACTGCGATGAGGATTATCATTGTTTGAGTCATAGTTGTTCTTTTATGTTATTGGCGCTGTCACCCTTGGTGAGCGCATTGATGATTGTTTGGTTGATGGTATTGATGCGTTGCATGACCGGCTCAATGTCGTATCGTGCATTTTCGCGTTGCAGGTTCACGGCGGCTTCCAATGCCACATAAACCCAAATCTGTTCCGCCGACTTGGACTTCATGCCTGAACTATAGTATTGAAACCGTTGGTTGAGGTGGGCAGCGGCGTCGCGGTAGTACTTCTCCTCATTCCAAGCCACAGGAAAACGCAAGGTGTGGTCACCTAACTGCAAGGTGATATTGATAGTGCTTGGAGTCTGCTCTGCCATAGTAATCAGCGTTTCAGTACATCAATCGTTCGGTCGATATCCGTGATGAGTGACCGGATGTGATTCTTTGCTTTTGTTCGTTGTGGTGAATCCACGGTTAGTGCGTGTGCTATCTGCAGGTTCCTCAGGTCGGCTTGTGCCTGTTTGATTTCGGTGCGCAAGGCGAACAATTCGTCGCTCTGCTGCTTGATTTGTTCTTGCAGAGCGGCGTTGTCACGTCTCGTCTGCTCGTATGCTGCGACGAGACGTGACACGTTCTGCTCAATCTCCTGCAAATACTCCACGTCGGTTAGAAGCTGTAGCCTATACCCAGACCAAGTACGGACTTGAACTGTACGCGCTCCTTCATATTGCCGTTCTTGTCAGCAATGAGTACGCCGGGATAATACTTCAGGTTGGTGTTCAGCGTCACATTCAGCACTTTGAGGAACTGGTAGCTGATCGCCACATCCCAGTCAATATCGAAGTTACCGAACTGACGGTTGTTGTTCGAGTACTTGAAATACTTGTCGGCATCAGCTTGTGCGTCCCATGCGCCGTCACCATTGGCTTCGTCATAGAGCTTCTTCATGTCAAATCCCTTGCCCTGATACGGGGTGAACAGACCGAGTGTGGTGCTCAGTGTCAGGTTTTCGTACTTGTATGCGATAGCACCCTTGAATGACAGACCGAGCTCAGCGCGGAAGTCGCGATAGTCCTTCAGACCGGTAGTCTGATTGTAGCCGTATGTGCCATAGCGCTGCTGCAGGTCGGTACGGAAATCGTAACCTGTGCCTGCACCGACGGCATTGTCGTACTCGGCGTTAATCTTCGCGTTCGTAGCGTTGCTTACCCATGCCGTGGATATGCGGCCGGCAATAGGAGAAAGGTAGATGGAGAAGTCAGCACCATTGACGCTCTTCTTCCAGTCAATACCGACAGAGATGTCGGTGTACGACGGAGCAAGCCACTTGGAGATAATCTGGTCGTACAAGGCGTCGCCTGTATATGCACGGCCGAAAGCGTACTGACTCTGGAAACTTCCGAGAGCGGTCAGATACCAGCTCTCCTTGAACTCCCAACCGAACTTCGTGGCGAGTTTGATATTGTCACTCGACTTCTGCAGGGCGTCATTCTCCTGGTCAATCCATGTCAATCCGAAATCGGTATCGAAGTTCGTCTCCCACGCGATAGCGTTCTTGTGGTAGAGCAGGTGTAACTTGGCATAAGCCACACCGTTGACGTTGTTGTTGCCACCGGCAGCCCAGTTCACCAGACCGGTAGCGGCAGCGTTCAGACCAACCACACCGTCGAACTTCCAGTTCTTCTCACCGGTGTCAATCGATTTTAGGTCGCCTGCAGCGTTCTTGGCGGCTGCCGCTTGTCCTTCTACGGTTGCTTTGTCAACATCTTGAGCATACATACCTGCTCCGAACAGGATGCATGCTATAAAAGTAAAGATTTTTTTCATTGTTTTGTGTTATTTGTTATGTATTTGTTGTGTTTTACTTTTTGCCGAACGCGTCAATACTGCGCCGCATCATACACCGCATCCGCAATCTCGCTGCCTGCCAGTTTCTCAATGATGCAGAACGCAAAGTCGCTGCTCAGTCCGGGACCTTTGGCGGTAATCACGTTCTTGCTCTCCACCACCAGACCGCCTATATAACTCTCGCCAAGGAACGATTCGAAGCCCGGGTAGCATGTAGCCTGCTTGCCTTCCAGTATGCCCAGTCGTCCGAGTACCGACGGTGCGGCGCAGATGGCTGCTATGAGTTTGTTCTCCGCATTGTGCTTGATGAGCAGGTCGCAGAGGTTCTGATGCGTCTCCAGATGAGTCGGACCGCCCGGCAGGATGAGCATCTCAGCGTCAGCGAAGTTGCAGTCGTCGAAGAGCTTGTCAGCGAGCACGGTGATCCGGTGCGCGCCGGTCACTTGCTTTGCGCCGGTCATACTCACGGTTGTTAACTCGATGTTGGCGCGACGAAGGAGATCGACTGTGGTCAAAGCCTCAATCTCCTCGAAGCCGTTGTCAAGAAAGAGATAGTTCATACTTAATTGAGTTTGAATGTGTATGTAATTGTTCCTACTTGAATCTTGTTTTCCGAAGGCGAGAACTCTGCTTTTCGTGCAGCCTCCAGTGCCACTTGGCGTGTCTGGTAGTCGCTGACGGTCGTTCCTTCGCCCACGCTGGCGGAGATGACCTTTCCTGCATCGTTCACCTGAATGTTCACCACGACCTTGCCCTCCTGGTTGAATTGTGTGGAAGGTTTGGGCAGTGTCTTGATGTTTCGTCCGGCGAGGCTCCAACTGTTGCCACCCATTGTGCCGTGTCCGACAGGGTTCTGACCGCCTTGCTGCGATGCGCCTTGTGTTGTGCCGCTGCCCTGTGCGCCTTGCTGGTTGTTGCCGAACAGACCGGCCATCGTATTTGCAGCCTTGTCACGTTTCTCCTGTTCGATGGCAGCCTGACGTGCACGGTCCTCGGCTATACGCTGCTCCTCGGCGCGACGCTCCGCCTCTATGCGGGCCTCTTCCTCCCGTTGCTTGCGGATGAGCTCCTCCTGCTCGGCGCGTTTCTTACGCTCCTCCTCACGTTGCTTGGCGAGTGCCAGCGACTCCTCGTCGTCCTGCACCACCAGGTCGTTGTCCGAGGGTGCCTGCGGCGTTGGAGGCGGAGCTTGTGTGACGGGCTCGGCAGGCATCGGAATGACGTCAGGCTCACTGCCGCCGCCGTTCTCGTTGTCGCCGAAAGCCACCTCCACGCCTTCCTCTTCCGTCTCGCGCGGCGCGTCGATACTGACGTACCACAGGAGCAGCAGGATCAGCGCCATGATAAGCGCGGTCAGCAGTCCGGATTCTATTTTAGCTTTCTTCTTGTTATCCATCATTTGCCGTTGCGTGTTGCAACTACGAGTTTCATGTGATGACTATTGGCGATATCAAGAACGCGCACAACCTCCTTGTACGCAATATCTTCATCGGCATGTAAGGCGATGTACATCGCCGAATCCTGCTGCTGTACGGATGCCAGATAGGGCTCCAGATCCTCGGGCTCTATGGCTATCGGTTTCTCTTTGCCCAGTGCCACGAAGTAGTTCCCGAGATTGTCGATGCTCACCTTGGCAACCACCTGCTTGGTGTTCGTCTTGGCGCGTGCCTGCGGCAGGTTGATCTTGATGTCGTTGGGTGACGACATCGTGCTCGCCATCACGAAGAACAGCAGCAGCAGGAAGATCAGGTCCGTCATCGATGACATCGCGAACGTCGCCTCAACCTTATTTCGTTTCTTTAGACTCATACGGATTTGCGAATTTGAAGATTAAGCCGGCTCATTAAGTAAGTCCATAAATGCCAGCGTCCGTCCTTCCAGCTGACGTACCACGCGGTCGATTCTTGACACCAGGAAGTTGTACATGAACATTGCGATGATACCTACAATCAGACCTCCGATGGTGGTGACCATAGCCTGATACATACCTTCGCTCAATGCGGACATCTCAATCACGCCGCTCGCGTTCTGCGCCATGTTGTAGAACGTCTGAACCATACCCAGTACTGTGCCGAGGAAACCCAACATCGGTGCGCCGGCTGCAATGGTGGCCATGATGACGAGACCTTTCTCCAGGATAGACACCTCGAGGTTGCCCACGTTCTCGATAGCCACTTGCACATCCTGCATCGGACGTCCGATACGGCTGATACCTTTCTCAATCATTCGTGCCGACGGGGTAGCCGCCTGCTTGCAGAGGTTGAGGGCGGAGTCAATCTTGCCGTCGTGGATATAATCCTTGATGCGGTCCATGAACGAACTGTCCTCCTTCGTCGCCTTGTGCAGGATGATCAGTCGCTCAATAAAGATGTAGATCGCCCATGCCAGCAGTACAGCCAGGATAACCATGATCCATCCGCCGTATTGCGCCATGGTCAGCAGGTTGATGGACTCTTGTACAGGCTCTTCGGCAGGAACAATCTGCTCCACCAGAGCCGTTGTGTCGATTTGTAGTAACATATTCGTTTGTTTTTAGATTATTCTTATTGTTTGCAGCAGGCGAGGTATCGCTTGATTGTCTCTTCTATTCCCCAGTAGAGTGCGTCGGCTATGAGCTGGTGCCCGATACTGACCTCGTCAATCCACGGGAACGCTTGCAGCAGTGCAGGCAGGTTCGTCGTGCTCAGGTCATGACCGGCATTCAGTCCTAGGCCGACCTCGCGCGCCTTCTCCGCTGCGGCTCTATATTCCTCTATTGCCGCCTCGGGGTTCTGTTCGAACAGCTCTGCGTACGGTCCGGTGTAGAGCTCCACTCTGTCTGCGCCCACGGCTTTGGCACCTTCCACCATCTCGGGTATCGGGTTCACGAAAATCGACACCCGTATTCCCGCTTCATGAAAGCGCTTCGTCACCTCTGTCAGGAATTCCCGATGCTTGATTGTGTCCCAGCCGTGGTTCGATGTCAACTGCTCATGCCCGTCAGGAACGAGCGTCACCTGCGCCGGACGCACCTCGCACACCATCTCTATGAACGCCGGTTCGGGATTGCCCTCGATGTTCAGTTCCGTTGTCACGCAATCTTTCAGCGCATAGACGTCGCTGCGGCGGATGTGCCGTTCGTCCGGACGCGGATGAACGGTGATGCCTTGCGCACCGAACCGCTCGCAGTCCTTGGCGAACTGCTCGACGTCGGGAACGTTCCCGCCACGTGCATTCCGCAGCGTGGCTATCTTATTGATGTTGACACTCAGACGGGTCATTCTTATTCGTTAAATACGCGCATTTCGGGCGTTCGCACAAAATGCGCTACAAAGATACAAAAAAAATCCCGAATTTGCAAACAATTCGAGACTTTTTTTTCAAAAAAGTGCAATTCGGCACTTCTGCGCGATAATTTATGGGTAAAATTGTGCTTCTGTTGCGCCCGATCCTGCTACTTGACCGGATTGTCCGTAACAGGCCAGCCGGTGAGTGTCGATACGTAGGGCAGCAGGCTGTAGGCAATCTTCTGATGCCCGAGATAGTTCGGATGCCAGCTGGCACCGAGATTCTCGTTGGTGTTGTAGTGGATGCCTTCGAACAGACCGGTCACATAGACGTTTTTCATTCCGCTGTCATGCACGGCGGCGCGCACATATTCGAACATCTGCTCGCTGGCTTTCGATGCCACGCAGAGGATCGGATGCTCCTCGCCGTAGTTGGCTTTGATGCTCTTGAGCAGGCGGATGTAGTTCGCCACAAAATCTTCTCTGTGCGGCAGCAGATGTGTGGAGAAGTCGTTCGTTCCTAAATAGATAACGGTCAGTTGCGGCTTGAACGGATGAGCCGCAGCCACCCATGCGCTGTCGTGCGAACGGTCGAAGGTCTGGGTGTAGCGGTCGGGCATGTACCAGCCGGGCACTTTCGATGCGTAGTTGCGGCATATACCCATGCCGGAGTGGGCTACCGTCCAGTAGTCGGCACCGAAGTAACGTGCGAGGATAGCCGCGTAGGTCTTGGCGGGGTTCTGCGTCTCGATGGTGTACGGGTCTGTGCGAACGCTGTTCTCCGTGCCGTAGCCGCAGGTGTAACTGTCGCCCACGAACTCAATCTGACGCTCTGCAAGTGCCTGAGCCTGACGCAATTCGCCGTCGAGCTCGAAGCTGTGGAACGTGGTTATGCCGTGCTCGCCTTCCACGCGGCGCTGGATGAGCAGCCGGTGCTCTTTCTTGTCACGCTTCGGGGTAGAGTAGAGCACGAGTGTCTGGTTCTGACCGTCCAGGCGTATGACCTTGTCAGGATTGGCGGCAAACGGGCTGTCAATCCACAGATTGAACTCTATCGGCTCAACCGACGAGGCGGTGACGGCTAGGTAGTTGCCTGTGAATGTGAGGCGTGCGTAGGTCGCGCTGTAGTCGAAGCTTACGCCGTCGGCGTTCGCTAATGTGCGTCCGACATAGGTTATCCTGCTGTCGTCAGCCTTGTATGTCGTGCGTGCCTGTACGCACATGACGCACACCGCGCAAATACATATAAAGATTATTCGTTTCATGAGAACGGTGACCTATTCAAATGCTCCCATCTGCAACATGGCAACTTCGCGTTCCGTTAAAAATCTGTAGCGTCCTCTCGGCACATTCCGTTTCGTCAGTCCGGCGAAGCTCACGCGGTCAAGAGTCACCACCTTATAGCCTACCTTCTCGAATATCCTGCGCACAACGCGGTTCTGTCCGGAGTGAATCTCCAGCCCGAGGTGCTTGCGGTCTTTGTCGGTGAACTCCAGTGCGTCGGGGATGATCTCCTCGTCGTCCAGCGTTATGCCGTGGCGGATGGTCAGTTCGTCCTCCTCTTCCAGGTCGCGGTCGAGTGTCACGGCGTAGATTTTCTTCTTCCCGAACTTCGGGTGCGTGAGCTTGGCGGCGAGGTCGCCGTCGTTGGTGAGCAGCAGCACGCCCGTGGTGTTCCGGTCAAGGCGTCCTACGGGGTAGATGCGCTCCGAGCATGCGTTCTTGACGATGTCCATTACCGTGCGGCGCTCTTCGGGGTCGTCGGTCGTGGTGACGGTGTTCTTGGGCTTGTTCAGTAATATATATACTTTGCGCTCGCGACGCACGGGTTGGTGGTGGAACATCACTTTGTCTGTCGGCAGCACTTTTGCGCCGAGGCTGTCCACCACTTCGCCGTTCACGGTCACAACGCCGGCCTGGATGAAGTCGTCAGCCTCACGGCGGCTGCAGAACCCTGCGTTCGCGAGGTACTTGTTCAAGCGGATTGGTTTCGTCGGGTCTTCATAACGCTCGCGGTACTCGATCTGCTTGCGCTGGGAATAGACGCTGCTGTGGCGTTGCGGTGCAGGCCGGTTCGGTCGCTGCTGCGGACGACCGTTCATCGGACGCTGCCCGCCTTGTCCTTCGCGGTGAGGCCGGCTGTATGCGCCATCAGTTGAAGTCCGGGTGTAACGTCCTTCGGCGGGACGATAGGCGCCGGTTGATTGTCGTCCGTAAACGGAACTGCCGTTACGGACGATACGTGTGCGCTGGCGTGGCGCACGCTGTTCGGATGTCGGGTTGGCGTACTCGCCCGGATTCGCATCGGGACGGAACGCCGGTCTGTGATTGTTAGACCGGTAGTTGTCGTACATGGTTGTAATAATAAAATGGTGACGGTTCAGGTAAAATGGTATGTAGTCTTTGTTTGTTTTCTTTGTGAACGGACTCTACCTCATCGGTAGAGCCCGTGTCTTTTGCCTGTCGGGAGAGCGAAGGCACGCGTCGCTTTTATGCATCTGTGCGGCATATGCGCGGCCGCGTTGCCGAACGCTACTCTGCAGCCTGCTCAACTGCCAGCTTGCCACGGTAGTAGCCACAACTCGGGCATACAGTGTGGTAGATGTAGTGAGCGCCGCAGTTCGGGCAGATTGCCAATGCCGGCATCTTTGCCACGTCATGAGTACGACGTTTCGCTTGACGGGTGTGCGATTGTCTACGTTTAGGATGTGCCATAATTATTTACAATTTAATCATTTACAATTTGTTCATTTATATAATAATCATTCGGGCTCTTCTGCTGTGCTACAGAGGTGACTGGCACCCCGCTACGCGTTGCTTGCGGGGACCCCGAATGCTTGGAGAAGTTGTTGCATGTCGGGCGTGCACTCACCGTCCGGGTGACTGTGCACCAGCGGAAGATTGATTGTTATCGTTTCGTATGCTATCCATCCGAGGTCGAGCGTGTCATTGCCGCATGGCTGATTGGGTCCGGAGCCACTCAGGTCGTCCTCCTCGCCGGACTGGATGTCGTCCTCTGCATCAATGGCGTAGGTCATCGGCGCGAGACATCTGTCGCAGATGAGCTGCACCTCGCCTGTAGCCTTGATATGAAGACTGTAGTCGCTTTCTCGCAGCGCCAGGTCGGCCTCAACAGCCACGTTGCCGCCAATCACTTCGCTCTTCTCGATGGCCTTGAAGTAGGCGTCGTCCAGATTGAACGAGTAGTGGTGCTTGCCTTGCTCCAACTCATTCAGTTGCAGGATCATATCGGTATTCAGCTGTGTCATGTATCGGCTGTTTCGGCTTTACGACCGCAAAAAGCACGCAAAGGTACAAAAAGTATTTTGTATTTGCAAATATTCTGCCGAAAAAATGTCTCCGCTGGGCGAGTTTCTGCAAATTGGTAATTTGTGTTTGCATTTGGGGGCTTGTTGCGTGTGTCTGCGAGTAGATGAATGTGCAGGAGTAGAATGTTTGAATGATTGTTTTGGGTCTTGATGTAGTTTGGCACGGTTTTTGTAGATAAAATATGTGTCTAAATCAGCCAAATCCGGCCGACAGTCTTTTACTTATCTTGTAGAGTAATTGGGATAATCTCCCTCTAATTACCCCCTAACGACGTTGAAACAACCCTGTAATCACCCCGTTTTGAGTCGACTCCGGGTCTACTCAATGTGTACTTGAATCGTACAGAAATCGTACCCAAGTGCAGCAAGGTGCAGAAACCGGTCAGATGCCCGCATTCGTTGCGGGCGCAATTGGCGGAAAGAACAGCCGCAATTATGCGCCAGAAAGGGAAAATGAATGCAAAATCAATAATCGCCCAAATTTGGTCGATAACCGATACTAAGTCTTGCAATTCCGACTGCAAAGGTGCGAAATATTTCTCAAATATGCAAATTATGGAGTGAGAACTGCAAAGGTGCGAAATATTTCTCAAATATGCAAATTTTGGAGTGAGAAAATGGGAATTTATACAAAAAATGCGCGAGGATTTGCAAATGTCAAAAAGTTTTCGTATCTTTGCGGCGGAATTAAATTATGCGCGTAAGATGAAAAAGTATTTGAACGCAATGCTGCTGTGTCTGGCGTTGCTGTCGGCCGGAAACATTTGGGGAGCGAAGCCTGTTGTGACGGATGCGTCAGCCGATGCGGCGCAGGCAGATGAAGTGCTTGAGGTTTCCGAAAAGATGCCTCAGTTTCCCGGCGGGCAGAGCGGGCTGTACCGTTACCTGTCGGAGAACGTGCGCTACCCGTATTATGCGGAGCAGAAGCGCATCCAAGGCAAGGTGATTGTGCAGTTCGTGGTGGACAAGGACGGCTCGGTGACCGACGTGAAGATTGAAAAGTCCGTGCACAAGTCGCTGGACAAAGAGGCTGTGCGCGTAGTGAAGAAGATGCCGAAATGGATTCCCGGCGAACAGGACGGCAAGCCTGTACGAGTGCTGTACCACATGCCCGTGAACTTCAGTCTGCATTAAGCAATTGATATTTCGCAGAAAACAAAAAACCTACGCATATGAAAACGTTACTCAAACGACTGCCGGTGCTGGCGATAGCCGTGGCGCTGGTGATGCCTGCCGAGGCGCAGTTCTTTGACCAGTTGATTAAGAGTGCGGAGAAGTCCGCCGAGAAGGCTGTTCAGAAGAACGTGAACAAGGCCGTTCAGAAAGGCGTGGACAAAGCCTTTGACCCGAAGACATATCAGGGCAAGGAGAAGAAAGGCGAAGGTCAGGAAGGCGAAGCCGTTGAGCCTGAGCAGCAACAAGCGCAGGCAGAAGCCGAAGGCTGGACCTGTCCGGCATGCGGTGCCAAGGGCAATACGGGCAAGTTCTGCTCGGAGTGCGGCGCCAAGAGACCTGAGCCGCAGCAAGCCGAGTCGTGGACCTGTGCCAAGTGCGGACATGCGGGTAACACGGGAAAGTTCTGCAACGAGTGCGGTTCTCCGCGAGGCGCACAGCAAATTGTTCAGAACACTTTGGCCTGGAACAACTACGACTTTGTTGCCGGCGACGAAATCATCTTCGAGGACAACAACGCCAATGAGCCTCTCGGCGAGTTCCCCGCTATGTGGGACGCGTTCAACGGTGCGGCGGAGATAGTGCAGATCAGCGGCGTAAAGTGTATCAATCTTCAGGACGCCGAGATCACACCGCTCTATCAGAACAACAAGACCTATCTGACCGACGTCTGCACGATCGAGATGGATCTGTATTACCGTCACGAGAAAGTTTGGGAACAGGAGATGGGCGAAGACCTCCACGGCTGGGGCGATTACAACATCCACCTCTACACATCGGACAAAGTAGCGAGCAGTGACCGCGGCGAGGCGTCGCTCAACATCTATCTGCCCATGCAGATGGATGAGGATGCCAATACCAAGACTGCCGACCAGCGTGTTATGTACAACTGGCGCGCCAACGGCGAGACCCGCAACGGCGAGTACCAGCTGCGCTCGGTGGAGCATGAGGCTTGGCATCATATAGCTATCTCGTTTAACAAACGTGCATACAAGATATACTTCGACAACCAGCGCGTGGCGAACATCCCCAATGCCATGGCACCTAAGTGGCTGACAATCAACGGCACGAACGCCAATCAACGGCTGTTCTTCGTGAAGAATGTACGTATAGCCAAAGGTGCTGTACCTCTGTACGACCGCGTGGCATCGGAAGGACGCATCATCACCTACGGTATCACGTTTGATGTGGGCAAGGCCGTTATCAAGCCGGAGTCGATGGGCGAGATCAACCGCATCGTGCAACTGATGAACGACGACCCGTCGCTCCGTTTTGAGGTGCAGGGGCACACGGACAACACCGGCAGCGCCACACTCAACCAGACACTCTCCGAGCAGCGCGCACAGGCGATAGTCAACAAACTTGTGGAGATGGGCATCAGCGCCGACCGCCTGACAGGCGTCGGCAAAGGTCAGAGTGCGCCGCTTGCGGACAACTCGACCGACGAAGGACGCGCAAAGAACAGGCGTGTGGAATTTGTGAAGAAGTAATCTGCGCAAAAGTGCGCAAGGCAAAACATTAATAAATACAATACAAACTATGGCGAATATTTTGGCGATAGTGGGTCGTCCCAATGTCGGGAAATCGACCCTGTTCAACAGACTGACCGGCACCAGACGTGCCATTGTGAATAACACTGCCGGAACGACGCGCGACCGTCAGTACGGCAAAGCCGAGTGGTGCGGACGCGAGTTCAGCGTGATTGATACCGGCGGCTGGGTGGTGAACTCCGAAGACACGTTCGAGAGCGAGATTAACCGTCAGGTAGATTTGGCTATTCGCGAAGCGGATGTAGTGTTGTTGGTGGTGGATGTGAATGAAGGTGTGACGCAGTTCGACCAGGAGGTGGCGCATCTTCTCCGTCAGGCCGGCAAACCGACCGTTCTGGCGGTGAACAAGGTCGATTCGTTCGAGCAGCAGTACGGCGCGCCGGAGTTCTACAAGTTAGGACTGGGCGAACCGTATATCCTGAGCGCGGAGAACGGCCTCGGCACCGGCGACCTGCTGGACGAGATCTGTTCGCGCTTCAAGTCCGACACGGGCGAGGAGGAGATTGACGACCTGCCGCGGTTTGCAATAGTGGGCCGTCCGAACGCCGGCAAGTCGAGCATCCTGAACGCCTTCATCGGCGAGGAACGTACCATCGTGACGGACATTCCGGGCACAACGCGCGACAGTATCTATACCCGTTACAACAAGTTCGGCAAGGAGTTCTACCTCGTTGACACGGCGGGTATCCGCAAGAAGGCGAAAGTGACGGAAGACCTTGAGTACTACAGTGTGGTGCGCTCCATCCGTGCGATAGAGAACGCCGACGTGTGCATACTGATGATTGACGCGACACGCGGCATAGAAGCCCAAGACCTGAACATCTTCTCGCTCATCCAGAAGAACAAGAAAGGCCTGGTGGTGTGCGTGAACAAGTGGGACTTGATTGAGAGCAAGACGAACGCCGACATCAAAGGCTACGAGAACGCTATCCGCGACCGTCTGGCGCCGTTCACGGACTTCCCGATCATCTTCACCTCGGCGGTGACGAAGCAGCGCATCTTCAAGGTCATGGAGACTGCCCTGCATGTGTATGAGAACAAGAACAGGAAGATTCCTACCGCCAAGCTCAACGAGAACTTCCTGCCGCTGATAGAGAACTATCCGCCGCCTGCCACGAAGGGCAAGTACATCAAAATCAAGTATTGTACGCAGTTGCCGAACACGCAAATCCCGACATTCGTGTTCTTCGCCAACCTGCCGCAGTATGTGAAAGAACCCTATCGCCGCTTCCTGGAGAACAAACTGCGCGAGTGGTGGGACTTCACCGGCACACCGGTGCAGATATTCATTCGCGCCAAATGAGCGTTCGGCAAGGCATCGCGCTGAAGCCCGCTTTGCGACCTTAAAGCTCAGCCTGCCTCCGCTGACACCCCACTGCATGAAGTTTGTGGGGACCCCGCATATGCAAAGCAAAGTGTCGAATTTTGTCAAAAAGTGTACAATTCTTTCGGTGCTCTTGCAAATATCAGAAATTATTAGTATCTTTGTGGGCTTTTTTGTGTAAAGCCCTTGAAGATAGTAGGCATAACATATTACGACGGCTGTGAGAATCTGCTGCTGAAGAGCGACAGTTCGATGACGGTCAACCGCAAGCCGTTGTTTGTCCCGGAAGCGATAAGCGACCTGCAAGGCTTGCCTTGTTGGGTGTTGCGTGTATCGCGATTGGGCAAGTGTATTGCTCCGCGCTTTGCATCGCGATACTACGATGCCGTGGCGGCGGGCATGGATTTCTTCGGTGCAGACCTGTTGTGTGCCGCCAAGGCAGCAGGCCAGCCGTGGACGGAGGCGTCAGCGTTTGAAGGCTCGCTCGCCATCGGAGCGTGGCAGGATACTCCCGCAGGCACATGGTTGCTGCAGCGCGGGGAGAAGACGCTGGAACAAACGGCATGGACGGACGACCTGCAAGAGGAGTTTGACCGAGCCGTAGCGCGCGCCAGCGAACTACTGACCATCCGTCAGGGCGACCTCATTTATGTGGCGCACAACGTGGAGCCGTGGAAACTGCAAACGAATGATGTTATCCGCTGCATGAACGGCGAAAATGAACTGTTATATTGTAAAATCAAATGAAAAGACTGACCATCATACTAAGCCTGTTGACGTTTGCCCTGGCAAGCTTCGCGGCGCATACCTACACCTCGCAATCCGTTCTGGCTAACGGCAAGTGGGTGAAGATCCGCGTGCAGGAGTCCGGGGTGTACTGCCTGACTTATGACGAATTGGCATCCGCCGGACTGAATCCCGCCGATGTCCGAATCTACGGTTACGGTGGAGCGATGCTCAGTCAGGACTTCAGCCTCGACAAGATTGACGACCTGCCGCCGGTAGCGTTCTACATGAACAAAGGTTCGGACGGCGTGTTCGGCAAAGGCGATTATATCCTGTTCTACGCCCAAGGCGTGGACAGTTGGGAGTATAAGGACGGTCATTTTGTGCATACGCGCAACCCGTACAGCAGTTACGGCTATTATTTCCTGAGTGACGACGCAGGCGAGCAGCGTTTCATACAGGACGCCGAGGCTCTGACGGATGCCGCTTACGCCGCTGATACCTACACGGCTTATATGCTTCACGACCTCGATTCCGTCAATCTGGTCGAACCGTCCGGCAAGGCGGGCGGCGGACGTACTTTCTACGGCGAACAGCTGAACAGCGCGAGGTCGAAATTGCAGGTCACGTTCCCGTTCAGTGATATAGTCGCCGGTTCGAAACTGGACATATGCTGCCGTGTTGCTGCCGCCTCTACGAACAGTTCGACCTTTACCATGTCGGTCGGCGACAGCCGGTTCACCTGCATAACAGAGGGGATAGGCGTCAGCGATTTCTATACTAAAGCGACGAAGAACATCAATGACCGCTTCAGCCTGCCCGCCGATGGCACGGGTGAGCAGGTGTTCAGCCTGTCGTACAGCAACAGTCTGTCCGGCAGCCGCGGTTACCTCAACTATATTGAGATGGCTGCCACTTGTCGGATGGTGATGCGCGGACAGGAGATGCTGCTGACTAACGTCGAGCACTTGGGCAAGGCCGGCAATACACGCTACACGCTTGACAATGCATCTAACGACACGGAGATTTGGGATGTGTCAGTGCCCGGTAATGTTACGCGTGTGCCTTCCGGGCGTGAGCCTGCTACGCTGAACATTGCACTGAGTTATGTGGGGTACAACTCTACCTTGCAGACGCTTCTTGCCGTCAAGCCGAACACGGCTGACGGCTGGCGCAAGCCGCAAGTGATGGGTGAGGTGGCTAACCAGAACCTGCATGCGCTGAAGAACATCGACCTGGTAATAATCTGTCCGGAAGAGTTCCGCTCTGCCGCGCAGGTCATTGCTGATGCTCACGAGCAGTACGATGCCATCACAACAGCCATCGTGACCGACCAGCAGGTGTTCAACGAGTTCTCGTCGGGCACACCCGACGCCACGGCGTATCGCTGGATTATGAAGATGCTGTACGACCGCGCCACAAGCGCTACAAACCGCCCCAAGTGGCTGCTGCTGCTCGGTGACGGTTCGTATGATAACCGCAAACTGATGCCCACATCCGGACCGAACACCCTGCTCACCTATCAGGCGGTGAACAGCGAGATTGAGACAAAAGCCTATGCGTCAGATGATTACTTCGGTTTTCTGGATGATGACGAAGGCACTTCCGATACAAGTGCCCGCATGGATATAGGCGTCGGACGTCTGCCTGTTTCATCCGTGGCGTCGGCTGAAGGTGTGGCAAGAAAAATCGCCACATACCTGCGCAACGACAATCCCGGCAAGTGGCGTCAGCAGCTGATGTTCGTGGCAGATGATGGCGACGGCAACCTGCATACGCGTATCGGTGACGAAGCGGCGGAGAGCGTACGGATAAAAAACAAGTCGCTGGTGGTGAACAAGATTTATCTTGACGCCTACATGCAGGAGGCGAGTGCCTCGGGCGAGAGTTATCCGTTGGCCAAGAACCGTTTCCTGAATCTGCTGAACGAGGGTGTGCTGTTCTTCGATTACTCCGGTCACGGCGGCTACAACAACATCTCCTCCGAAGCCCTTCTGACCCTGCGCGACTGCAGGATGATGACCAATGCCAATCAGGGATTCTGGATGTTAGCCACCTGCGGTTTCGCGCACTTCGATGCCTATGAGCAGAGTGCCAGTGAGGAAGCCGTCATCAATCCCGACGGCGGTGCTATAGCAGTGATGTCTGCTTGCCGTACGGTCTATGCCAGCCAGAACAGAGTTCTCAACCGACAGTTATGCGACACCCTGTTCAGCCATACGAACGATTTCTCCTACAATATGACTATCGGCGACGCTTGCCGCATGGCAAAGAACAATACGGGGAACATTGACGAGAACAAAATGTCCTATATCCTGCTCGGCGATCCGGCTATTCGATTGCATTACCCGACGGATTACCGTGTGCGCACCGAGCAGGCATCCGATACGCTGAACGCCCTGACACTGCATACATTCACCGGTTGGGTGGAGACGTCTGACGGCGACACGGCACAGGAGTTCAATGGCAGCGTGAACATCACTCTCATGGACAAGCTCCAGCAGATTACCACCCGTGACAACGATGAGGCTGATGAGGAGAAAAAGACCCTCCATACCTATAATGACTACCCGAACACCCTGTTCCAAGGGCAGGCACGCGTCACAAACGGGCATTTCAACTACACGTTTATGATGCCGAAGGATATCCGCTACAACTACGGCAACGGACGTATCACCTACTACGCTATGGACAGCATCAACGGCGAGGGAGTAGGGCACTATGAGGACTTTGTGGTCGGCGGTTCATCATCGGTAGAGATAGTTGACACCATAGGTCCGGATTTGCGCATCTACCTCAATTCGCCAAGCTTCGTCAACGGCGACAAGACCACTGAGCAGCCGCACTTCTTCGCGGACATCTATGACGAACACGGAATCAATACCGCCGGTTCGGGTATAGGTCACGACCTGCTGCTGACCATTGATGCTGACCCGAACAAGATGTATGTAGTCAACGACTACTACGCTTCCAGCGGCAGCTATCAGTCAGGACAGGTCAGCTACCGTCTGGACGAACTGGAGGAAGGGGCGCACACACTGACGTTCCGCGCATGGGACATGCTTAACAATAGTTCTTCCAAGTCGCTGAACTTTGAAGTGGTGAAAGGATTGGAACCGACGATGTACTCCGTAATGAGTTATCCTAATCCCGTGCGCGTCAATGAGGTGCTGCACTTCACCATTGATTATGACCAGCCGGACGAACTGATGGAGATGAACGTGTACGTATTCTCGCCGCAAGGCGAACGTGTGTACCATGCTCAGCGCAAGGGTACTGAGCAGTACACCTTCAGCATTGACGATGCGCGCCTCACGCCGGGAGTATATATGTACCGCGTATCGCTCACCACAACCAATGGAGATCTGACCGGTAGAGCCGGCAAACTGATAGTGATAGAGAAATAACAGACCGCTGCGCTCAAAGAACAAAGACCGCTGCGCTGAAAGATATAAACAAAATGCCTATGAAGCAACTCTAAGAAAGTTTTAATCATCAGCCAAATTTGGCTGATTAACACAACAGAAACAAAAACAAACTAAACAATAAAATGAAAAAATCCTTTTTAGTTATCGTAGCATCAATGCTGGCAGTTATGCCGGCAGTTGCACAATTCCCAACAGATTACAACAACCCGATTATCACAGGTCAACCTTCTCTTAGTATCACCCCTGACGCCCGCGGTGCGGCAATGGGTGACGCCGGCGTGGCTACCAACCCTGACATGAACTCGTAGTACTGGAACCCCGCCAAGTACGCGTTTATGGACATGCGCGGCGGTATCAATGCTTCGTACACCCCTTGGTTGCGCAAACTGGGTGTGACCGATATTGACCTCGCCTATATCTCCGGCTTCTACAAGTGGGACGATGTGCAGGCTGTAGCCATGTCACTTACTTACTTCTCGATGGGTGAGGTTAGTATGACCGACCAGGAGGCACGTCTGCTCGGCGAGGCGCGTCCTCATGAGTTCTCACTCGATGCCTCGTATTCGCGTAAACTGCATGAGTACGTGTCGATGGGTGTGGCATTGCGGTTCATCTACTCCGACCTGACCAACGGCATGAAGGCCTCCACGGACAACAACGCTGAGATTTATCACCCTGCCGTAACCGCTGCTGCTGATGTGTCGGTGTACTACAAGCAACCGATCTCATTGCCGATGGGCGACAGTTATATCAGCGCAGGTCTTAACCTGCAGAACCTCGGTGGCAAACTCTCGTACAACGACCGTACGCGTAATTTCATTCCTGCAACGCTCCGTCTGGGTGCTGCCTACGAGATTCCGTTCGACGACTACAACCGTCTGCAGATGACCGTTGAGGCACGCAAACTGATGGTGCCCTCCAAGAAGTCGAAGTTCGCTAAGGACGATGGCGGCAATATCACCTTTGATCCCGCTGACCCGTACAACTCCACCACGAACCAATATTCCACCCAGGCATATTCCGACCTGAACTCGATGGCGGGACTGTTCCAGTCGTTCGCCGACGCTCCGGGCGGTGCTGCCGAGGAGTTCAAAGAGGTAGGATGGGGCATTGGTGCCGAATATTCCTACAACCGTCAGTTCTTCGCTCGTCTGGGTTACTCGCACGAGGACTTCATCAAGGGTAACCGTCGTCTGGTGCAGGTAGGTGCAGGTTTCCACTTGTCCATCTTCATGCTCGACTTCGCCTACACGATTGCTACCGCTCCGACGAACCCCTTGGATCAGACGATGCGCTTCACGCTCGGCTTTGACCTGGCTGGTATCAAAGACTTGGTTAATAACAAGAAGTAATTGTCAATTGTCATGCGAATAGGCTTTGGCTATGACGTTCACGCATTTGCCCCCAACCGCCGGTTGTGGTTGGGCGGCATTTGCGTTCCGTATGAGTTAGGCTTGGAAGGTCACTCCGATGCCGACGTTCTGATCCACGCACTCTGTGACGCCATACTCGGCGCTGCAGCGATGCGGGATATAGGTTACCATTTCCCGGACACCAAGGGCAATGAGTACGAGGGCATCGACTCGAAGATTCTCCTTCGCCGCGTCATGGCTATGGTGCGTGAGGCAGGCTACGAGTTAGGCAACTGTGACTGCACCGTCTGTGCGCAAGCCCCCAAGCTCCTGCCGTTCATCCCCGACATGCAGCGCACACTCGCTGAAGTCATGGGTGTGCAGCCTGATCAGGTCAACGTCAAAGCCACCACCACCGAACATCTCGGTTTTGTGGGACGCAAGGAGGGTATATCCGCATACGCTATAGCATTGCTGCAATGAACAGCCGTTCGCTGATAATATGGGTGCTTTTCCTGCTGTTCTGCTATTCGCTCAAGGCGCAGAACACGGACATGAAGATTCGGGCCAATGGCTCGATTCTTCCGCAGGAGTATCTGTATCTTGTCGGCGGTGACCTGAATATAACACAGCATGGCGAGACCACGCGGTTCATCCTGACAGACAGCACGTACATTGACCTCTATTATTACGAGCCGGGCGATAGCGTGCTGCTGATACGTTCGCAGTGTGCGCCTCTGTGCTCTTCGTTTGCGCGCGTCTATGCCGAAGATTGGTCGCTCATCCGTAACATTCCTACACCGCGCACGATGATTCTGCCGGAGGCGTATGTGGAGAACGGCGAACTGCGCTGGCGGGACAACTTCGTTGAGGATGAGTCCTCCCGATGGCAAAACGCTAAATGACCAAATGGTAAATAATAAGATGTCCTATCCTGTCTATCTCATAGGCTACATGGGTGCCGGCAAGACAACTGTCGGTCGTCTGCTTGCCGAACGGCTCGGATGGCACTTCGTCGATCTGGATGAGGCGTTCCACGAGATTCACGGTCTCTCGCCTGCAGACTATATCCGCACCTATGGCATCGAGGCGTTCCGGCGGAAGGAGAAGTATGTGGTTGAGGACCTCGCCGAACTGCCGATAGAGAAGGTCGTCTATGCCACCGGCGGAGGCTATCCCTGCTGGGAGGACAACATGGAGTGCCTGAAGGAGCTCGGCACATCGTTCTATCTGCGATGGCATCCGCATCATCTGGCGGAGCGTCTGGCACTGACCGACCTGAGCGAACGGCCTCTGCTGCACGGCAAGGATGCGGGAGAGATTCTTGAAGTGATTGCCCCGCAACTGGAGGCGCGAATCCCATACTACGAGCAGGCGGACTACATCATTGACGCACCCGCAACGCTTGACATGCCGCTCGACGGTACCGAAGATGAACAACTGGCAGAAATGCTCTATGCAAAGATTGTCGGCGAATAGTAATTAGGCTTTTCCCTTTCGACTTTTATCTTTCTTCTATACAACAATGACGATTAACGAGATACAGAACGAAATCATCGACGAGTTCGCTATGTTCGACGATTGGATGGATCGTTACGAACTGCTTGTGGAGTACGGCCGCGGTCTGCCTCCGTTTCCCGAAGAGCTGCGCACCGGGCAGAACCTGATTGACGGCTGTCAGTCGCAGGTGTGGTTCACAGCATCGCTGCAGGACGGCCGGCTCGTCTATCAGGCGGACAGCGATGCCATACTGGTGAAGGGTATAGTAGCCCTGCTGCTGCATGTGCTGAACAACCAGACCCCGAAAGACATAGTGGATGCTGACCTGTACTTTATCAAAGAGATAGGCCTGCAGGAGCATCTCTCACCCACGCGCAGCAACGGTCTCGCCGCCATGCTACGGCAGATGAAACTCTACGCATTGGCACTGCTCAATCAATGACCAAATAGTAAATGACCAAATAGTAAATGTCTTTATGAGTCCCGCTCAAGTCTTCAAGATCTACATCTGGCTCGTGGATACAATATCCTCCGGTCATCTGAGTAAGGATGATATCGACCGTCGTTGGGCGCACTCGGCGGTCAACGAGTTCGGCGAGAACATCTTCCCCACGCGGAAGTTCCACCGCTATAAGGAGGATATACTGACCCTGTTTGGTATTAATATCCGATGCAATCGCAAGGCGGGCTACTACTATATAGAGGGCGACGATGATTTGCAGCGCTGGGACGACATGCGCCGGTACATCGTTACCGCTTTCTCGTTCAAGGCGACACTTGACGAGGCGGAGGATATGGAGGATAGTATATTGTTTGAGCCGATACCCGCCGGTACGCAGTACCTTACTACTATTATGCGCGCGATACGTGCGCGTAAGCAGTTGCTGATTACCTATCATTCCTATGACCGCAACAGCGACTACGACATGTTCTTCTCTCCTTACTGCCTGAGGGTGTTCAAACAACGATGGTACGTTGTGGGCGAAGCATCGACCCATCCGGGAGAGATTCGCGTCTATGCTTTGGACAGAGTAGTGGATTTGCATGTGCTGGACAACGATTTTATCATCCCGAAAAGCTTTACGCCGCAGAAGTTCTTCTCGGACTACTATGGCGTGTTCCTCAACGCTGAGCCTTGCCTGTTGCGTATTGAGGCGTCACAGCGTGCCGCGCTGTTCCTCCGTTCGCTGCCCTTGCACCGCTCACAACGCGAACTCACGTCAGTTGAGGCGGCGGCGTTCAGCCGCGAGCCGGAGAACATTGTGTTCGAGTACTTCGTTGCACCTACATTCGACTTCATCCAGCAACTGCGTACCTTTGGCGCAGAACTGCGTGTGCTGGCGCCGCTCAGCCTTGCCAAACAGATGCAGACTGATGCCGAACAGTTGCTTGCGCGATATGCAAACTGATTTCTAACCTCTGACAATGATTCAATTACGAGATATTCATAAATCCTACAACCTTGGCCGCCCTAACGAGTTGCATGTGCTCAAAGGTATCAATCTGGATATAGCAGACGGCGAGTTCGTCAGCATCATGGGAGCATCCGGCAGTGGCAAAAGTACGCTGCTGAACATTCTGGGCATACTTGACAATTACGACCAGGGCGAGTACCGTTTGGCTGAACGGCTGATTAAGTCGCAGTCAGAAACCGAGGCAGCCAGGCTCCGTAACGAACTCATCGGCTTCGTCTTTCAGTCGTTTAACCTGCTGAACTTCAAGTCTGCGTTGGATAATGTGGCTTTACCGCTCTACTACAAAGGCGTAGGCCGTCGCGAGCGTCAGCGGCGCGCGATGGAAGAGCTGGAGCGGATGGGGCTTGCCCAATGGGCTGACCACCTGCCTAATGAGATGTCCGGCGGACAACGCCAGCGAGTGGCTATAGCGCGTGCTATTGTCAGCAAACCGAAGATTCTGCTTGCCGACGAGCCGACTGGTGCCCTGGATTCGAAGACAACTACCGAGGTCATGGACATATTCAAGCAACTCAATGCAGAAGGCATAACTACCATCATTGTTACCCACGAGCAGTCGGTTGCAGACGCCACCAACCGCATCATTCGTATCAAGGACGGGAATATCGTCTGATGGGCATTCTTTCGGAAATATGGAGTAGTATCAGTCAGAACCGTTTTCGCACTGCGATGACGGGTTTCGCTGTAGCATGGGGAATATTTATCCTTGTGGTGCTGCTCGGTGCCAGCAATGGTCTGCAGAACGGTATTCAGGATAGTTACGGCAGCAAGGCCAGCAATGCGGTGGAGGTCAATGCCGGTTGGGCGGAACTGCCCTACAAAGGCTTGCCGAAGAACCGCCAGTTGTTCTTCACCCTTCGTGAGGTGAATAGGGTGCGCCTTTTGCCCGAGATAGAGCATTTCTCGCCTGTGGTGCAGACCAACGGAACGCTCAGTTACGGCACTGCCTATTCTGCGGTGCGCATCTTGGGCGTGGAGTCTGACTACCAGCAGATCTTGCGCAAGCATGTGGAAGCCGGACGATTTCTCAATGCCCATGACGACGTGGAGCGCACCAAGGTATGCGTGCTGGACAAACGAACAGTGGAGGAACTGGGCAATCAGGACTTGCTCGGCAAGTATATCCACATCGGCGATGTGCCGTTCCTGGTGGTTGGTATTTGTGCCAACGGTGACCGCTGGGAAGGGGCGTCGGCTCATATCCCTCTGTCAACCTGCATGGCCATCTTCGCCACCGACAGGCACATCAACAAGATGGTCATGACCACCATCGGGGCGGATGTGCGTTCGCCGAAGACAAGTTCCAGACAAAAACCCTGGGAGCGTCCGCCAAGCCCCTTTGAGCAAAAACTGCGCAACCTGCTGTCGCCAATGATGCAGTTCGACCCTGCCGACGATGGCGCGCTGTGGGTCTGGAACCAGGCTGAAAGGGTAGAGCAGACAGAAGGCGTAATGAACGCTATACGCCTGTTCGTGCTCATCATCGGTATCTGTACGCTTATATCAGGCGCGGTTGGCGTAAGTAATATTATGCTCGTCAGTGTGCGCGAACGGACGAAGGAGTTCGGCATACGCAAGGCGATAGGGGCACCGCCGCGTGTCATCCTGCTCACCGTGGTAGGCGAGAGTGTGCTCATTACGGCACTATTCGGGTACATAGGCATGTTCGTCGGAATAGGTATCATGGAGCTGATCAACACCATGCTGCCCCCGGGAGCTGATTTCCCCTTCCGCAACCCGACGGTCGATATACCGGCGGTCAGTATCGCTACGTTCATCCTCATCGTCGTGGGCGTGGTCGCCGGTGCCATACCTGCCGTACGCGCCATGCGCATCAAACCCATCGAAGCATTGAACTACGAAAAATAATACATCAGCCAATTTTGGCTGATCCCTAACAATGGACTTCCTCTCCGAAATATGGCAGACAATCACCAAGAACCGCTCGCGGTCCTTGCTCACAGCCTTCGGTGTGTTCTGGGGCATGCTCATGCTTATCGTGCTCATCGGCCTCGGCAACGCACTTACCGGTGGCATCTACTCCCAAGTAGATGGCTTTGCCATGAACTCCTGTACCATGGGTGCGTCTGTAACAGGCAAACCATACAAAGGCTTCCAGCGTGGACGGCAATGGTCAATCTACCTGAGCGACCTTGACGTTATCAGTCAGCATGTCGAGGGCATCGAAGCCTTGTCGCCGATGGTCTTTGCCGGAGAGAAAACTATCTCCATCGGTGAGAGCCACGGTGACTTCAATCTCGTCGGTATAACAGCCGAATACCCCAAGGTCATGGTTTCGCCGTTACTCTACGGACGTTTTATCAATGAGATTGACATGCGCGACAAGCGAAAGGTGTGCGTCATTGGCATTGATGTCTATCGCAAACTCTTCCCTAAAGGAGGCAATCCCATCGGACAAAGAATCTTCTGTGGCAGTATTCCTTTTAACATCGTCGGCGTCCGCAAGCAGAACGAGAACAACGTATATATCGGCGGCAATCCCGATGAGATGGTACAAGCGCCGGTCACAACCATCCAGAAGGCATACAACCTCGGCGAGTCCGTGCATATCCTTATGGCAGTAGCGAAAGATGGCATTCCAGTCTCGCAGATTGAGAAAGCTATCAAGGACGAACTGAAACTCCTTCACAATATTGCACCCGATGACGACAAGGCGCTGTGGGGATTCAATGCCGAAGAAGAAATGAAAGCCCTTACGTACCTCGGAATAGGCCTGAGTGCACTCATCTGGCTCATCGGTCTCGGCACGCTCATCTCCGGTGCGGTCGGAGTAAGTAATATTATGCTCGTCACGGTGCGCGAACGGACAAAGGAGATTGGTATCCGACGCGCTATAGGTGCGTCGCCGTGGGTGATTATGCGCCAGATCATCGCCGAGAGTGTCGTTCTCACATCGCTTGCAGGACTTGCCGGTATCATGGCGGGCGTAGGGGCGGTGCTGCTGACGGCACGCGTGCTGGAACATGCCGACACGTTCATCAAAGCGCCGAACATCAGCTTTGGCGTGGCAATCACCTGCCTGGTTATCATCATCGTCATCGGCATACTGGCAGGCTTACTCCCTGCGCTCCGTGCCCTGAAAATCAAACCCGTAGAAGCCCTCAGCGAAGAATAACAATATGCATCAGCCGCATTTGGCTGATTCCAAACACCCCAATATATGAAAAAAGTCTTTCATTGGATCATCATCATTCTCCTCATAGCAGGAGTAATCGGAACATTCGTCGTTCTTTGGAAACGCCAGCAGCCCAAACCCGTGCAGTACGAGGTGCTCCGCGTCGAGCGCGGCAATCTGGAGAAGCGCACCATCGTCACCGGTAAGGTCGAACCGCGCGACGAAGTGGCGGTTAAGGCACAGATTCAGGGCATCATCGCCGAACTGTACAAGGAACCCGGCCAATCGGTCACCAAGGGCGAAGCCATCGCTGTCATCCGCGTCGTGCCCGATATGCAGTCGCTCAGTAGCGCCGAGTCGCGTGTGCGATTGGCGGAGATTAACCTCCGTAACGTACACCATGTCTATCAGCGTGACTCGGCTCTTTATCTGCAGAAGGTAATCTCCCTCGAGGAGTACGACAAATCCGAACTCCAGTACGCCAACGCCATCGAGGAGTTGCAGACCGCCAAGGACAACCTCTCCATAGTCAAGGAGGGCGTGACGGCTGCTACACGCCAGTCCGGTAACACCATCGTTCGTTCCAGTATATCCGGCACGATCCTCGAGATCCCTGTTAAGGTCGGAAACTCCGTGCAGAGTGTCGGCGCATTCAGCGAAGGTACAACCATCGCCACCGTGGCGGATATGTCTGATATGCTCTTCGTCGGCAAGATGGACGAGACCGAGGTCGGCAAGTTGCGTGAAGGTATGCCGATGGATCTGATTATCGGTGCACTCAACGACCAGCGATTCACCGCCAAACTTGAGTACATCGCACCTAAAGGCACCGAGTCCAACGGCGCGATGATGTTCGAGATCCGTGCTGCCGCGCGCATCCCCGACAGCGTCCTCGTCCGTGCAGGCTATAGCGCCAACGCCGAGATTGTCCTCGCTTCGCGTCACGACGTGCTCACCCTGGCAGAGGCTGCTGTGCATATCACCGCCGACAGCACCTACGTTGAGCTCGCCAATGACTCCGTAGCCCAATCCGTCACACCGCGCATCGTCACTACCGGCATGTCTGACGGTATCCGCATCGAGATAACCTCCGGCCTCGACGAAGGAGACCTCGTCCGTGGCAACGAAAAGTCCGAAACACCCATGCAGTTCCCCAAGAAATAAATGGCCAAATAGCTGAATTATACGGCGAAGCAGACTGTTTGAAGCTGTAAGCCGAAATAAGAAATGATAAAACGGTAAATGATAAAATGAGAAAATATTCCTGCCTCATCGTTTTCTGCCTTGTAGCTGTTATGGCTTCCGCAGAGGTCTATACCTTGCAGCAATGCATTGATACTGCTGTGGCGAACAACATATCCCTGCTCAAGCAGAAGAACACCTACGCCACATCCACCATCCAGTACAAGCAGTCGCTCGCCAACCTCTCGCCGAACATCAATGCCGGAGTAGGGCAGAACTGGACGTTCGGGCGCTCGACGGGTGCGGATAATATCACATCGTCCACCAACTCAGCAACCACTTCGTTCAACCTCTCGGCATCCTTGTTGCTCTTCGATGGTCTGGGTATGAAGTTCGCCATCGACGAGGCACGCGCTTCGATGCTTTCTTCCGAAGCATCCGTCCAAGCCGCCGAACTACAGCTACAACTGAACATCTCCTCAATGTACCTGCAAGTGTTGCTTAACAAACAACTCCTGCTTGCTGCCGAACAGCAGGTCGAAGATACCGAGCGCACCCTGCACAAGGATTCGCTTCTCCTGCAAGCCAACCGTCTCGCCGAAGGGGAGATTTACGCTGTTATTGCCCAACTCGGCAACGAGCAACTGCAAGCCATCCAGCATCGTAACGACGTCCAACTCGCTCTGCTTAACCTTGCGCAGGCGATGAACGTCGATCCGCAGGGCTTCGACATCGTTGATATCCCGCTCGAACAATTGCAGGAAGGCACTACTCTGCCTTCGCGCGACGAGGTGTTGGTGCTGGCGCTCTCACAACGTCCCGAGATCAAGGCGCAGCAGTACATGATTGATGCCCAGCAGGCTATGCTCAAGCAGCAGAAAGCCGCCTATTCGCCCACACTCTCCGCCAACGCTGGTCTGGGAACAAGCTACTACAACGTCCAGGGAGCGAGCAATGATGCCTTCGGCAAGCAGTTAGGCGATCACCTGCAAGGCAATGTGGGACTTACGCTGTCCATTCCTATCTACAACAAGATGCAGACGCCTTATGCTGTCAAGCAACAGCAGATTGCCCTGGAGAATGCCCGCCTCAGCCTTGAGCAGCAGAAGCAGGATATCCGCAAGGAAGTTGAGCAGGCGTACTTCAACGCCCTCAACGCCCTGACTGAGGCGCAGGCTGCCGGACAGGCGCTCACCAACGCACAGGTTGCACTCGATTACTTGCAGAAGAAGTACGAGGCAGGCCGAGCCTCCTCGTATGAATATACAACCGCCAAAACAACTTTTGCCAAGGCGCAAACCTCGCTGCTTCAGGCGCAGTACAATTACCTCTTCCGCCTCCGCATCCTCCACTACTACGCCGGCACACCTACTTTGTAACCTTTCAGCCGGCGGCGTAGGATGACCGCAGCGTAGGCAAGTGCGAGTAGTGTCATGAATGCTATCGGCAGGTCTCCTACCGGTGTGCTGAACGGATCCTCACGATCGTACCCCGGACGCAGATCATCGTCGTCGTCAGAGATTACCCGCCGGTATCCCGGTGCTGAGGATGATGGTGTGGACAGTACGCCGCCCTTGACATTCTTGGCGGCTACGGGGAGGGTGTAACTGTTTCTGTCGAACACCGTCGGCAGCGGTTGCATTGACTGTGTCCCGCCATCCGATTTTACCATGAAGGAATTCGATGCATTTGTTGAAGTATGCATACTTCCGGTGCTTGTGAAGGGCATTATAGGCAAACCGCTCTTGGCTGCCATATTCAGGCAGCCAAGAATCATGATTATACTGAGCAATGTCCGTCTCATTGCACTACCTCCTTTCTCGCATCCCCGTTGTCAACGACAATGTATACGCCTGTCGGCAGATTGCTGACGTTCTCGCCTGTTGCAATCTTTCTGCCCAGTACGTCGTAGAGGTCAGAGCCGGTATTGCCGGTTATCTGTCCGTCATTGCCTGACTGCGTTGTCGTCTCGGCCGTACCGGTAGTGACATCCAACTGTCCGTTGCCGTCATCGGGATACAGGTAGCGCACGGTTAGCGTGAAGCGTGTGTCGTCGCTGTTTGCAATAGCACGGCATGTATACGATGCTGTCAGCAGGTCGGTTACTTCGCCTGTGTGATTGTCGTGCAGGAGCATAGCCACGATACGTGCATTGTTCCCGGCTGTGATTTCAGTGCCGTTATGTGCCGTCAGGAAGTTGTAGCGCATGGCGTCGTAGTCGAACGTCATATCTTCGGATTTGGCACCGCTGTAGCCCACAGGTATAATCTGTTCGCGCACGCTTGCGCCTGCAACTGCGGTTGACGGTGCTCCGCCCTGTAGCAGTGCGGGCAGTGCCAGATAGGCATGCGGCACTTGTGCTGTCGGGTTTTGCGCGTCGTCGCAATCGAGCATGTATACTGACAATCCCTGATTGCTTCCGAACAACTTGACAAGGTCGGCATTGTAGTCGTAGCGGCCGGTGAAGTCGTTACCGATGAGCAATCCTGCATGGTCGAGACTGTTGCCCTGGCTCAGGGTTATACCGGCGGAGAGTTCTTCCGCGGTCTGATGCTCTTGGGCTGCGTTGCTGCGTTTGGGAGCGTTCTGTGCGCGGTGCCCGAGTTCGAAGCTCAAGTAACCATTGTTAGCCGCTTGTACAAAGAACGAATTGTACGAACGCAATAGTGCCGTGGTTACAGGTTCTTGCGTATACGAAGTAAATCCGTCGGAAGGAATAGTTACGTACCTGAGGTCACCTGTGTATTGCCATTGCCCGTTCCAAACGCCGTCAACCAGTGTCTGCTCGAACATGCCTACGCTGACGTTCACTCCCTCATCGGACATCAGATCGTTGCCCAGATTGGTGAAGTCGGCGAGGTAGGGGTTGCCTATGAAGTTCCAGTTGCGGTCATTGACGGCCGTATTTTCGTCGCCGTAGGTGCTTACGCTTACTGTCTTTTGGGATTCGCCTGCGCTGAGGTTAGCCCGCATGGGGAAGCGTACAACGGTCTTGGCCGGACGTACTCCGTTCCACTTGCGAGGTACGGCAAACACGGTAAATCCTTCGGCGGCAGGGATGTCGTTGTGAGCATCGTCAAATACCCCTCCCCATCCGGATGCGCCGGTTGAGCGTAGCGAGCCGTCGTAATCGCCTATCTCGAACGATGCCGTGCGGCCAAAGCGTGTGCGTATAGCGTTGTGATCCACCGTGTACGGCACTGCCAGCGGATAGTAGGCATGGTAATCGAGCGTGTAGTCGTAGTAGACGGTATCGCTGTTGGTGTTGCTGAGGCTGCCGTTGACCACGAGTTGCGGGAAGAGGTCGCTGAGACCGTCGCCACGCATCGTAACCGAAGAGGCACTGACCGTCTTGCCCGAGGGCACGACAGCCTTGCCACCTGCGTAGATGGTGAGTGCTCCGAAGGCCAGATTCTGATCGAAGGTCAGTTTGCCGCCGTTAAGTACATGGATGCCGGTGGTGGCTATATTGTCGGGCAGCGACAGCTCGCTGACCGCTTTCGTTCCACTGACAATCACCGGTACTACGGCATCGGTCTGCCACAGCGCACGTGTACCTGCTTCGCAGAAGTAAACGATACGCAAGGTATCTCCGGCGTGAGCCGAGAGGTCGGTGCTTCCGGCCGATATGTTGTATTCGCCATAGTCAGCCACGCTGATTGCGGTTGACGCAAGCTGCGTGCCGTCGGTCGTATAAATCTTGGTGGTTGAGCCGCCGAGATTGAGCGATTCGGTATTGACTGTCAAACCGGATGTGCTCCACGCTGTCACTTCCGTATCCGTGCATGGCAGGAAGAGGGCTGTGTAGGTCTGCTCGGTATTCTCAAGATCGATACTTACTACTCGCGGATTACTGAAGTTTCCGTCCTCGTCGTCCTCCCAGCGGAAGAACGTGTAT
>JAFSXJ010000076.1 GCA_017444065.1 Paludibacteraceae bacterium | reverse complement strand
TGTCCAACCGTATGGAGGAGCTTCCTGGTCAGGACGCCTTCCCGATGGACCTGTCGGCTATCATCGGTGCTTTCTACGCACGCGCGGGTTACGTGTACCTTAATAATGGTGCCACAGGTTCGGTTACGTTCCTCGGTACGGTTTCGCCTGCCGGCGGTAACCTCAAGGAGCCTGTCACCGAAGGCACGAAAAAGGTTGCACGTTGCTTCTACGCATTGGAGCAAGCGCGTGCCGACCGCAAGCGTTATCCGGCTGTCAACCCGATTGACTCCTACTCCAAGTACATCGAGTACCCGGAGTTCGCTGAGTATATATCCAAGCGCATTAATGGCGAGTGGTTGGGCAAGGTCAACGAGATGAAGACCTACCTGCAGCGTGGCAAGGAGATACAGGAGCAGATCAACATCCTCGGTGACGATGGTGTACCTGTTGATTACCACGAGAGTTTCTGGAAGTCCGAAGTGATTGACTTCGTCATCCTGCAACAGGATGCGTTCGACAAGATTGATGCCGTATGTCCGCTGGAGCGTCAGGAGTTCATGCTTGACCTTGTGATGGACATCTGCAATCATGACTACAACTTCGACAACTTCATCGAGGTAAGCGAGTACTTCAAGCGCGTAATCAACCTGTGCAAGCAGATGAACTATTCGGAGTTCAAGTCCGGGCAGTTTGAGGACTACCGCAAGAAACTCGAAGAATTGCTTGCCGAAAAACAAATCGCAGCATAATGGCTGAATGCTTGAATAAATGACCAAATGGTAAATGATTAAATCGTAAATGTTATGGCTAAAGCATTTCAAAAGATATATACGCAGATTACTGCGATTACCAAAGCTACTTGCTCACTCAAAGCCAGTGGAGTAGGTAATGACGAACTTGCGACCGTCAACGGCAAGTTGGCACAGGTCGTTAAGATCATGGGCGATGAGATCACCCTTCAGGTGTTCCAGGGTACAGAAGGTATTCCTACCAACGCAGAGGTCGTGTTCCTCGGCAAAGCACCGTCGCTGAAGGTGAGTGACCAGCTCGCCGGAAGGTTCTTCAACGCTTACGGCGATCCTATTGACGGCGGACCGGAGATTGAAGGCAAGGAGGTTGAGATCGGTGGCCCGAGTGTGAACCCCGTACGCCGTAAACAGCCGTCGGAGCTTATCGCTACAGGTATTGCGGGTATTGACCTGAACAACACGCTGGTGTCCGGTCAGAAGATTCCGTTCTTCGCCGACCCTGACCAGCCCTACAACCAGGTTATGGCGAATGTGGCTCTGCGTGCGCAGGCGGACAAGATTATTCTGGGCGGTATGGGTCTGACCAACGACGACTACCTGTACTTCAAGAACGTGTTCAACAACGCCGGTGTGCTTGACCGTATTGTCAGCTTCGTGAACACGACTGAGAATCCTGCCGTGGAGCGACTGCTTATCCCCGATATGGCACTGACCGCAGCCGAGTATTTCGCTGTTGAGAAACAACAGAAGGTGCTTGTCCTGCTGACCGATATGACGCTTTACGCGGACGCACTCGCCATCGTAAGTAACCGTATGGATCAGATTCCTTCCAAGGACTCCATGCCGGGTTCGCTTTATTCTGACCTTGCAAAGATTTACGAGAAAGCCGTTCAGTTCCCCGAGCAGGCTGGTGGCGGCTCAATCACGATTATTGCCGTGACAACTCTGTCAGGCGGCGATATCACTCACGCTATTCCTGACAACACGGGATATATCACTGAAGGACAGCTCTATCTGCGCCGTGACTCCGATATCGGTAAGGTTATCGTGGATCCGTTCCGCTCGCTGTCACGTCTGAAACAGCTTGTTGCAGGCAAGAAGACACGCGAGGATCATCCCCAGGTAATGAACGCCGCTGTACGTCTGTACGCCGATGCCGCCAATGCCAAGACCAAGCAGGAGAACGGCTTCGACCTCACCGACTACGACAACCGCTGTCTGGCATTTGCCAAGGAGTATAGCGACCGCATTCTGGCTATCGACGTGAATATCAATACCGTTGAGATGCTTGACATCGCTTGGGAGTTGTTCGCCAAGCACTTCAAACCCGAAGAGGTGAACATCAAACAAGTCTTCGTTGACAAGTATTGGAAATAATTAAAACTCCAATTCGGCAAGGAGAGCCTCCTTACCTCAGGACGCAAACCAACGAAGAGTTTGCGGACTGAAGAGCGGAGGCATTGAGCGCCCTAATGACGACAGTGTCGTCAGTCAATGCGCGAAATTGCCGAACGCGATATGGCTATAACTTATCAGTTCAATAAAACATCGCTACAAGCACTTGAGAAGAACCTCAAGATGCGTCAGCGGACACTTCCGACCCTTCAGAACAAGGAGAGCGCGTTGCGCCTCGAAGTGAAGAAGGCGAAAGACGAGATCAGGCAGCTCGACGAGGAAGTGAACCGCCGCATCAAGGATTATGATCAGATGCTCGCGCTTTGGGGAGAGTTCGACACGTCGCTCATCCATGTGGATGACGTGCGGATGTCTATCCGGAAGATTGCAGGCGTGCGAGTGCCGGTGCTGGACGAGGTGGTGTATTCTACCAAACAGTTCAGCCTGTTCTCGTCGCCCAAGTGGTTCATCGACGGATTCGAACAACTCAAAGCCATAGCGGAAGTAGGTATCCGACAGGAGTTTGTGCGCCGGAAGGTGGACCTGCTGGAGTACGCCCGCAAAAAGACGACCCAGAAAGTGAACCTCTTCGAGAAAGTGCAGATTCCAGGCTACCAGGACGCTATCCGCAAGATCAAGCGATTCATGGAAGACGAGGAGAACCTCTCCAAGTCAAGTCAGAAAATAGTAAAGAGCAAGCGCGAGCGTGAAGCCGCTGCTGAACAAACCAAAGGAAAGGAGGGTGCAGTATGATTGAGTCAATGAAGAAATATACGTTCCTCGTCCTCGCATCACAGTACGACGCTTTCCTTGAGAAAGTGCGCGAGGCAGGTTTGGTGCATGTCACCCTCAAAGCCGAAGGTTTGGCAGATGACGAGCAGCTACGCAAGGCCATCGCGGATGCCGATGCACTGCAGCGGCTCATCGAGGCGGGTGCGCCCGAGCAGCTCCTGAACGAGCGTAACGCCGTTATCGCCAAGATTGAGGCGACACGCAAAGAGGCACAGCGGATGGCTGTCTGGGGGACGTTCAGCAGTGAGCGTATTGCCGAACTCAAGGCCGCCGGATATGACCTGCACTTCTTCACCTGCTCCAAGAAAGTCTTTGATGAGCAATGGGGTAGCGTGGTCGCTCAGGACGGTGACACGCTGTATTGCGTGGCTGTGACCAAACGTCAGGGCGATGCTGTTGTGACGCTTTCAGGCGAACCGTTCAGTCTGCCCGAGGCATGCAGTGAGCAGACGCTTAACGAGCGTAGCAGCAACGAGTTGCTTGCCGATGTGGATGCACTCAACGGACTGCTTGCTGCCGCCGATGCCCGTATTGAAGCATGGGGCAAGGCGAACCTTGATGCCAAGCGTGCCGAGCTGCGGGAACTGCGGCGAAGCATAGACTGGCAGAAGGTGCAGTTGTCTTCGGACAGCGCGGCCGACGGCGCATTGCGGCTGATGGAAGGCTTCTGCCCGACGGAAAAGACCGAAGAACTCAACAAGGTACTTGCTCAACTTGATACATATTATGAGTTGGAAGACCCGGTTGAAGGTGACGCTACGCCCGTCAAACTCAACAACAACAGGTTCGCCAAACTGTTTGAGGTCTTCACCGGCATGTATGGTTGGCCTACCTACGGCGAGTTTGACCCGACGCCTATTCTCGCACCGTTCTATCTGTTGTTCTTCTCGATGTGTATGGGCGATGCAGGCTACGGTATTCTGCTCATGCTGTTCGGCTGGCTGACCTATAAGGGCAAGCTGAAGATTGAGATGTTTGACGGTCTGGGGCCGATCATCATGACCCTGGGTGTCGGCACGCTCGTAGTAGGCTTCTTCCTTGGCACGGCGTTCGGTATGGATCTCAGTGCTCTGTTCCCGAGCATCGATTACCTGTTCCTCAATGGTAAGGTAGTCACCGAGGGTGGGGTACGCTACTTGAGCAAAGCCGCGTATGCTGCTGCCGGATTGGAAGGCGGCTACGATGTGGCAATGGTTCTTGCCTTGCTGATCGGTGTGTTCCACATTTGTCTGGCTATGGTGGTCAAGGCGTTGTGCTACACCAAGCGTTTCGGTTTCCGTGCACAACTCGGTACATGGGGATGGACACTGCTCATAGTGGGCGGCATAGCTGCGCTGATTATCTGTCTGGCACTCAGCGTTCCGATGGAGACAACGAAGCTCGTGCTCATCGTCATTGCTTGTATCTCGGCTCTCGGCATTTATGTGTTCAATACGCCTGGACGCAACCCGCTGCTCAATATCGGTGCAGGTCTGTGGGATACGTATAACATGGCTACAGGTATTCTTGGCGACACGCTGTCGTACATCCGTCTCTATGCACTTGGCTTGGCAGGCGGTATGTTGGGCGGTGCGTTCAACAACCTTGGTTTAATGGTTATGGGCGGCTCGACGGAAGGTGCTACATGGCAGTGGCTGCCGTTCATCGTAATCCTGATTATCGGTCACCTGCTGAACCTCGCAATGAGTGCGCTGGGTGCGTTTGTTCACCCGTTACGTCTTACCTTCGTCGAGTACTTCAAGAACTCGGGTTACGAAGGCAAGGGTAACCTCTATAAGCCGTTCGCCAATACCGAACCCGCCGAATAGCAGAATGAATCAGCCACATTTGGCTGATATTACATAACAAATAATTAATAACAAAATAAAACACAACATTATGGAATTTTTAGGATTTCTTGGCTGGGGACTGATGTTAGGTCTCGCCGGTGTAGGCTCTGCCTACGGAACAACTATCGCAGGTAACGCTGCAGAGGGTGCATTGAAGAAGAATCCGGGTAAGTCGGCTTCGTACATGATTCTTTCTGCACTGCCCGCTACGCAAGGTCTGTACGGCTTTGTGGCATTCTTGATGTGGGACAAGGCTGCTATCGCTGCCAACCCGGCTCTGTACTTCGGTATCGGTCTGGCTGTAGGTCTGGTATGCTTGCTGTCTGCTATTCGTCAGGGTATGGTTTGCGCCAACGGTATCGCAGGTATCGCTGCCGGCCACGATGTTCAGACCAACACCATGATTTACGCAGCTCTTCCGGAGTTCTACGCTATCTTGGCGCTCGTTGCAGCACTTATGATTTAAGCGTAGCATTAGTGTCTCATCTAACCAAGAGTCGCACTTCGGAGTCGTCCAAGGTGCGGCTCTTGGTATCTCTGGCACCTGTTTGCTATATATGCATAGCATAAATTGGCGAAAAAGATGAAAAAAAATGCTTTTTCGCCAAAATATTTGCATATATGGAAAAAATGCTGTACTTTTGCATCCGCTTTTGAGAAACAAGCGTGTTTCCCTTTTCTCCTGAAAGGCTGTTAAGCTGCCGCGAGGCACAACTTGCAGAGTTAGGGTATTAAAATTTGAATCATTTGATGGTTCTAATTTTTTTGCGCTCTAAAAATCAGAAGCAACGTTCTTAGAAAGATTGTTCAATCAAGATGTAGTACAAGAGAGACGCGTTCGACAACGCGGTCGCACAGATGCCGCTTGCGGCATGAAGGCGACGCGTGTCTCCGCTCTGACACCCCATTCGAAAACTTTGTTTTCTTTGGGGACCCTGTTCTCCCCACCACGACCTCACGGTCGCGTCGGGGACCCCGGTTTCGGGAAGGCGGAACGCTATACATTATATAATATATAGCGCGAACGCAAACAAAGTCCCTTGTCGATTCCGAGGAATATTAATTGTTAATTATTAACTGTTAACTATTCTGGAAGTGCAACTACGAAAATAAGTCGTTATGAGTGTAGGATGAACTTTTTTTGTTAGATTTATAATATACAACGAAGAGTTTGATCCTGGCTCAGGATGAACG
>JAFSXJ010000075.1 GCA_017444065.1 Paludibacteraceae bacterium | reverse complement strand
ATGTCTTCCTCACTTTTTACACCGGTGAGGGCGGTGGATATAAATTCGTTTGCAAAGTTACGAAAATATTTCGAAATTTGCAAATGTTTTCTGTAAAAAGTGTTTACAATCTCTATTTTATCTTATATTGTAGCTCCGCTAAACCTTCACCAGCAGATGATGATTCGACAGGGGATGAGTGAGGAGCTGGCGTGCCAAGGCAGGTGAGGCTTGGAGCCAGACCTGCGTGCGGCAGAGGTTAGGCTCGTACTGGTTAGCGACGAGTTCGACCGGCTCGTCGACGAGTTGCCTGAGGTCATTAGAAAGCTTCATCAGGCGGTACTTGCCCAGCGGCAACTCGCCGTGAATACCGATGCCTATGCCTGACTCAAAGTGCGTGGTGAAGGAGTGTGAGGTGGTCATCTTCAGCGGAACGGTGCAGTGGGCGAACAGCATCCGTCCGTCGTCGCCTATACGTGCGGGATTGACCTGAAAGCCTATTTGCCCGTACCTCTGCTTGGCAAGGATCATCGTCAGCAGCAGAGGTATATCTCCCTCGCAGGATGCAGGTATGCCCTCGTCGTTCAGATGGCTGAGCGCAATACAGCCGGTGTTCCTCACGGTGGTCAGCAGGTCAAAGCAACGCAGCGTCAGCCCGTTCAACTCATAGCGCGCCACAATCTCCTTTAGGCGCTCGTAGATGCGTTCCGCACCTTTCATGCCGCCATCGACCTCGCCGAGAAAGGTGACTTCTTCTATTGGTATGTGCACCAATTGAATACCCGTCTGCTCCAGAATATATGCGTCATCCACCTTCGATGCAATCAGCCAATCCGACGGCTCGCCTACTATACCCAGGCGCAGCGCGGTGTGCGGCAACGATGGCACTGCTTGCGGTGCGTATGCATCAGCCGATTTTGGCTGATTGACCTCGGCTATCTGCTCGGAGGCAGTCAACACGCGTCCGCTGCCTCCATGCTGCTGAATCCACGAGAGAATCTCCAGCGAGGCAGCCAGCGAGTTGCTATAACCCGAGGCAAGGATAAACACCGGCTCTTCGAGCGACAGCTTGCCCTCGTCCACCAGTTGCAGGAACAATGCCTCTGTGCCGCCGGTCAGGACAGCGACGCACTGGTGGTTCTCAACAAAGGTCTCGGGCAGAGTGAACGGAAGATGCAGGTCTTCCTTATGCATGGCGGAGGATAGAACGTGTAACATGGGATTATGATTTTAATTACGAATCAACAAAAAATATGCCAAATTGTCCTTTACGCCCTCGGCGGCACAAAATTTGTTGTTACTCATACGGACAAAAAACAACTACCGAACATGACAGCAATACCCGTATTACTACTAACCGGCTACCTGGGCAGCGGCAAGACTACCCTGCTCAACCGGATTCTCAATAACCGTCAGGGCATACGCTTTGCCGTAATAGTCAACGACATAGGCGAAGTGAACATCGATGCCGATCTGATAGCCAAAGGCGGCGTGGTCGGACAGAAAGATGACAGCCTCGTCGCCCTGCAGAACGGCTGCATATGCTGCACGCTGAAGATGGTCCTTGTCGAGCAACTGAACGAGATAACCTCGCAGAAGAAGTTCGACTACATCGTCATCGAGGCGTCGGGCATCTGCGAGCCGGCACCCATCGCGCAGACCATCTGCTCCATCCCGCAGATAGTGACGAACTACGCCGGGCACGACCTGCCTCGTCTGGACTGCATCGTGACCGTTGTTGATGCGTTGCGCATGCGTGACGAGTTCGGTTGCGGTGACGCACTGGAGAAAGAACATATAGGCGAGGATGACATCGAGCGTCTCGTCATCGAGCAGATTGAGTTCTGCAACAAGATCCTACTGAACAAAGCCTCAGAGATAAGCGCGAACGAGCTTCAGCACCTGACCGCCATCATCCGTGCCATTCAGCCCAAGGCGGAGATCATCCCCTGCGACTACGGCAATGTGGATTTCGACAAGATACTCAGTACCCATGCCTTTGACTTTGACGATGTAGCCACCAGCGCCGCATGGGTGCATGAGGTCGAGGCTCCCGGCAACGAACATGACGAACACGATGAGCACGAAGAGCATGAACACCACGAACTTCATCATGACCACGAGCACCACCATCATGAAGAAGAAGGCGAGGCAGAAGAGTACGGCATTGGCACGTTCGTATACTTCCGCCGCCGGCCGTTTGACCTGAACAAGTTCGACGAGTTCATTGCCCGCCATTGGCCGAAAGAGGTCATACGCGCCAAGGGTATGTGTTACTTCGAGGACGAGTACGACATGTGCTACGTCTTTGAGCAGGCAGGACGACAGTTCAACCTCAAGCAGGCAGGACAATGGTACGCCACGATGCCCGAGGAGGAGCTGATGCTCATGGCGCGTAGCGAACCGGGAATACTGCGCGACTGGGACGAGCGGTACGGCGACCGCATGCAGAAACTCGTGTTCATCGGGCAGCACCTTGACCGCCACGCCATAACAGATGCCCTCGACGCATGCCTGGCATAAACTTATTTGCCACGGAGCCAGCCGTAGTTCTCGGGCTTGGTCATCTTGATCCATGCTATTCCGGCTGAGCCGTTGATAACGAGGAAGAACAGGAAGAGCACGATGGAGAAGATATTGTTGATGATTACAAACAATACGATTCCTGCTGCGCTATAGACAATCCAGTAAATCCACGAGTCGGTCTTGCGGTAGATGAGCCAGTAGTTAGCCAGGAACGACGACGAGATAAGCAGGCCGTTGAACAGCTTGACGGCAATATTGTCGGTCAAGCCGTTGTGCTGGAACGCGTAGGTTGCCAACAGGTAGTCGCCAAGCGTGATAAACACCAGCATCGATACGGAAAGAATCAGACGCGGCGTATCAAGGAACTTCGGCTCAAAACTTGCACCACCGTCATCTTTCTTACGACTCCATTTATATATGGACATCATCTGGAACGGGATGAACACGAAGAAGAACAGAAACGTACTGTCGTACTGCTGCTGAAGCAGGAACTGTACACCCAAAAGAGCGGACATAACAATACCGGCATAGAAACCCGTGTAGTTCTGCGGGTCACGGATAGTCAATATATAGGCTACGCCTATTATACTTGCCGGAATACCTACGCACCAGGCAGGATCATGCCACTTGAGCAGACTTACCGGAAACAGCAACTCTGCGAGCCACAACAGACCCAGCAAAGCACCAAACAGAAGTATCGAAATCAATGTGTTGCGGCCCAAGGCGCGCCAGAGCAATGTTTGATTCATGGTATGCAGTTGTTTAGAATTATGACTTCATATGGTTGATAAAATATTGTTCCAGTTCTTCTATGTTTCGGATGTTGGGCAGCATCGGGCGGATATTCGTCACACGCTGGCGCACACTCTGCACCGCATGTTTTTTCAGTTTAGCCTCATCAGGCGTGATAGCCTGCTCTAATGCGTCAAGATTGACATCGTATAGCAACGTGCCGTGCACAATAGTTGCATTCGGCAAGGCGTAGCAAGCGTTGCCGCTTACCTTTCTGCCGCCGACCAGTATGTCGTTGTGTGAGGTCGCAACCGCCTCCAGCCCCAGGGAGCGCAAGACCTCTGCCACAAATCCTATACACCGCTCAAACACTGCCTCGCTATGTGTATCTGTACTGATGAAACTGAGCATCAGGTTGCCCTCGTCGGCATAAACGCAGCCGCCGCCGCTCTTGCGCTGTACTACAGCTATGCCGTGGTCACGGCAGTATGATTCGTTCACCTCCGCCTCGCGTTGCTGATGCCGACCGTAAATCACTGTAGGTTTGACCCGCCAGCAGAAGAACAAATCCTCCTGCACATTCTGCGCCAAACGTATTTCTTCGTCAAGATACCACGCCAGCGACCGACCACGAGGGACAACGGCATGCTTCATTACTTGTCAGTTGCATCCAGCAGAATAAACGCCGCCCAGAAACGCGGGTGAGCAAACGGATATTTCTTCGCCTTGTTCGCGGCACGCACTTGCGACTGACGGAGGAAGTTCAGTTTGCGTCCCTGTACCTCCTCAGTATCACCTTCCTCTATCGGTTCGGGTTTGAAGCCACGCAGGTCGTACTGCGCGCTGCGGAGTGCTTCACGAGGCGTCATCCCTTCGTTCAGATGCTTGTAGAACGCCTTCATCATCTTCTCCGTTGCTTCGTCGTTAACAGGCCACAATGACATGATCAGCGCATGTACACCGGCTTTCTTGAATCCGCGTTGGAGACCCATCACACCGTCAGAAGTGATAGCACCGAGAGCAGTCTCGCAGGCTGACAGCACGGTCAGTTGGTTACCCGACAGATTCAGTCCGGCTATCTCCTGGGCGGTCAGAATGCCGTCTTCGCGTGAAGGCTCAACGTCTTCGCCTTTCCATGCCTTCTCCGAGTTGGCGAACAACATACCGGTACGTTGCATCGCATTGACCTCGGTCACGTCGGACAGACAGAAGCCATGGGTGGCGATGTGTATCAGTTCGGGTGCGTGACCGGACATCTGCTTGAACTGCTCCTCGGAGGCACCCATAGCGGTGAACATGTTCTTTGCGCCAATCTGTTCAGCGATAGCTTGTACCTCATTGAGCGTACCCGGCAGGTATTGAATAGCCCCACGCTGGTTTTCGGGATTATAGTAGATACCTCCGTAGAGCACTGCCTCACGCAGACGGGCTTTCTCCAGTTTGAAAGCATCGGTATTGCGGAAGCAGAGTTCGCGTGTCGATGACAGGCGGAACAGGTTATACACATCTGCCATCGTCGGCATCACCGTATCGGTGGACAGCTGGATGGCACCCTTGTATTGCGCCGTATAGGGCAAGTATTCGATAGCCAACTGGTAGAGTGGTCCATCGGGAGCGAAATACACCTTGTCTGTCGGTTTGATTTGTCCGACGCGGATAATATCGTTCCAAATGGTGTCGGAGAGTTGGGTGTTCAAGTACGTTTTGGCACGCATCTCAACGAAGCCTTGCAAGTAGTCCTTGTTCGGTATCTGCACCATCTTCGGGGCAGCCCATTCCGGGCGAAGAATCAGTGCTACAAACTCACCGTTGGATTTGCGTCCTTTGTCCTGCATGAACTCGATAGCCACCTCGCCTTTCTTCAGGGCTTTCTTCACATCGGCTGTATTGATGCGCAGGCGATCCATGAACGAGCCATACTCATGGCACTTGGTCATCACACGTTGCTCCAGGTCTTCAACAATAGCCTGACGTGCGCGGATAGTATCCTGATTCTGACGTTTAGGCGGTTGTTGCATGTATTGCTGTAGGGCAATCTGCTGCTTGCGCAGTTGCTTGTAGTCATCAATCAGCTGCTTGTCACCACTCTGCTCCACATACCGCGCAAACTCAATCGATGACGACAACAGCAAGCCCTTGTTTATCAGGTTGGCATCGTAAAGCAAGGTCGTGGCAAACGGGGTGTTGTCCTGCAATGCGCAGGGAATGATATAGTTGAAGTGATGACGCAGACTGCCGTAGTACTCGGCACGTGCACGTTCAGTCAACGACGGGAATATCTGATTCACACGCTCGGCAACGATGTCCACCAGTTCGCGCTTAGCCTTCAGCGACCGCTCATAGTCGCCTGCCTGGCGGTAGAGTGCTGCCAGGTGGCCGAGAGCAACAGGGTAGTCGCGGTTGTATATACCTACGCTGTCGCGGAAGGTCTTGATGATCTGCTCTGCTTGCGGCAGCGCTTCCTCAAAACGTCCGGCGTCGGCAAGCACGTTCGTTATATTGAATTCCAGAATAAGAGCCGCCTCCAGGTCAGCACGTTGCATGGCTTCGACAGCCTCGGTATAGAGCGCAAGAGCCTTGTCAATAGAATCCATACGGTGGTAGTCGGCTGCCAGGTTACCCAGAGCAAGAGCATATTCGCGGTGCTGTTTGCCATAGGTCTTCTCCGCCACTTCTACTGCACGCCGGTGGTACGGCAATGCTTCCGCTACCCTATCAGACTCGCGGTAGTAGTTACCCAGACGCTGACCGAGGTCGTTGTAGTTGAAAGAGCTCTCGCCATAGAACTTCTTGTACAACTCAAGCACTTCACGCGTGACGCTGATGGCGCCATCGTAGTTCTCGATAGCGGCGTAGAAGTACGACAGCGCTGCCAGACGTACCGCCAGATTGGGCGATTCGGGGCTCGCCTCGCGCGTACGCTGAACGACCTCGTACATGATTTCTATCGCCTTGCCGTAATCGCCGCGATACGAGTAGTTGTACGCCTGCGAGTTCATGACCTCCAATGCTGCGTTGTCCGTAGGCTTAAGGCTGTCACGGGCGATAGCTACTGCGTGGTCAAGGTAACGTTTGGCCTCATCATTGCGCTTGGCGACATCCAGACAGTAGCCTAAGTTCGCAAGCGCGTGAACGTAAGAGTGAACGTACATCTTGTCCTGGTGCTCCAACACATCAACCGCCTTATGCGCATATTCGATGGCTTTGTCCATCCGACGCAACGCGTAGTAGCAGTACATCTGATTGGTATAGACATCGTACAGGTCGGCGTAGTTCGGCGACACCGAGTCTGTGATAAGTTGAATCAGGCTGTCACCCACAGCGATGGCCTGCTTGACGTCACCCGACTGCAGGTACGACGATGCAAGGTACGTCACCGAACGCAGATAAGCCGACGAGCGACGCCCCAAAAGACGCTTGCGCCAGCCGGCTGCCTCGCGGAAACACCGCTGTGCCTCGGCGAACTGACCTTTGCTGTACAACAGCGCACCTAACGAGTCCTGCTGCGCGGCTGCGCGGTTCATGCTCAGCGAGTCAGACTCGGTGGTCGGTGCCTGAGCCAGTACCAACAGGCTCGACATACTCAATAATACGGTTAAGATGATCGGCTTCATATTCTTTGATATTTAAGTATTCATTTATGATTGTCGGGGTTTCTTGAAAAACAGCAGGCACACCAGGTAATTGATACAGCCGCCGATGAAGATAACCACAAAACTGATATAATCGTCCCGCCAGGTCGGCAGCAAACTTATCGCCAACGGCAGCAAGCCCAACTGGATAGCCAGATTGATGGCACGTGCCAGCAGGAATCCGCCTGCGTTCTTCAGGTTCGGGCGCGTGCCGAAAGTGTACCAGTTGGAGAACAGATAGTTAGGTATCAACTCCAGCACGTAGCCGATGCCGAAAGCTATATAGTACAGCCACGTGCCTTTCTCCGGATGGGACATCAGGTACAGCGCACCCATGAACAGCCACGTCTGCACAAACATGCCCGACGTCCCGACTACGGCAAAACGGACGGCGGAACGGACTTTCTCCGGCAGATATGAACTGGGCAGTCTCATTGTCTTTGTTCATTTGGCGAGCGGTCTAAAGCGCGGCTTGCAGTTCTTCCATTGCCTGCGGCAGACCACTGGCGTCACGACCACCGGCTGTAGCCAGCCACGGCTGACCGCCGCCGCCGCCTTGTATCAGCTTGGCGGCTGACTTCACCATCGCTCCGGCGTTCAGACCTTTGTCAACAAGAGCCTGACTGAGGAACACCGAAATCATCGGTTTGCCTTGCCACGATGTCGCGCCGATGACGGCCAGCGACTCGTCGCTCACATGGCTGCGCAGAAGCGTCAGACCCGTACGAAGCAGCTCGGGATTGACCTCGCCGTCAACACGCACCAGGCGGATGCCGTCTTTCTCTATCGCGTGGTTAATCAGGTTCTTGCAGAACATCTCCGCTTTCTCCTTGAACAACTCTTCCGCTTGCTTCTTCAGGCCGGCATTCTCCTCAATGGTCTTATGGATGGCCTGCATCAGGTCGGGCGCGTTGTTCAGAGCGGCTTGCAGGTTACGCATGGTATCCTGCATGTCGTAGTATATCTTGTCTGCCTTGGCAGCCGTGACCGCTTCTATACGTCGTATTCCTGCCGCCACACTGGTCTCCATTACGATACGTACGCTACCTATACTACCAGACGAACTGACATGGCAGCCGCCGCAAAGTTCGATACTCGGGCCGTACTTGATGACGCGCACATCATCGCCGTACTTCTCGCCGAACAATGCCATCGCGCCCATCTCTTTCGCCTTCGCTATAGGAGTGTGGCGGCTTTCCTCTAACGGCAGGTCGCGGCGGATAAGGTCGTTGGCAAGAATCTCCACCTTGCGTAGTTCTTCAAGTGTCACCTTCTGGAAGTGACTGAAGTCAAAGCGCAGGCTGTCAGGCGACACGAACGAACCTTTCTGCTCTACATGCTCACCCAGCACCTGACGCAACGCATAATGGATGATATGCGTAGCCGAGTGGTTGCAGGCAATCGCCTGACGACGCTCAGCATCAACCGTGGCAGTAAATGTGGCATGCACATCTTCCGGCAGTTCGGTCATGATATGTACCGGCAACCCGTTCTCCCGCTTGGTATCCAAAATCGTAAATCGTAAATCGTTCAATCGTAAATGACCTGTGTCTCCTACCTCACCGCCCATCTCGGCGTAGAACGGCGTTTTGCTGAGCACAACCTGATAGAACGACTTGCCTTTCTGGCTCACCTGACGGTAGCGGAGTATCTGCGTCTCAACCTCCAGTTCATCATAACCGACAAACTCCGTATCACCCTCGCGGACGATGTTCCAGTCACCAAGGTCCTGTTTGTTAGCCTCGCGTCCCATACTCTTCTGGCGCTCCAGCGCCTTGTTGTACTCTTCCTCGTTGGTGGTGAAACCGTTCTCACGAAGGATCAGTTCGGTCAGGTCAAGCGGGAAACCGTAGGTGTCTTTCAGCGTGAACACCTCTACGCCGTTTATCTCGGTCTTGCCGGCTTGCTTGGCATCCGCCATCAGTTTGTCCAGCAGCGTGATTCCTTTGTCCAGCGTACGCAGGAACGCCTCTTCCTCGCTCTTGATGACCGGCGTTATCTGGGCCTGCTGCTTCACAAGTTCGGGGTAAGCCGCACCCATGTCAGCAATCAGTTGCGGAACCAGTTTGTACAGGAACGCCTCACGCATGCCGAGGAACGTGTAGCCGTAGCGCACGGCGCGACGCAATATACGGCGGATGACATACCCGGCTTTCTCATTGCTCGGCAACTGCCCGTCGGTAATAGCGAAAGATATCGTTCGTATATGGTCGGCTATCACGCGCATGGCGACGTCAGTCTTCTCGTCCTTGCCATATTCGCAATGGCACAGCTCGCCAATCTTCTTGAGCATCGGCTGGAACACATCGGTATCGTAGTTCGACTGCTTGCCCTGAATGGTGCGAACCAGACGCTCAAAGCCCATGCCCGTGTCAATCACTTTCTTTGCCAGAGGCTCAAGGCTGCCGTCGGCTTTGCGGTTGAACTGCATGAACACGATGTTCCATATCTCTATCACCTGCGGATGATCCTTGTTCACCAGTTCGCGTCCGGGCACTTTGGCTTTCTCCTCTTCCGAACGGCTGTCAACGTGTATCTCAGAACAAGGCCCACAGGGTCCGGTATCACCCATCTCCCAGAAGTTGTCGTGCTTGTTGCCGTTCAATATATGGTCGGCAGGCAGGTGCTTGGCCCATACGGAGGCTGCCTCGTCGTCACGACCGAGACCTTCTTCCTTGCTGCCCTCAAATACCGTGGCATACAGGTTCTTCGGGTCTATCTTCAGTACATCGACAATGTACTCCCACGCAAAATCTATCGCGCCCTGCTTGAAGTAGTCTCCGAACGACCAGTTGCCTAACATCTCGAACATCGTGTGGTGGTAGGTGTCATGACCGACCTCCTCCAGGTCATTATGCTTGCCGCTCACGCGCAGACACTTCTGACTGTCTGCAACGCGTGGGTACTTGATTGGGTCATTACCGAGGATGATACCTTTCCACGGGTTCATACCGGCGTTGGTAAACATCAGTGTCGGGTCATCTTTGATGACCATCGGAGCAGAGGGAACGACTTGGTGTCCCTTGCTTGCCATAAAATCCAAAAACGATTTACGTATCTCGTTTGCTTTCATATATTTGTCAGTTGTTTTGTCTGTATTCTGTCAGCTGCGGGGTCCCCAAAGGGCTTGCCCGCGTGGGGTGCTTTGCAGCGGTCTATGCCGGCTTGTATCCGATACTCTTCGGTTCGCTGAACGAGCGGAACTCAGGCCGTATATCATTCTCGTCCGGCTCAGGCACCGGCAGCGGATTTGCGTTTATCTCCTTGTTCATCGCGCGTTGTTTCATGATGTCCAGCGCCATCGTCAGCGCATTGCGGAAGCTCTGCGGCGACGCTTGGTTCTTGCCGGCCAGGTCGTAAGCCACGCCGTGGTCGGGCGACGTACGGATGATGTTCAGGCCGGCGGTGAAGTTCACGCCGTTCATATCCATCGTCTTGAACGGAATCAGTCCCTGGTCGTGGTACATGGCAAGAATGGCATCGAAGTGCGTGAAGTGTCCGCTGCCGAAGAAACCGTCCGCACTATAGGGGCCAAATGTCAGGATGCCCTGCTTGTTTGCCTCGGCGACTGCAGGAATGATTACCTCCTGCTCCTCTTTGCCTATCAGTCCTCCGTCACCGGCGTGAGGATTGAGTGCGAGAACAGCTATACGAGGACGGCGGATGGTGAAATCGTTCTTCAGCGACTCGTTGAGTATGGTCAGCTTATGCAGAATCAGCTCTTGACTGATGCTCTCCGCCACCTTGCTCACAGGCACATGGTTGCATACGAGTGCCACCTTCAGCGCGTCACTTACCATCATCATCAGCGAGCCGCTCTTCTGACCGAACAGGTGTGTCAGATACTCGGTGTGACCGCTGAACTTGAACTCGTCCGACTGGATGTTCGCCTTGTTGATGGGCGCTGTCACGATAGCTTGTACCAGCCCTTGCTGCAGGTCGCCGCACGCACGTTTCAGACTTGCCAGCGACGCCTTGCCGGCCTCGGGAGTGCTCTTGCCTATCGACAACGGCGTATCGTCCGGATAACACGTTATCACGTTCACTTTACCATCCTGCACTTTGCGCGCATCGGGAACGATGACGCCTTGCGGAGTATTGTACTCCTCATCCAGCAACTGGGCATATTGCTTGGCGATGGCTACGTTGCCGTACAGAACGGGAGTGCATATCTCCAATATATGCGGATGAAATATGGTCTTCAGTATGATTTCATAACTCACGCCGTTTATATCTCCGGCTGTGATGGCTATCACGGGTTTCATAATTATTGGCTGTTTTGGCTGATTGTTGTTAAATAATGATTGGCTGTATCTGAAAATTGTTGTTAATTGTTGATAATTGTTGACCTAAAAAACTGTTTTCGGTAATTGCCGACCGCAATCTAAAATATCTCATTGTGGACTTTTGAATACTGCAGTTTCTGCAAATCGTAGTCCTTGCGTTCCTCGTTCTTGTAGCCGAGCGAGATGACGCAAAGCACGCTCAGCGTCTCAGGAATGTTCGTCAGCCTGCGCACTAATGCCTCCGATTCGTCTCTGCCGTACACATGGCACCAGCAAGCGCCCAGCCCCTGTTCCGCGGCGGCAAGCAGCATATGCTCGGCGGCTATTGCTCCGTCTGCCTGCCACGTGTCGGTCAGCGACGCGTCAACGGCAACCACTATTCCCGCCATAGAGGTATTGAACATCTGGCTGCCGTAGGTCTTGCAACCAGCCAACTGCCGAAGAACCGTTTCGTCGGTCACAACAACGAACTCCCAAGGATTGATTCGCTTGCCGGACGGCGACATCAGCGCACATTGAAGGATATAATCTATCTTCTCGCGCTCAACCGGCTGACTGGTGTACGTTCGTATCGAACGCCGCTTCTGGCATAATGTTCTGAAGTCTTGCATACTCTTTCAATTGTTACTATTCCTATTTCAATCTTGCTGTAATCTTTTATGTTTCCCGCTTGCGTATACGCACACGACACACAGGCACATTCTTAACCGCTACAAAGTTACAAAAAAGTTTTGACATTTGCAAATTTTGCAGCCAAAAATCTCCAAAACCGTCAAAATTCTTCACATTTGCCACAACCATTTGCTACTTTCCCCGCCAATCTCCCACCATCCTCTCGCCATCCTCCCGCCAATCTCCTGCATCACATCCGCATTCCCCGCCAGCCCCAAGTCAATCCACACTCAAGTCACAGTAGAGCCACACTCGAGCCATAGTCGGGCCATAGTCGGGCCATAGTCGGGCCATAGTCGGGCCATAGTCGGGCCAAAGTCGGGGATTTACCGTAGGATAACCGCAACATACCCGTAGGATAACCGTAGGATAAAGCCTCCATTTTTCATAAAGTGTGCTTACACTATATAATACGTAGTATTATATATAATTAGCCCTCAAATTAGCCGGAAAAACAACCTTCAAAAGGGGCGTTTGGCTTTGTCTGGTTTCCGTATTTTCCAAATTCACAACTTTTCTGCATTTTTTCTTGCCTAATATTTGCAAATATCGTTTTTTTTTCGTAACTTTGTGGCGTATTATGTGCCTATGCGTTCACAAACCGCAATCTAAGATTGCGTTAAAGGCATGACAAAAGACTACTACACAACAATGAAAGTACTACTCATCAACGGTTCGGCACGAAAGAACGGCAACACGTTCCTCGCGCTGAGCGAGATAGCTAAACAGCTGGAAAAGAACGGCATCAAATCGGAAATCGTACAGATTGGTGCTAAGCCTGTACGCGGATGTATCGTCTGCGGGCAATGCAAGCAGAAAGGCGGCAACCGATGCGCCTTCGATGACGACCTGTGCAACCGCGTCAACGAAAAGATGGTCGCCTGCGACGCGATGATTATCGGTTCGCCGGTGTATTACGGCCAGCCTAACGGTTCGCTGCTCGCTTTGACACAACGGATGTTCTACTCCGGAGGCGCGCTCTACAAAGGCAAACCTGCCGCAGCGGTGGCGGTCTGCCGTCGTGGTGGCGCCACAGCCGCCTTGCAGACAATGAATATGCCGTTCCAGATGATGAACATGCCCGTGGTGACCTCCCAATATTGGAATATTGTTTATGGGCGTGACGCAGGCGAAGCCGCGTTGGACACCGAAGGTATGCAGACCATGCGCACACTCGCGGACAACATGGCGTGGCTGCTCAAGAACATCCACGGCGACCACAGCCTTCCCCTACCCGAGCGCGAAACACCACAACCCATGAACTTTATCAGGACTTGAGTCTTGAGGACGGTTCTACCCTGAACAATCTTGAACTATCCTGAACAATATTATACAATCCGCTTATGAAGAACATAGCATTTATCATCAACCCGATGGCAGGTACGCAGAACAAACGTCGTCTGCCCAAGCTGATCAACGAACTGCTGGACAAGAGCCAGTGGCTGGAGAACATCGTTTTCACCGAGCATGCCGGCCAGGCGCTGACTCTCGCCAGGCAATATGCCACTATGGGCTTTGATGCCGTCGTTGCTGTCGGCGGAGACGGTACGGTTCGCGAAGTCGCGGAAGGTGTAGCGGGTACGCGCTCTGCACTCGGTATCATTCCTATGGGACTGACGAACACGCTCGCACGTCACCTCGGTATCCCTTTGCGCGGCAATGCGTCCATCACATGGCTCAACCGCAGCGAACCAGTACAATGCGACTGCCTGCAAGTGACTCTCGACGAGGAGAAACCGCTCATCGCCATGACTTGCATCACGGCTGGTGACACGCGCTTCATCAACTGCGCACAAGGCACCAAAGCCAGCATCCAGGACGGCGAGATGGAAGTGATTGCACCGGCTGAAAGCACACTTTCTACAGCCGAAAGCCAAATAGCCTTTACAGGACAGGCACTTATTGACAGCGAGGAATATGAAGTCGAGCAAAACATCAAGGTGCGCATTCTGCCCGACAATATGTATGTCTTAGCCCCAAAGAGATTTTAGCAAGTTGAAGGTTCTCAGATTCATAGGATTTCTGCTGTTACTCGTCATGAGTAGCACAATCTGTGCCAAGCCGAAAGCCAAAGCGCAGCCTTCGTCCATCACGGCGGAGGAGCAGATGCGTTTGGACTATTATTTGTACGCCGCGCTGAACGCCAGTGAGCACAAGTCGCATGCGCAGGCTTATTTCCTGCTCGAGTTGTGTTATCAGATTGACCCGACAAACCCGACGGTTAACTCATTGCTCGGCTCGTACCAACTGAGCCTGTATGGAAAAGAAAGAGCCTTGCCGCTACTACGACAAGCCTACGAGGGTTCGCCGGATGACTACTGGTACCATTACACCATTACTGCCTACGAGTCCGGCAGCCGCACTACGGCAATGAACGTGCTGAAGGTCATGGAGAAGCGCGACCCGAAGAATATTGACATACTTGAACTCCACGAACATATCCTCTTGCACGAACGCAAGTACAAACTGGCACTCGCCATTCGCGACAAGATTGACAAGCTGACGGGCGAACCTACCGTACAATCCGTCGTCACGCGATATGAGACCTATCGCTCAATGGGCGACCGGAAGAAAGCCTTGCGGGTGTTGGATAGTTACCTTAAGCGCAATCCGAACGACGGACGTATGCGCGCCATGCGCACGGACATTGACTTGAATGCCGCGCAGCAAAACAACGACATTCAAATCGGCCGCCAACTGCTGACACTACAGTTGCAAAGTGCTGACGTGTCGCTGCAGAACAAAATCAAACTCCTCAAGCAGCACAGCACATGGCTCGGATACGATGCCGATACACAGAAAGCATGGCTACAGGACTTACGCGAGCAGTATCCCTACGAGCAGGATATTTATCAAGCCCTGATGGATTACGAAGAATCGCAAGGCGACATCCGCGCTGCGATAGAGATTGGACGCACAATGCTCACCATGAACCCGACGAACAACAATGTGCGGAACAGAATAGAAACGCTCATGCGCTCCGATCCCACTATCAGTCCCGACGACTTGGGGCATTTCGCCGAGGAGAGTTACGCAGCGCTGCCCGATGACCCGAAGTGGAGTTACTACAAAGCGATACTTGTCGGTTCACGAGAGCAGTACGACTCCGCTGTAGTCATTTTGGAAAACGCCCTCATTCATGCAGAAGAGCCGGTGCTCCGGTTACAGATCCTGTCAGCGTATGCGCTCTTGCTCAGCGAGCAGAAAAACAACGAAAAGGCGTACGCCGCATTCGAAGAGGCTTTGAAACTGTCACCGGACAACCTCAGCATACTCAACAACTACGCCTGGACACTGGCTATCAATGGCGGAGACCTGAAGAAAGCTGAGAAGATGAGCCAGCGAACCATTCAGAAGGAAGCGAACAACCCGACCTATCTCGACACTTACGCATGGATTCTGCACCTGCAAGGACAGGATTCACTCGCGATGTTCTACATCAAGAAAGCACTTGAGCAAGCCGACAACAACGGCGACGAAACGATAGACCAACACTTCAACGAAATATACAAAGCACTGAATAAAGACCAATAACCACATGAAACGTCAATCACTCATCATCTTAGTGATAGCCGCAATGCTGGCGGCTGCAGGTTGTGCGAACAAGAAGAAAGTCACTCCCACCTCTACTCCTGTTCTGCAGGAGCAGATGACCGAGACCCAACGTCTTGAGGCAGAACAGCGTCTCGCCGCAGAACGACAGCGCGTACAGGACTCCATCGCACAGGCTGAAGCGGAAACCGCACGACTTCGCGAACTGGAACGTCAACGCATACAAGACTCGATTGCACAAGCGGAAGCTGCCAAGAAAGCTATGGTGCAGACCCTTTACATTCCGCGCATGACCGTTACCGTAATCGCACAAGGCAAATCCATCAGCACACCTGCTATGTTGCGTTGGCAACGCGGACAGGGAATGCTCGTCAGCATACAGCCGTTCTTGGGAATGGAGATGGCACGCATCGAACTGAACACGCAATATGTGACCGTCATCGACAAGATCAACCGCCGATATTCGCGTCTCACTTACGACGAAATGGCACAGATGGGCGCCAAGGGAACGATTGACGATATTGATGCGTGGATTGACCAGAACATCATTGCACGCCGCAACGAACCCCAACTGACGCTGCAGGTCTCACGCGCCGGAATCAACGGAACAGCTACAATCCACACCTCCTCAATGCAGACTGACGCCAGCGTCAACCTGCAGCCCACGAACATCAGCGGCTATCAACAGATAACACTTGAGCAACTGCTTAAAGGATTCTAAACAATCAGGTCACAAGTAATCAAGATATGAAGAACAGAATCATATATGCTTTGGTTTGTGCGATGCTTGCCTTAGTAAGCGTCAGCGGTCAAACACTCAAGGAACTTCAGGCGCAACAGAAGAAGTACTCCGAAGAACTTGAGACGACCGGCAAAATGCTCAAGCAGACCAAGCAGAACGAGAAGACAACGGAAAACAAAATCAACCTTATCGGTCAGGATATCCGTACGCGTAAGAAACTTATCAACTCCATCAATCAGGAAATCATCGCTCTGGATTTGGAACAGACACGTCTGCAAGGCGAACGTTCGCGTTTGGAGATCGAACTTGACTCGCTCAAGCAGGATTACGCGCATCTCGTTCAACTCACGCACTACGCCGACCTGCAGCAGTCGCCACTATTGTTCCTCCTGTCGTCAGAAGACTTCAACCAACTGTTCCGACGCGTACGCTACATGCGCGAGTTTGCGGTATACAGGCAGCAACAGGTTGCACGCATCGAGGGAGTAAAGGCGGATATACAGATTCAGTCAGAACTCCTTCTGGATAATCGCAAGGAGAAAGACTCTGCCCTGAAGACGCAACAGCGCGAACAAGACCAACTGGCACGCAACGAGCGAAAGCAGAAAGCCATGCTACAGGACCTCAAGAAGAAAGAGAAAGAACTGATAGCCAAGCAAAAGCAACAACAAAAGAAGATTGACGAACTCAACAAACAGATTGAACGCGCCATCGCAAAGCAGGTGGACCGCAAGCAGCAACTGACCAAAGAGCAGGAACTTATAGCCGGCGGGTTTGCTGCCAACAAAGGGCGTCTGCCATGGCCCGTAGCGAAAGGATTCATCAGCGGGCACTACGGCAAGCATCAGCACCCAGTATATGAAAACGTAACACTGAACAACAAGGGCGTATATATCCAAACCACTGCCGGTTCGGACGCACGCGCCGTGTATGAAGGCGAGGTAACGACCTGCATGGTCATGGGCTCCACCTACGCCATTATCATCCAGCATGGTAACTACCGAACGGTATATACCGGCATTCAGACACCTGCCGTCAAACCCGGCGACAAAGTGCAAGCCAAGCAAGCCATCGGACGCATAGCATCAAACCCCGATGATGACAATAAGACCGAACTGCAGTTTCAGGTATGGCAAGATCGCGAATTGCAGAATCCCGAATTGTGGTTAGCACAATAACGATACGCTTGATGATGATAATTGGGAAAAGTTTGACGGTGAAATGTCAAATAGTGAATAGTCAATAAAGGTGAATATGAAAAAATCAGCATATATCTTACTGTTCCTGCTTGCACTGACAGGTTGCAAGCAGGAGAACTATCTTGACTGGAAAGCCATGAACGAAGCATGGCTTGAGCATAACAAGACCCAACCCGGCGTTGTAACAACCGCTTCGGGCTTGCAGTACATGCAACTAAACCCTAGTCCAAACCCGACTGAGGCACGACCTAACTACAATAGTACAGTGGTCGTGGATTACAAGCTCTACCTCATCAGCAGTTACGGAGGCTACAACACCGGCAACCTGCTGCAAGAGGGCAATGATGCCGTATTCAGCATGCAGAACGTCGTATCGGGTTTCTCTGAAGGACTGCATATGATGCATGTGCACGATGACTTTGCACTGTACATCCCGTACTACCTCGGCTACGGAGCTGAAATGACCGGTACGGAAGGAAACTTCGGATTCATTCCGCCCTACTCGACTTTGATATATGAGGTTCATCTGAAAGCAATGCAATAAATGCGGACGCGTCTATACATATTGCTTGCCGTGGTGGGCGTATTATGCACGGGCTGCAAGCGCACCAACTGGCAAAGTTCGGTACCGAATTATCCTATACATTTTGAGATTAACACAAATGTCGGCATGTTCGTCAATTTCGTTCCGGAGAACGTGACGACCTACCTCATTGTGGATGCTGCCGGCTATCACCTGAACGGCATAACGCTACCTCTACCATCTACCGACGCTTACGGTTTTGCCGGAACAGTGGTGTACATTGACGGCTTTCATCCGTATGGCGCGTACGACCTGTGTTGTCCGAACTGCCTGAAGCAAGACAAACCTTGCCAGGTGAACGGAATGTTCGCCATTTGTCCGGAATGCGGCGAGGAATATGACATCTATTCCGGCAACGGCGTGCCGACACACGGCATTGCCAAGGAGGCGCTCAAGCAATATCAAGTCACCTACAATGCCGGCACAGGCAAACTGTTCGTCGGACCGAAGAATTAGGTCCGTTTATAAGAATCGCTACTGCTCAAAGATTAGAGATGATTCAGGAACACGAATTGATACATATCGGCCGCATTTTGCGGACGCACGGCACAAGCGGCGAGTTGCAATGCCGCATGCTTAACACGCTGTGGGAGGACAACGATGCTACGTTCCTTATCCTCAATGTGGATGAGATATTCGTCCCTTTCCGCGTAACAGACTGGCGCACCAAGGGCAGCGAGGATGTACTGCTCACGCTTCACAGCGTAAGCACGGAACAACATGCCATGCGGTTCGTCGGATGCGAGGCATACATGCTACGTAGTGACCTTCCTACCGATGTTCAGGAGCAAACTGACCTCACTACTCTTATCGGATACACGCTTTGTGATGTGGAGCGCGGCGAGTTGGGGAAGATTACTGCTATTGACACATCAACGATGAACACGCTCGTGCAATTAGACAATGGAGCGCTGCTGCCTCTGCATGGGGATTTTGTCACCGAAGCGGATGCGCAGACTCGCAAGCTAACCATTCGCACGCCCGACGGGCTGATGGAATAATACTGAATGACAAATGCAGGGACAGAAAAAATCCATAGCCGACATGCATCGTCTGACACCGGAAGCGTTTCGCGAGGCAGAGAAAGTTCCGCTTATCGTTGTACTGGACAACGTGCGCAGCCAGCATAATGTAGGTGCTGTGTTCCGCACGGCAGATGCATTTCGGATACAAGGTCTGCGCCTGTGCGGAATAACCTGTTGTCCACCTAACGCTGAACTTCACAAGACGGCATTGGGGGCAGAACAAACGGTTGATTACACCTACTACGAACATACCACCGATGCTATCCATACGCTGCACGAGCAAGGCTATAGGATTTATGCCATTGAGTTGGCACACGACGCCATGACGCTTGAACAAGCAATTAGCAAACACGACAACCGGCAACCTGTAGCACTGGTGCTTGGGCATGAGGTGTTCGGTGTGGAGGATGAAGTACTGGCTCTGTGTGACGGTTGCATCGAACTGCCACAGTATGGTACCAAGCATTCACTGAATGTCAGCGTGACTGCGGGAATCGTAATGTACGCATGGGCTAATCGGTTTAGGATTTAGAGTTTGGAAACAGATGGAATTGCTTGCTCCTGCAAAGAATATTGAAGTAGCACAAGCCGCAATCATGGCGGGTGCGGATGCCGTATATATCGGAGCACCGCGTTTCGGTGCGCGACAGGCTGCAGGCAATAGTATAGAAGATATATCGCGGCTCACGGAATACGCGCACCGCTTTGGTGTCAAAGTGCTGGTGACCGTTAACACACTGATGGATGATTCCGAGCGGAAGCAGGCTGCAAGCATGTCGTGGCAACTCTACGAAGCTGGCGTTGATGCACTGATTATCCAGGACCTACGTCTGCTGCGCGAGAACCTGCCGCCCATCAGGTTACACGCCTCGACCCAATGCGATAATCGCACACCGGAGCAGGTTGTCCGCTTGCAACGGATGGGTTTTCGTCGGGCTGTGCTGGCACGCGAACTGACGATAGATGAGATTCGTGCTATCCGTCAGGCAACGATTGTCGAGCAGCCGGAGCATCCGATAGAACTGGAAGTGTTCGTTCATGGCGCAGTATGCGTCTGCTACTCAGGACGGTGCTACATGTCTGAACGATTGCTGGGACGTAGTGCCAACCGAGGCGCATGTGCGCAGATGTGCCGCATGGCATACGATGTATTGGATAGCAAAGGTCGCGAACTGCGTGACGAACAAGGTAAACCGCTGCATCAGCGTTATGTATTGTCGCTCAAGGATATGAACCGTTCGGCGTACTTGCAGCAACTACAAGATGCAGGTGTCACGACCCTTAAAATTGAAGGACGACTGAAAGACGCCGATTATGTGACGAACATTGTTGCGTTCTACCGACAGAAATTGGATGCCATAGAGCAATGCGAGGCGCGACGTGAACTGGTTCACGCATTTGTTCCCGACCCCGCCAAAACGTTTCATCGCGGCTGTTCTCCGTACTTTCTGAACGGACGTACAGAGAATATGGCTAACTGGAATACCCCGAAATCCACCGGTGAACAGATTGGTATAGTCACCTCTTCGCGTGAACGGACGATACATGTGCAACTTCTACCCGGTGTGACGTTGCATAACGGCGACGGGCTATGTTTCGGAGATCAAGGCTTTCAGGTCAATAGCGTGACTGAACTTGCCGGAACAGCCGCAGCCATTAATACGTTCCGCACAGTGAACATCCCAACGGGAACGATGTTATACCGTAACATTGATACGGCTTTTCTCAAGCAACTGCATGCTGAGCGACGTATACCTGTAACGCTGGCTATGACCACAACCGACGAAGGATTCGCGCTACAGATTGAGGACATGCATGCCTCCTGGAGTGTAATACGCACCTTCGCTTACGCACATACGCCTGCCACACAAGTCGAGCAAGCCAAGCAGACACAACGCAACCAACTCATGAAGTTAGGTGACAGCGAGTACATCGCTATCGAGGTCAACGTGCCTGCCGAAGCGTACTTCATTCCTATGAGCGTACTCAACGCCTGGAGGCGCGAGATAGTGGAGGCGGCACGTAAGGCGCAAAGCGACTTGCACCAACTCAGTCAGTCGACACCTGTCACAGCGGATGAAGCAGACATTCCGGACTACAACGCAGACAGCGAACCTCTGATGACATGCCGCTACTGTATTCTGCATGAGATGGGACATTGCCGCAAACAATCCAACCGACTTGACGCAGATGCAGAACCTCGATTCCTGCGCCTGCAGAACGGCACAATGGTCGAACTGCGTTTCGACTGCAAGCGATGTGAGATGACTGTTCATGCAGTCAGCAAACCATAACAGACAATTTATTATACAACTATGCAAAAAAAGCTATATACTCTAATCACACTTGTGCTACTCGCACCTACCTTGTTTGGCGCAACTGATACACAACCGTCACGCCCACAGATCTGGGACTTCGGGGCAGTGAGTTTCGACCGTACAAAGTACGAGAACATGCTGACCACCGGCGAGATTAACGGCTGGATGCCTGCCGCTATCCCCGGCGCGGCAAATGCGTACATCTCGGATTTCCTGAGTTCAAAGGGCGTAAATCTCTCGTTCAATGGTCACGGAGGCAAAACGCACCGCTTGCGTACCTCGAACAATAAACTCACTCGGTTTGATGAAGCGATACTCTACGACAAAGAACATGACGCCACATTCACAGGTTTTCTGGTTTCAAACATGCAAGCCGACCCGGATGTATATATTGAGCAGTTGTTCTACGAGGGCGATATTATTGAGTACGCCGTAGCCTCGTCAGGCGTGCCCGCCACTTATCAGTTGAGTTCTGATGACGGACAATTCAAACAAACACGCGACATTAGTGGCCAGGGAGCAGAAGTCATATGGTTCTCTATTCCTCGTCGCGGCTACTATCGTCTTGCCTGCCTGAACGACAAACTTACCCTTGCGCGAATCATCCGCTACCCCGCTACATGGGGAGATTTGTACTTCACAGGCAACCTGCCCAAGCAATGTACGCTCGGTATCACGAATCGCGAGAACGGTTCATATCACAAATTGGAGTTAGGCGAGACATACATGCACCTGCCGTTAGGATACATCTACGACATTGCTCTGCTGGGTGACCCGACGAAAATGCTCACCACTGCTGACAGCGTTAACTTCCAGCATAACGGTCAGTCGGTGCCGGTTAAGACGCGTAATATCGAACTTAACGAGTTCCGTGGCAAGATTATCGGTCTGCCGGAGAGTGAACTGGGCAAACTGTCGCTCACTCTGACAGCCAAATACCCAACTACTTTCCACGCTTTCTACGAGTTACGGGGCAACAAATACACTATTTATACCGAGCCGAACAACCAATACAAGGTACGTCCGGTAGGTGTAAACGACTACGTGATGGATACAATTGCCGCTATTACCAACCTCAACCAACTCACGTTCACCAAGCGACCGACTTATCCGGTACAGATACAGTCTCAGGTTGACCTGAGCAGTGCAACCCTGCAGTTCACCAACACAAAGGAACCCGGGTATGTATATACATTCAGCGGTATAGATGACATTGAATTGCGTTCAGGTACATACTCGATTGCCGTATTAGGGCTGGACAGTTTCCGTCTGCAACGCACCTCACTTCTCAACGTACGTCGTGAGGCTGTGAAGAAACGTCTGGATTTCCGCCGTATGCTTACAGCCAGCGATTCACTCCAATATACCGACACATTGTATGTCGGTGCTAAACGTCGGTTTACCACTATCCGTCAGGCATTACGTGCCATTGACCGTATGCACCGCAGTATTGACCAACATGTAACCATTGCTATCGACCCTGGACAGTACGATGAGATGCTTCGCATCAACCAACCGAACATATCACTGGTGAACAGTGCCGCCATCCCCTCAACCAGCATCAGCAACGGCGGTTTAGACATTCACGAAAAGGCAGTACGTATCACCGGCTATTACGGAAGCGAGTACAACTACTTCTCCATGACCGAACAGCTGACATACTCGGCACGTGCATTGCAAGTTAATATGGAAAACAAAGCCTTAGCTGCCAAGAACGCCGGTGGACGAGAGGTTTATTACAATGCTACAGTCGTTATATCAGCAGAAGATGTGTCGCTCGAGAACCTGATTATTGAGAACGCCTTCAATCGGTATATCACCCGTCTGGAAGCTCATGACAGGATTGTTCCGCAGTACGATGAGACTCCTCGCCGCCCGACGCAGCATCAGTCAATGGAAGTACAGAAACCTAAATATCATCGTCCGGCTGCAGCATTAGCCATAGCAGGTATGGGTGACCGCGTTCAGGTGAAGAGTTGTCGACTGATCGGTGTTCAGAACACCTTGTATGGTGATGCGGGATGCCGACTATTTATGCAGAACTGTCACATTATGGGTAGTGAGGAAATCATCAGCGGTGGTATGACACTCATCTGCTATCGTTCGTCGATAGAGGTTTTCCCGAACAAGCATTCGTCATACCTGCTAGCTGCACGAACCCAAGTTGGCTTACGCGGATTCCTTTTCTACCAATGCTTCATCCGTTCGGCAGAGCCTATACAAGAGATGACCGGTGACCAGTATGCCGAGGGCTGTTACCTCGTCAAGCCTAAAGATCACTACGGAGAGGTTGTGTTTGTTGACCCACAGTTCGACCTTGCACTGGAATCGATGGCATACGACAAGGCAATTACCTTCATACCCGATGAGCCGGAGTTCAGTGACGGCATTATTACCCCATACATGTACACACGGGGTACAGACGGTTGGAATCCGACTAATGACCCCGAAGGCGATTACGATGTCAGCATTGTTGACCTGAAGTTAGGCATTCACATAGCCCCGCAGGAACTAGTGATGCACCATATAGCCCAACCTACAACCATGCGCGTCATTACATCCGACGGCTCGTCGTTCATCGACCAATTGCTGACAGGCACGCAGTCGTTTCACATGCCGAAAGGTGTATATTGGGTGATTTTTGAGAACAACAAAGGCCGACAGTCGAAGAAGATTGAGATTCCCGAATAACAATGACAATAGAGGAACTTCGTCAACGTCTCATTGACGGACATAAGGAGATAGATGTGATTGTCGGGCAGTTGCATCAGCGTAATGCCGGACATCTGTTGCTTACCGGGTTGCACGCAGGCATGCGTGCTGTTGTGCTGTCAGCCCTGCGTGAACAGGACGACAAGCATCCTGTCTATCTTATTGTCTGTGACAATGCTGATGAAGCGCAGTACCTCTACGCCGACCTGCGCACGTTGGGCGGCGGTACAGCGGAAGCCGCGCCAGGCACAAGCCCTCACCTACTCTTCTTTCCACACTCACGCCGCAGGCGCCAGTCAACCATTGACGAGTCGATGGCTATTCAACGTACACAGACACTTAACGCGTTGGCACAAGAAGCGAAGCAACTGAGCGTTATCACTTATCCCGAAGCGTTAAGCGAACTGTCATCTGCCCCGGATGTACTCAAGCAGAACAGCATGACGCTCCACACAGGCGATGAGATAAGTATCGCTGCACTGACGCAACGGTTGCTGAATCTGGGATTTCAACGAGTGGATTTTGTTTACGAGCCCGGACAATTTGCTATCCGTGGCGGTATAGTGGATATATATAGTTTTGTATCCGACGATCCTTACCGTCTGGATTTCTTCGGTGATGAGATAGACAGCATTCGTACGTTTGACATTGAAACACAGTTATCAGACAAACGCGTCAACGAGATTGCCATCGTACGCATGCAGGAGGGTGCAGAACAGGTGAGTCTGGCTGCATATCTTCCAGAGCAGACAATATTTATCGGAAACAACATCCATCTCAAGCCTCTGCAGGAGACTCTCATCAATGACGATGCCAAGCCATGGGAACAAACAATTGAGATTGGGTCAAAGAGTTCGTACGACACATACACACGCATTGCGTTCGATACCTTGCCTCAGCCACTGTTCCACAAGCAATTTGAACTGCTGATGCAGGATATGACGGAAAAACTGGCGTGCGGTTATACCATATATATATTGTCCGACCATAAGAAGCAGACCGACCGTCTGTCGGCTATTATGACCGCCATACCGACTGATAGCGATGAGCGGCTGTCAGATATTATGGATGCCAAATCTGAACTGTTCACGCCGGTTGACCACACGCTACATAGTGGTTGGATAGACCACGGGCGGAAGATTGTCTGCTACACCGACCACCAGATATTCGAGCGTTATCATCGTGTAACGCTGACCTCTGATAACGCGCGAAGAGGTAAAGCATTGATGACATTGAAGGAAATCAACCAGTTGCAGGTAGGCGATTATGTGGTACATTCCGATCATGGCATAGGTAAGTTCGGCGGTCTTGTCATCACGGGTGTGAATGGCAAGCCGCAAGAGATGGTCAAACTCATCTACCGCAACGGCGACACCATATTCGTAAGCATACATAACCTGCATCGTATAAGCAAGTATAAGGGTAAGGAAGGAACAGCGCCGACCGTTTCGCGTGTGGGGTCAGGAGCATGGGAGCGCCTGAAGGAGCGCACAAAGGACAAAGTCAAAGAGATTGCGCGCGACCTTATACGCCTGTATGCCGCGCGCAAACAGCAACAAGGCTTTGCATACACGCCCGACGGATATATGCAGCATGAACTGGAAGCATCATTTATCTACGAAGATACGCCTGATCAGGCCAAAGCCACACTGGATGTGAAGCATGATCTGGAGAGTCCGCAACCGATGGATCGGCTTATCTGCGGCGACGTCGGTTTTGGCAAGACGGAGATAGCCATGCGTGCAGCATTCAAGGTGGCAACAGACGGCAAGCAAGTGGCGGTGCTCGTGCCGACCACGGTACTTGCGCTACAGCACTACACGACATTCAAGGAACGTTTTCAGAACTTCCCCGTCAAAGTCGAATACCTGAGTCGCGCCAAGACGCCCAAGGAGGTTAAAGAGATACTTGACCAACTGGCAGAGGGAAAGATTGACATTCTCATTGGTACGCACAAGCTCATCGGCAAGTCGGTCAAGTGGCACGACTTAGGCCTGCTTATCATCGACGAGGAACAGAAGTTTGGCGTGGCGGTCAAAGAGCGTTTGAAGAGCCTTCGAACGAACATCGATGTATTGACCTTGACCGCAACGCCAATCCCACGCACATTGCAATTCTCGCTATTAGGAGCACGTGATCTGAGCGTGATGACCACCCCGCCGCCGAACCGTTACCCCGTTATCACAGAAAACATCACTCCTGATGACGAGGATATAATCAAGGAGGCTATTGACAATGAATTGGCGAGAAACGGTCAGGTATTTGTCGTATGTAACCGCATAGAGATGCTGGAGCGCATCGAGCACCGCATTCACCGCTTGTGTCCGGATGCACGTATCGTGATTGCACACGGACAAATGCCTGCCGACGAAGTGGCGCAACGTCTTGAAGACTTTATCAATTACGATTACGATATTCTCATCTCCACCACCATCATCGAGAGCGGCATTGACATCCCGAACGTGAACACGATGTTCATCTTCTCGGCACAGCACTACGGTCTGGCAGACTTGCACCAACTGCGCGGACGTGTCGGGCGTAGCAATCGCAAGGCGTACTGCTATCTTATCACGCCGGAACGTGAACTGCTCACAGCGGATGCACGGCGCAGGATTGATGCTATCACGACCTTTGCCGAATTAGGTTCAGGATTTCACCTTGCGATGCAAGACCTGGATATTCGTGGCGCAGGAAATATGTTAGGTGCCGAGCAGTCGGGTTTCATCGCCGATTTGGGATACGAAACCTACCAGCGTATTCTGAATGAAGCCGTGGAAGAGTTAAAGGAAGAAGAAGGACTCATTAAAAAGGAAGCAGACGAGACTAACGGCCATGAGCCAATGGCTAACGTCCATCAGTGGATAAGCGATGCGCAGTTCGAATGCGACCTACAGGTTAACTTCCCACCGGAATATATCGAAAATATCAGCGAGCGCATCACCTTATATCGCGAACTGGATACACTGCGGAACGAACAGGAACTTACTGCCTATGAGAAACGGCTTATTGACCGGTTCGGTCCGTTGCCCGAACAAGCTCGCGCACTGCTGGACGTAATGCGTCTGAGGTGGATTTGCTGCCGTTTGGGCATAGATAAAATCATGCTGAAAGGCGAGAGGATGGCACTATACCTGCCTCAGGACAATAACGCATATTATCAGAGCGAGGCATTCGCAAAACTTATTCAGTATGCACTCAACAAGCCGGATAGATGCCAGTTCCACGATGAGCCTATCCGCACCAAAGGATTGACGGCTGAGGAGATAAAATCAGTACCACACAAGCGGTACATAACCATCTCGAGCGTCAAGACGATAGGCGGAGCAATCCATCTACTCACTAAGATTGAACAAGGATAAACTGCGCCCCTAAAGCTTGAGCGAGCTGACCGTCTGTATCCTGACGGTCGCCGACAAACAAGACTTGCTGCCAATTTACGGCAGCATTTTTTGATATATGCGTAGCCAATATTTCCCCTAACTTCGTGTCGGGTTTAAGGGTGCCATAGTCGGCTGAGGCGAGGATAGCGTCGAAGGCTTCGGGCTGCAAGCCCAGAACACGAAGTTTGTCGGCAACCGCCTCATAGTCAGAAAGTATAAGAACAGGTATTTGCCTTTGCCGGCACTCGTCCATCAGCTGTTGAAGCCACGGTACAGGCTTGTAATGCTTGGCAATTACGTCCACCATGGATGGCAGGTAACTCGTTCTATACCAGTGTTCGGTCACAGGCATCGGTGGCATCTGTGTGCCTTCACGCAAAGCCTTGCGTTGTGCTTTGCGCCACCTGCGTTCGGCGATGAGTGACGGCAAGTGACGCCACTGCTTGGCAAACATGTATAGTGCCATCTGAGGCTTGCAGTAAATCGTGCCATCCAAATCAAGCACAACTGCTGCAATATTCTCGGGTATGGTAATATGCGTGAACATCCTACTCTTTCGATTCCTCTTTGGTTTCCGGTTTCGGTGATACGGTTTCAACTTTGCTACTTCGGCGGGCGCGCCTTGTCTGGCGCCGCTCTTGACGTGCTTCACGCCGGTTCTCACGCCGTTTAGCTCGCTCGGCGCGGTTCTTCTTCATGCGCTCATCCCACTCGTTGGCTTTCTCCATAATAGCCTGACTGAGCTGGCCTTCTTGCAGTTTCTCGATGAAAGTGAACTTACGTCGCCGCATCTCGTCCTGCATGAGCAGGTTGAATTTGAACTGTCCGTCACGGAAGCCGTCCTTCAGACAAGCTGTTTTGAAACGTGCATAGGCATTGGACTGCAAGATATGGGCTTTGGGTTCGTGCAAACGGAACGACGAACGCTTGGCTTCGTACTCGATGTTAATCTTCTGCAGATGCTCGTCCACGACCTTGGCAAACGCGTCAGCCTGCTCCTGACGTATCTGTTCGTCAGCAAACTCGAAGTAGAAATGATACAGACTCTCCTCCACATCGGCAAAGCCGACAAAGAACTTCGTCTTGCACTTCGTTTCCTTCTCAGCCTCTTTCACCGCCTGAATGAACTGAGGCTCATAGAGTTTCTCGCCGGTCATTGATACGATGCCGTTGACCTTGCTAATCATGTGTACGGTAGGCGTCTGGTAATAATGACCTCCAACCTCCACCAGATCGTTCATATTGTAGCGATATAGACCTGAATACGTAGTGACATACGCGCAATAACGCTTGCCAAGTTCCAGTTCGTCAATCTGCAGAAAATGTTTGTTAGGTTTGTCCAGTTCGTCCTCCGCCACAAACTCATAGTAATGGAAATGTGGGAACAAGACGCTCTCGTTCGTCTCGTCAAGCGAGAAACCGAAACGGCACTCGGTGGCAATATATCCCAGTTCCTGATAGTAGGTTTGATTCCAATTGAAGGCGTCCATGTATTTGTCCATGTAAATCTTCGTGTTGCCGCACTTCCAGGTAGAGAGATACTGCAACCACGGCCAGTAATCCTTCGGAATCAATCGTCCGTATTTCTGCAACAAGAGTTTAAGTTCCTGTGCACGCTCGGGTTTGGCAAAAATATACGGGCGTAGTGTCTCACGGATTTCTTCAGGTATATCAAACTTCTCAGACAGCGTTCCGTGGGCTATATCTATAATCAGTTCCTCAGCATGTTCATCCACAGTGCGCATCAGTTCGAGGATGGTTGACGGATTTGCCGTAGCCCAGAGTGTCACATCACGGTGCTGTAGTGCGAGCCGCATCAACGCATAGTTCCGTGAGGCATAGTCAGGTATGGACATCACGGCTGCCGGAGCGACATAGTGCTTTTTGATGATTGGCGGAATGTCTCGCACCAGCACACCGCTCACGCTTCCGTAGAGCGTACCGTCGGGCGCGTAGCCCTCGACCTCTTTGCCGACGATAGGGAAGATATGTCCGCCAAAGATACGGCTGCGGTGCTTGACGAAGTTCCAAGTCCAGACGTGTGACATTTTGCCATAAACATCCTTCAAGTACTTATGTGTCATCGGAACCCATTTGGGTTCGCTCGTCGTTCCGGAGGTTGTTGCATACATATCCGGCTTTCCCGGGAAAAGGATGTCAGTCTCGCCATTCTTATGACGCTCTATGTACGGGCGAAGAGTCTCAAAACTCTCATTCACCGGCACGAGCTGCTGGTACAGTAGAAAGAAGTCCTCAGTAGACGTGGCGTGCAGGATAGTGTCGAAGTGGTGTTCCTTGCCATAGACCGTATCCTTCGCCACAGATAGGATGTTGCGCAAGGTTATTTCCGCGGAATGTCGTGGATGGCGACTGTGCATTTTCAGGCGGAGCGTCTGACTGCCACCGACGAGCCAAAGCATTGTGTTGATAATCCACGGGTATGGTAACGGCTTGCCATCCTGATCCTCATATACGTGTTCTCTTGCCATATATCAATTTGTATGTTATCAATTCATTAAAAAACAACGTTGAAATGTCATCTTATTGCACGTCTTTAACAAGACGGACAGAGCGTCTGTATTTTATATTCTTTGTGTACCCAGCCTATGACAGCATGGATGTATTATTTGCGTGCTTGCGGTTTGCGCCAGAAGGTGAACAGCCACTCTTTCACACCGCTGACGAGCCGCCATATAGCAGACGGTTGCGGCAGGTCGGTGAGGAGCAGATCCTGTCCCTCGGCATGCGTGCTCTGCTCCGGATAGAGCAGCAGCGTGCTGTGCCTGCCGAAGAACTCCTGCAGCATGCGCGGCACTTGCGCGAACAGCGGGTTGTAACTGGGCGTCGCATGCCTTGCCTGCACGAGCACGAGCATATCGTCACGACGAATCTGCTTAGCTATCTGCAGCACATCTTCCCAGTCGCTGAGCTCGCGATACGAGGCACTCAGATACTTACCCGGGCGGGCGCAAAGTGCCTGCAGCGGTCGCTTGGTGTCGTTATTGCAGTAGAACACGACCTTCGCACCTATTTGGCTACTCAAGCGGCGTATCTGACCGAAACAGGAGATGAAGTCACGTTCCTTCTCGGCGTAACGGGGCACAGCTACTACAAGGCGATTGATGGTGTTCAGCGGCTGGTGCTCGTGGTAGATGACCACGGATTTGCCCGAACGCTCTACGAACTGCTCGGCGTCCTGCCAATCAACGGCAGTGACGAACTCCGGTTCGGGCAACTGGCTGAGCGATGATATGCTGAGCAGGGCATCGTCCTTCTGCTCGGCTACCTGCATAACGAGCCACTGGTCCTCCGTGCGCTCGCTCTCCAATCGGGCTTCCTCCTGCAATGCCAGCTCTTTGGCTGCATGCTCGGTCACGAACGATGCGGTAGTGCATAGCACCAGAATCATCACAATCGTGCCGTTAAGTATGGTGATGTCGAACAAGCCGACCTTATAGCCTATCGTAACGATGGCAAGCGTACCTGCAGCGGTGGCGTGCGTAAGGCCGAACATAAGTTCTCTGTCCAATGACGAGAGACGATAGGTCTTCTGTGCAGCCCATGCTCCAAGCCATTTGCCGGCGAACTTCGTCAATATCATCACTGTAGCCACAATCACAGTACCCCAGCCTGCCACTACCAGACGCACATCAATCATCATTCCTACGCCCAGCAGGAACAGCGGAACGAATATCGTATTGCCTACAAAGTTAATTCTGCCCATCAGCGGCGAGAGGTTCGGTACCCGGCGATTCAGCGCCACACCGCAGAGGAACGCGCCGAGTATGCCTTCCAATCCTGCCCAATCAGCCAGACCGGCACTAACCACAAGCATCAGCATCACCATAGCAAAGCCTGCCGCGGTGTCCTGCTTGTGGCGGAAGAACCACTGCGCAATCTTCGGGAAACAGACAAAAGTGACTATCCCTAACAGGGCGGTCTTGCCCGCCAGTGTCCACCAATATGCCCAACCATCGCCGGCCAGCAACTTGCTTTTCAGCACCGCCAGCACGAGCAGTGACAAGGTGATGGCAAGCATTGTTGCGCCAACAGTCATGTTCACCGCGGCGGATTGCTGGATGCCATAGCGGTTAACAATAGGATACGTCATCAACGTATGACTGCCGAACATCGCGCCCAGCAGGGTGCTCGTCTGCCACGACATGCCTATCACGCGCGCGATAAGCAACCCCAGCATAAACGGAATAAGGAACGTATAAACTCCGAACACAACTGCACCGCGACGGTACTGACGGAAATCGTTCAGGTCAATCTCTATACCTGCCTGGAGCATAATATATAGCATGCCCATCTTGCCAAGTACGTCAATGGTTGTGTTCGACCCTATCAGCCCGAAACCATGCTCGCCGATGGCTATGCCGACCACGATGAACCCCACGATAGCAGGCACGTGAATCTTACGGCAAATCATCGGCACCAACCAGATGATGGCAAGCACAAGGGATAATATGGCAAGGCTGTTGGTTATCATCAGTCAAATAAGGTCGGACTGTCTATATCGAATTTCTTGAGGATAGACCGCATCAGCGTCTGTCTTATCATCTCCGAACGGTTACGGAACTTGTACCGTTCGCAGTAGCGTGTGACGGTACGCATCTCGCTGTCATTAAGCAACACCGTAATCGGATGGTTACGAGGCTGACGCTTGAACTTGCCGTTGGATGAGTTCTTCTGTTTCATCAAAATAATACGCCTAATGTTAACAACCCCATCACTGCGGTTCGTCCGCCTGTTGAGAGGAAGGTCTGGTCAGAGTCTATCGTTATGCTATGCGGCGCAGACGACAATTGCTGCACCTCGGCTGCAATACCTATATGGAACGCTCCTGTGCGAGAGAAATGGTAGCGGTAGGCCAGCGTCAATCCAGCGTTCACACCACCACGGATGCCTCCGATGCCTATGCCGTAACCAATGTTCGCACCCAGCATCGGCACATGGTTGCCCTGCATCAGCGGCAAATCCATCGTTACATCTATCGGGATGAGCGACAATGTCTTACCTGCGCCTATCAACCCACGGTAACCTACTTGTCCGCCCAGAAAGATATGCCTGCCGCCCAGATTGTTCGCTCCAAGCCGGAAGTCTGCAGCCACTGCGCCGCCTGTCGTTCCGTCCAGACTCATGACGCCGCCTGCCACACGCACACCCAGCGAGGTGCGCTTCACGTTCGTCACCGAACGCGAGTTCGTCTCTGCGGGCTCAGTGCTGACCTCGGGTTGCTGATTGCTGAGTTCAGTGATCTCCTGTATGTCAGACATCGGGTACTGAAATCGTGCACCGTGACCGTCCTTGACGATCACGACCTCGCTGTTGCGCTGAACGATTTCGCCCACAACCACGCGACCAGAGCGGAACAACAGCCGATGCAGCACCGCATCATCTGCCACAGCAAGCAATGGCAGCAACATCAGCACCGCCATCAGTACGATTCGAGACACCATCTTCTGCATATAAGCCTTTCTATATACAATATACCGCTACAAAGATACGAAAAATATTTGATTTCTGCAAATAAATATGCAATAAATTTGCATATATCAGTTTTTTTTTGTACCTTTGTGCCATAATAGCGTTTATCTGAACGAAATAAGCATTACTATCTATGGAAATCAGTGTTCGTGCTCAATCCATGCCGGAGTCGCCTATCCGAAAATTAGCCAAGTACGCCGACGATGCCAAACGCGCAGGCATACATGTGTATCACCTCAATATCGGTCAGCCGGATATTCCTACTCCTCCTCAGGCGTTGGAGGCTGTCAAGAACTTCAAGCAGGACATACTCTCCTACTCTCCGTCGCAAGGACTGAAGTCTCTGCGCACAAAGATGGTGAGTTACTACGCCGACTATGGCATCGACCTCTCGCCCGACGAGATTATCATCACCTCGGGCGGTTCGGAGGCTATCATGTTTGCGTACATGAGTTGCCTCAACCCGGGCGACGAGATTATCGTCACCGACCCCAGTTATGCCAACTACATGGCATTCGCCATCAGTTGTGGTGCAGTGGTGAAGTCTGTGAAAACTCATCTCGAAGATGGCTTCAAGTTACCGCCGGTGGAGGAGTTTGAGAAACAGATAACGCCCAAGACGCGCGCTATCCTCATCTGCAACCCCAACAACCCGACGGGGTACCTCTACACCAAGCAAGAGATGCGGCAGATTCGCGACCTTGTGAAGAAGTACAACCTCTACCTCATATCCGATGAGGTCTATCGCGAGTTTATCTACACCAAATCGCCATACATCAGCGCATGCCACTTGGAGGGCATTGAGCAGAATGTGATTCTGGTGGACAGTGTGTCGAAACGTTACTCGGAGTGCGGCATTCGTATCGGCGCGCTCATTACGAAGAACAAAGCCGTGCGTGAGGCGGTGATGAAGTTCTGCCAGGCTCGTCTCTCGCCGCCGCTCTTCGGACAGATAGTAGCCGAAGCCTCCCTCTCCACGCCGGAGGAGTACATGCAGGAGGTGTACGACGAGTACCTCACCCGCCGCAACTACCTCATCGACCAGCTCAACCAGATTCCCGGTGTGTTCGCTCCGGCACCTACAGGCGCGTTCTATGTTATGGCGAGCCTGCCGGTCGACGATGTGGAGAAGTTCTGCAAGTGGTGCCTGACCGACTTCTCGTTCGAGGGGGCAACCATCATGATGGCGCCTGGCACGGGTTTCTACACCAATCCAGAAGACGGCCGCAAGCAGGTGCGCATGGCGTACGTGCTCAACAAGGACGACCTCGGTAAAGCGATGGTCGTACTGCGCAAAGCACTCGAGACATACAACGCACAATAAAAAAAGACCTCGCTCGAGGTCTTTTTTAGTCAGTTTACTCGCTGCATTCGCTCGTTAACTTCCTCATTTCACCATCCAGCCGTCGATGATATAGCGTGCATCATCCCGCAGGATGTACATTGTGCCGTTCTCAAGCACCTTGCTGGCCGCGGACTCTACGCGGATATTCTCCACCGGAGTCGATTCCGATACATAGATGTCGAAGTTATCGCCTGCTAATGCCAGACTGAATCCTTCCGGCACTTCTATCTCGCTTCGTTTCGAGCCCATACGCAGGAAAACCCGACCGCGGTGCCCTGTGATGATGGCAGAGTACTTGCTCGTGGCAGCTGTTTCCGACGAGACGCTCGACTCGGAGTGGATACCAACCTGCTTGCGGATAGCTATGAGTTTGTTTATATCCTCGCGGAACGTGTACCAGTGAGGCCAGAACACACAGGGCACACCCGGCATCATCAGCAGGTAAGCGTTTGCCTCAACTATCTGCTGCTTCTTGGTGGTGATGTCCGTGTTGTCGCCCAAGAACTCCTGTCCGTTCGAGCGACGGAACGTGTCGTGTTTGTCGATGATCGTCACGGCATATTTCGATAACCCTTTGCCTCGAAGACTCGGGTTCTTCAGGTACGAGTAAGACGAACCGCCTTTCCAATCGTTGAACTTGTATTTCAGCGGGAAGTCGAACTCCAGTGTGTTGTAGTTTGCTGCCCTCAGGTGATTCTGTATCACACTCAGGCTCTCCCAGCACTCCGACACCGAGAAGAACGGTCGCGATGCCAGATTGTACATCGACAGGTACTTGCCGGCATAGCCAAGCGTCATGTCGTAGCGGAAACCGTCGAAGCCGATGGTGTTAATCATCCATTGCGTGTACGCCTTGCACATATCTTGTACATAGGTGCTCGTGTGGTCCAGGTCACGGCACCCCGCATCGTTCGTACCTGTGTCTGCATTGCCGTGCTCGAGGTTCTTGCTGTCCGACGATGAATTGGTGAACGCCTCATCGCCTGAGCATATGTACTTCGAGCTTATCTGATAGGTTCCGTACGAGCCGAAGTTGTTCGTCGCGAAGCCCTTTGCCCATCCGCTATTGCTGTTGTGATGGTTGATGACGATATCTGCCAACACCTTGCAGCCTTTGCTGTGCAAACGGCTCAACACCTCCTGAAGTTTGCTCTTCGTTCCCCAGTCACTGTCCAGGTTGGAATAACACTTCGTATAGTACCCCACACCGCCTCCTTGACCCGAGGGAGGCATCCATACCAGATCGAAGTTTGCGCCCATCTCATCCACTATACCCGAGTTGATGAGGTCAATATACTTCGTGCGCGAGAACGTGCTCAGCGTGTACGACTCCCAATAGAACCCCTGCAGCATCACGCCTTCGTACTCCGACGGCACACCTGTCACACCTACCTCGTCCGGATTGGGCTCGGTACTGCCAATGGATCCTTGCAGACATATCTGCGAACCGTTGTAGGTAACCGTCAGATCCTGAGCGTCCTCCAGCACAAACTGGATGTTGTCCGAGCCGTAGCACGAGATGTTCGAGCACGACTGTGAGAACTTGCTCACTCCGTACCAACTGGAGCCGTTTGTCACCTTGAACTCGTAACTGCCTATTGGCACATTGGCAAATGTGATTGACCACAGACCGTTGCCCTGGTCCGTCATCGGGCACGCGGTCGCGCCCCAACTCTTGCCGTTGCACCACGGGTTGCCCGACGAACCGTTACCCGACACGTAATACGTTGCTGTCACTTGCATGGCAAGCAGCACACTGATGAGAGATAAAAAAAGTTTGCGCATAATTGTATATTTTTTAAGTTGTCTAATCAATCATTGCTCTTTCAGGCGTAGCTGGTCTTTTATCTTTGAGCGCCAGCGGTCTTTAACTGTTTCTTCACTCTCGGAAAGAACATATTCATCGATTGCATATGACCGCCATAGTTCCCGAAATCGTATGTCACGTTCGGCAGATTTTGCCAGCATCGTTGCAGGTGTTCGGCACACTTGAACGTGACTATTGGGTCGCGATAGGAGTGGAACACATACACCGGTGCTTTCGGTCGCCACTCGGGGCAGATAACCTCCTGCCCTACTACACTGTTGTCTATCGGATAGTGCACGAGGCTCGAACGGAGGAAGCCCTCGTACATCCGGCGTGTCTCGGGCTGCGTCTTGTCCGCGCCGTAGGCGGTTAGCCAGTGGCTGACCTTTTTGTGGAACATCTTGAAGTACAATACTGTGAAGGAGTGCTCCTTGGATGTCACATAATCGTCGTAGTGCTTGTCCAGCACGGGTGTGAAGAACAGCTCACGACTGAGGTTGAGGTCGTACGCCTCGCTTGTGCCCATTATCAGCATCGGTATGACCATCGGCATACCCACCTTGTCCTGCGCCACCGCAACGTCGTAGGTCGCTGCCACGTCATAAGGCCCGCTGCCGGCATAACAGCCTTTGACATGAATGGTTTGGCTGTACTCCTCCTCTATCAGTTTGAGTATCCACAATGCTGTTGCGCCGCCTTGCGAGAATCCGACAATGCTGATACTGTCTTTGGGCAGTGTGACGCCCATACTGTCGAGAACGGGACCCGAGGCAAGCAGCATATCGACGCAGTTGCGCGCCGTCAGATCACCACGCAGATACGGATGAACGCGGTTACGAGTTATGCCGTAACCTATATAGTCGGGCATGATGAGCACGTAATCCTTCCGCAGGTATTGCATCTCGCTCTTGCTGCTGGTGGACGGCACCTCGGCGTTCGACGCTATGGTGTAGTGCGGCATAAGGATGATGCCTTTCGGGTGCTCAGGCACACTCACCTTGCCCGACAGCGTCAGCGTGTCACCATGCTGGTCGATGGACGTGTAGTACACTACCCGCTCACTCACTTTCGCTTTCGCCATCGCACAACTGCTTGCCAGTAGTGCACAAGTAACAAGGAAAATATGTACAACACGTTGCATCATTTTACAAAACGAATAACAGATGCATTATTATCTACTTCCAAGCTGCCAAAGCGGCGGAACACCGATTGCCCGAGCAACAAGGGTGCATATTGATTCTTTACCACACTGGCCTTGATGTTCGTCAAAAATATATTTCCGACCCTCACTTCGCGGAGGTTGATGATCGTACCTTCGTGGATCTCGCCGGTGGCAGTAACATAGTTCTGCTTGCCCATGAAATCCTGTTCTGTGAGATAACCATTGCGTAGCATGAAGTTCGCTTCTACATCAGAGATGGATACATCGCTTGCGCCAGTATCAAAGACGAAATACAACGACAATCCGTTGATGGTGCATTGCACTTGGTTGACACCGCCTTTCTTCTCAAACGGAATCTGGGTAACGACGGCTGTCTCAACAGTAGCCTGCTCTTGACGACGGATGTAAGATATATCCGTCAAACGTGCCTGCTCAATCTCGGCAAGCAGAGCCTGCCAATCGGGATCGTTCTTGATAAATGTGATGCGATATGCACGATCCTGCGGGATAACACGTTTGCCATGCTCAAAAGCGAGACGTGCCATACGCAGTATTCCCTCTTTATCACGCATAACGGCATATAGGTCGGCAAGTTGGAGGTAACTGTCGGCAAACAGATTGGTCTGTAGCACAGAATCAACATAATGCTGCACTGGCTCCGTATGTCCGAGCAGAGCCTCAATATACACACGCGTTTCTTCATCCTCCGCAGCATCGCGGGCAGCCATATAATCCTGCAGCGCCTTCTCGGGCTGGTTCATACGGGTATAAATCTCTCCACGATTAAAGAGCATTATTGCCTGCGATTTCTCGGATGCCATGACGATAGCCGTGTCCATATAGGCAAGCGCTTCGTTATAACGCTGCATATTTGTAAGCAACCGTCCCAACTCACGATAGAGGAACTCTTCCGTTGAATTGCTGTTACGTAGGAGCATATATTGCCTATATGCAGCGTCATAATCTCCGCGTGTTGCGTAGGACTGCGCCAATTTGACACGCAGAGTACTGTCTTTCTTCATTGTCTGCATAATGATTTGATCATGCTCGTCCCATAGCGCAAGTTCGGAATCGATGACAGTCAACATACTCTCTTTTTCTTCATCGAGTTCTGTAGCCTGTTTGAGCCACAGATAAGCATCGGCATAATGGCTATACTTGTAGTATATTGCCGCCACGACAGAGAGTCGCGTAGCATCAGTAGGTGCCCCATCTACATACTGTTTTGCCGCAGCGATAACAAAGGGGAATTCATGCAGACTGAGTGTATCAAAAGCAGCACCGAAATACTCCTCAGCCTTAAGCAGTTCAACATACTCCGCAGCCGCTTTTGGCACATCGCCCTCCGCCCAAGCCTTGCGGAAAAGTACGTTGTGTGCCGCCGCATTGGTTTCCGGCTGGAGAGCCAAAGATAGTTTGACTCGACGTATCGCATTGAGCGTATCGCCCATATCAAGATAGTTCGCTGCAAGAATAGCCTGCACGTATGCTTCCGATGGCTCCTTGTCCACAATGCGCCTGAGCAGTTGTTCGGCATCCTCATAACGCTTAAGATTACGATAAACATCAGCGAGGGCATAGATATACTCTATTTTGTCAGGCTGTATAGCGATTGCTCTTTCGTACGCTTCAGCCGATTGCGCAAGTTCTCCTACTTTAAAATAGACATCACCGCGGATCGCATGAACGAAACTGATCCACTGCGTATCCTTCTTTGGCAGGTATTTGAGAGCCTCATCAGCAGCCTCAAGTGCGCGGCCGTACCGCGCAAACACCTGTTTGCTGCATACCTCGGCGATCACTGCCCAACAATATGCATCTTTTGGATTCTCACGTATGCCACGCTCGCACCTCTGCATGCATTTGCCATAATCCTGTTTCCCGTATGCCTCCTCAGCACGCTGGAACCAGTATGACTTTTCATTGTTAGCCGCATAAAGCGGACTAATCAGCGCCAGAGTCAATATGATGATAAGCAATCGTTTCATTGTCTTATTTTGCCGTTTGTTCGATTACATACTGTTGCATCTCGCGGTTCTTAGCCGTGTATTTGGCAATCAGCTCCTTGTATTTGGGATGATTGCGTAGCGACTCCAGATCCTCGTCATGCTCGATATGCGTCATATTGCTGAAGCCCTTCTCCATTGATTGTTCAAGGTATTTGAGTGCTTCGTCCATATGTCCGGCAAGAGCGAAGACGCAAGCTGTATTGTAGAGGTAGTTGTTCGTGGAGTTTGGCCTCAATTTCTCTCTGGCCACCTGACATGCCCTTTCATAGTCACCAATACTGCTATATTCGTTCATACCGAGTGAGTCACGACGCAGGCGGTAAAGTTTCATACCTTGCTCTGTGGCTTCTTGCATTGCCGCAGTATCACCTTTCATCCCGTAAACACGGGCTATACTGAAATAGAAGTTCCCATGTTGAGGGTTGGCTGTCATTGCGCTATAGAAGTCTTCTATCGCTTCATCGTAGCGTCCTGTTTCCTGCATGCACCGAGCACGTAAAACATAGGCATCCGTTTCCCCAGGTGCAAGTCGGTTAGCTTTGTCCAAGGTAGCAATAGCTTTATCGTACAGCTTACATTCGTAATACACATCGCCCAAGAGCACATGAACGCCCGGATTCAAAGAATCGAGTTGTATAGAATGTTCCAAGCAGTCAATTGCACGCTTCTGGTCATCCAGATAATTGCTTGCAATATATCCCATGTGACGCCACATATCGGGCATCTGCTGTATCTGCATGCACCGATACAATTCTACATACGCTTCTGCATAGCGGTGCTGATTACGATAAATCTGCCCTCGCATGATTCCCCACCATGGCTGACGATCGTACTCTTGCTCGTAGATGCACAGCGTGTCAATTACCGCCTGCCAATCTGTGCTGTCAGCAATGGTAATAATGGTATTTAACACATTATTCGAATGAAGAGCATCCACAAGCGGCAGAGCCTCCTGCAAGGCTTTGTCGTATTTCTTCTGCGCAAGGAGCGCGCGCATATAGTACTCACGAGCATACAACTTATACTTCTCCGGGTCATTACTTTTCGAGTATTTGCGAGCTATATCGCCAGCCGCCTTCATGGCTTCATCGTATTGTTTCTTCGCCATGAATCCTTCAAATTGCATCTGGCTACCTTGCGAACTCTTAGGCATCTCTTTTTCGGCACGTTTGCCAAGAGTAATCATATCGTCGTAACGCTTGAGTTTTCTGTAGAACTTATCGTAGTATATATACGTCTTGACGTTTTTTGTATCAACCTTCAAAGCTCTGGCGAGATATTCTTCTGCTTTGATGGTATCTTCAGCCTCCCAATAGAAACTATGTAGCAGCATAAGTACTTCGGGTAAGAGTTGTTGATCGCTGTTGGGCAAATACTTGACTGCATGGTTGGCACTGCGTACCATTTTGCTCGGTACTTTGGCATCGTGACACACAAATGCAAGGATAGCATAAGCAACACCGTTCTGTGGATTGATATGCTCGACCTCGTAGGAAAGTGCATCGTAGGCAGCCTGATAATCGCCTTGCTGCCATGCCTCAATACCCCGACGGACATTGTACGAACTGACCGGATTCTGCGCGAACAATGCTAGGGGAATGAACAATGCAATCCAAAGTAACCAAAGTATCTTCTTCAACATTTATTTGTAAATATCTATCGTGTTGTTATTTGTATTCAGTACTGGTTTGCCAAGATGCTCGAAGACGTGGAGTGAGAGGATGATTGGCGCTTCCTGACCGTTCTTATTGAAGAACAGCACATCGTGCAGCACAATCTGCTCCGTAATCTCTACACTTCGCATCAATACCTGCGAATCTTGTATAATATCATTTTGCGTAATATACTCATTCTTCAGGAGGAACATACTCTCCACGCCGGAGATTGTGTTCGTAATAGCTGTTGTATCCACTATGATCTTTACCGGCAATCCGTTGCACTTAGCCTGCATTTCGTACGCATCAACGGTTCGTGTAAGAGTAACAGAGTAACGTACATTACTGCTGTCCGTCGCCACGACCGGTTGCAAGGCAGCAATAGTTGCGTTGAGCGTTGTGTCGCCAAGTTGCCGAGCCGTCGTGTAGTATTCCAGTGCATGAAGCGTGTCAGTCATCGCGAGAGCTAGTGAGGCACGCGAGCGCCATAGTCCTGTATTTGTTTTATGCCGTTGAGACACAAGCTCCAAACGCAGAATAAGCGATTCTCCGTACCGCTCCGCTATGGCTTCCAGTAACGTATCTCCGGATTCAGGTATCCATCCTGCTAATATAGCATCGGACATCGACCGCACAGCCTCCGTCTTATTTCCACGCGCCAAGGCTATACGCGCCTTACAACGAAACATGCACATATCGCCCTCGTTGAACTTCAACCTGTACGTTATGCGCTCGATTGCTTGCGTCGTGTCGCCTTCAGCAAGCAACGCCTCCACCCACTGACAATACATCTCACTATCACCGGGGTGTTTCTGGACATGCTGCGCATACATGGTACTTGATAGCGGCTTCCCCTTATTCGAAGCAGCTGCACAAACCATCGCAAATAAGCTACAGCATATCAGCACTATGTATCTTATCGCATACAACATCATTTTCTCCCGGAATGTCCGAATCCTCCGGCACCGCGCTCGGTGTCGCTCAGTTCGGTCACTTCCACTATCGTCGGCTGCTCGTGGCGGGCAATCACCATCTGACAGATGCGCTCGCCGGGCTCAATCGTCTGGGCTTGGCCGCTGAGGTTAACGAGAATCACCCCTACCTCGCCGCGATAATCGGCATCGATCGTTCCCGGGGTGTTCAGCACCGTCAGCCCGCGCTTCAGCGCCATGCCGCTGCGCGGACGTATCTGCGCCTCGTATCCTGCCGGCAGTTCGATATAGAGACCCGTCGGCACAAGCCTGCGCTCCATCGGTTGCAGCGTCAGAGGCTCTGCGATGTTACAACGTATATCCATCCCTGCTGCCAGAGCACTCTCGTACCGCGGCAAGGGGTTATTGCTTTTGTTGATGATTTTGAGTTTCATACTATTGGGGCAAAGAGTTAAACAGTTGAATCTATTTTGCTTGCATCGAAACAATAATTAATTGGTTTAATAGCATTCCGAGGCATACTATCTTCCCAAGCCGTCGAGCAGCCCCTCGATAGCACCGCCAAGCTCGATGAAAGCATCGTGCATACCCTTGGTGGCATCGTCAAACGAGTGCTTGTAGAACTGCGCCATGCAGCGACCTTTGAGCTCGCCTATCTCATGACGGACGCTGTCGTTATAGTCATAGCGCTCGATGGTCTGACAGAGCTCGGAGTAATGAAGCAGAGCGTCGTCCCAATCGGCATCCGACCAGCGCTCAGACTTCGTCTCAATCCGTTCGGTGAACTTCTGCAGGTCATCGACCGCCGTCTGCGACGGGTTGCATGCCACCAACAGGAGGCTGAGGAGCAAGAGGGGAAGGAACTTTTTCATTGTTGTTCACTATTTAATCAACACTTTGGTATTAGCAATAATCGTGCCATTTTCTTTTAGAACGATTATATACACTCCCATAGGCAATCCTTTCGTATCAATTTGTTCTGTTGCACTCCGTAATTTATAGGAATTCATAAGTCCATATATAGGATGCCACAAGTCTACAGAATAGGTATTACTTTCCCATTGATGGAACTCTTGTTCTACTTCATGTTCATCCAAAATATCCAATTGAAGAAAACCGTTAGTCACAAGTGCATGCATGTTCCTGCGGCTATATACGACATAATCCATTGACGAAGATTCGATTCCACATTGCAAATTTACATTGGTTGCTATTACCGTATAAGAGCCTGTAATTGTTGGTGTATATGTCATCGATCTTCCTGACGATAGGTACTCAAGTTGGGGAGTAATAAAAGTTCGAAATACTGCCCAAATCAACAATGAATCCGGTGTTTCCTCACAATTCGTTATAGTAAAAGTACGCGGCGTGTTTCGTTTCCATCTGGTTGCAGTATCACTGACTTGCACTCGTGGCGTTCCTAAATCAGAGGCATATACCAACTTTTGCATGGTATAAGAGCGCCCCGCATAGGATACTATAGCCGTTATCGTCATTGTTGTATTATTAATAGCAGGCTCTCCCGGTTCAGGCGGGTCAAAATGCCAATTAGGAATATTCGGGTTGATAGTCATAATTGTATCTGAAGGAACCATTGGGGTAAGGACAGGGTATCCAAATAGGGCAGAATCAGCATCCGCAGTGCCCAGTATAGATATAAAATTCGGTGCCCCCATAACTCCAGTCCAATGTACGGTCGCACCTTCCGGGAGATTACGGACATAATAATATGTCGAATCACAAACATATGTCGGTCCTTCGATTTGAGGATTCACAACGAACTTCATATTATTGCCGTCATGCTGGATAAAGCAAATATCCACACCAGTCGGCACACTATCCCAACCTACCGAACCGGGAGTTGTTTGGGAGGTGAAGAAGATGTTATCTTGCCAATAAGATGGATCATTATATGTGAAAATGTTCCTATATGTTGGACCATATGAAGATATAGTATCATTTGGCAATATTAGTTTAGAAGATGGATTAACCAAATAACAACTTTGTGGTAACGTGTTATTTATTGAGTTATACGGCAATGAATCCATGATGTCTGCTAATATGTGATAGATTAGCAGTCCCTCATATAATAATCCACTATCAAAAGATTGTTTTTGTCTATTTTCTAACAGATAATATTCACCATCTGTATTCGTAGAAAATTTATATATAGCATTGGAATCAATAGTTGAAGCAGGTATGTTGTAAATAGAATTATTTTCTTCTGCACTAATAATATTAGGAGTTGTCCAACCATATATACACGTTTTAGTGAACGGATTATGATGTGATGGCATTTGACCTGAAAGGTTACTCGAACCATCCGCCATAACATCCCACATGCCTGTTCCCAATGAATCTTTAGTAGGGGAAGAAATTCCTACGGGGTAAAAATCCGGAGCGCCAAAGACATGTCCTAACTCATGACAAATAACCCCTATTGTAGTCATATCGGATTCGTTAGTCCCTATCTTTTCTGGTGTCATAATAAATTCAGATATATTTTTTCCGTCTTTCTCTATAGGTGTAATAAATTTCGAATTAAAGGGCCATATTATCCCAGATCCACCTGAAGAATAACGGTTACCAGCATAAATGATATGGACACAATCTACATAGCCATCATTATTACCATCATACATACTAAAATCTACCCCTTGATTATCAGCCCAATTTATAGCCTCTTGGACTAAATTTGCAGCATTTGTCGCATTCCCACCTTGTGAATATACATAGTTAGAACTTTGCTGCGTAGCCGTATAAGGACCAATTACACTACTTTGTATAGTTAGTTGTCCGTACGAATTTTCAAAATAGTAATCACGAACACTACCGGCATTACCATTTTCAGAATAGCCAACTTCATTCATTAATGCATCAAAGTCATCAACAGAATATGTAAATGGTTTATCAGGAAAATCAACTAAGATTGTAAGAACTTTAAAAATTCCGACAACAGGAGAAGAGGGCACATTTGGTGTCCTATTTTGGAGTACATTTCTACGCGATTTTCTATGCTGCGTATTTATTACATCTTGCACAATATTTCTTTGCCTTTTTGCAAAATAAATTTCGGAAATACTTTTACTCTGTAGGTTGTTAACTTTTCTTCCTGATGGCTCTATTTGCGCATCACTAACCGTTGCATACTCAAATACACCGTCTGCATTCTTTAAAATTACATATCCGTCTGTCGATTCCACCCAATGACAGTATTCATCCCCTCTATCAAACACCCATAAATCAGTTCCATCGGGTTGATGCACCAGTACAGAGTCAGGCCATGCCGGATCGGCAAATACCAGATTATTCAAGAAAAGAACACAACTAATAACAATAAGATTTTTTTTCATTTGTAGAATTTTTTGAATCAATAAAATATTGAAAAGCATGGATACACAGATTCTGAGGGCTTCTTGTAAAAATCCCATAAGAACAGCCTGTATCTTCGACTTTTTTGGTTAAGAAGGGATAACATCCTTTCTGTATTGGGATTTTTTTTGTTTAATTCACCACTCCGTCTACCATGGTTAAATTTGATAGGTTCGTAGTAATTAGATTTTGATAGTAAATTTCCCTCGCAATCAAAAGCATATAAGACTGATATTTGCATCAGAGTTATCTCTTCTGAATGACATTCCCAATCCGGAAAGAATGCAACCGAGAATAATATTATATCAGCCGAATCTTTCACTTTGTATAATTGGACAAAAAAAGATATACGGTGGGTTATGGGAAAAAACTGGTTATCAATATATTCCGGCAAATCATTGATACACTTATTAAGCCATAAAAGACTATCTATAGGATTCTTTATTCCACAAGCGGAAATCCGATCTCCATACCTATTTGCTCCGCCACCTCTATTAGGTTCATTATATGTCTGACTGCTAACATACCCTTTCGGCTCCTTGTCTATGGGTGGCAGGAGCATCGGCACGCTGTCATCAATGATGAACGGGATGCCATACGCATAGTTGATATGGATGGTGCTGTCACCGGCAAACGGTTGCAGAAAATCAGGCAAGGTGTCCGATTTCTGACGCTCATTCATTGCCTGTGATTCTTCCGCCGTAAGGGGTGTCAAATTCTTTTTCACACTACATGACGCCAAAAGCAACAGACTGGCAAGTGGTAATATGTATATAATTCTATTTATTCGCATTAAGGAAGATTGCCAATGCTCAATATCATTGATTCGGATGAAGGGCAGCAAGGTCGCATTGAATCTGCTTGCGCAGGTCATCAAGCGAATCAAAGCGCCGTTCTTCGCGCAGGCGCTCGGTGAAGTGCAACGTGATGGATTGGTTGTACAGGTCGCCGCTGAAGTCGGGGATGTGCACCTCAATAGTCTGATGCGTGTTGCCGACGGTGGGGTTCGTTCCAATATTCACTAACGCCTGAGCGTTGATGAGGCCGTTAGCCATTAGCTGTTGGCCATTGGCAGAAACGACCGCTTTATACACACCTGATGTGGGGATGAGCTTGTCAGGAGCAGGGACGATGTTCGCCGTAGGAAAACCAATCTGCCGGCCTATCATTCGTCCGTGCACTACTCTGCCGGTCAGCATATATTCGTAGCCCAACAAGCGGTTCGCAGCTGCTATATCTCCTCGCACGAGCAGGTTGCGAATGACAGTCGAGGAAGGCTTCAGCCCGTCTTCGCCATACGAATCGGCGCGAAGAATACGGATTCCTACCTGCCGGGCGATAGCGGCATACTGCTCGTCCGTCAGCCTTCCGTCAGAGCCGAAACGGTGGTTATACCCCATCAGCAGATGCCTGACTTTCCAGCGGTCGGCAAGATAGTCGAGAAACTGCGCTGCGGTGAGCGGTTGCACCTCGGCAAAGTCGAAGAAATGTACGTCACCGAACTGCCCGAGCAACTGTTCGCGTTCGTCGGTCGTGGTCAGCAGCGAGGGGCAGAAGTCATCATTCCCCTGCAGCTTGGCAAGCACCGTTCGCGGGTGCTGGAGAAAGGTGAAGATTAGCGGGCGCTCGTCGTACTCCGCGGCATAGCGACGCAACTGCTCAAACAAGTAGTGATGTCCCTTATGGACGCCATCGAAGAACCCTATTGTCGCTATAGCCGGCATTGCTATTGGTGAAACTGAAAGCCTTATATCTTAATGTATATCTTTTTGCGGTAGAGCGGATAAGCGATGCACCAGAGCAACGCATCGTACAGCAGCGCACAAGCCAACGAACCGCCTGTGTCACCGAACACGGGCTGCATCAACCGTTTGTAGAAGAAGCCCCAGACGGAATACATGTCGCCGCCAACCTCAAACCGGATATTCGCCATAATTATGGCAAGCACACCGCTCAGCACAAACAGGAACATCGGATTGACGCCGAAACTCTCGAACGGCACGAACCACTTCGACTTGCCGTATATGTCAATCAGCCATATCAGCACACCCAACAGCAGCGACGCCAGACCACAGGTAACCAGCACATAAGATGCCGACCACAAACTCTTGTTGATTGGGAACGCATAATCAAGCAGGAAGCCCGTCATCAGGCTGATTGCCCCGAACAGCATCACGCGAATGACCTTGCCGCTCAAGTTATCAACCTCGCAAATCAACTTGCCTACCCAGCAACCCAACAAGCAGTGCGCCACGCACGGGATAGTTGATACTATGCCCTCGGGGTCGAACGCTATGCCGCCCAGATGGTACATGTGCGCCTCGCCCAGCACCGCCTTGTCAACACGGGCAATAATATTGTCCTCCGTCAGGTCGAAGCTTCCCGTCACACCGATGATGATGCAATAGATGACCAGCAGCACAACCGATACGTACGGCGCACGTTTGGGCTTGAGCAGCATCAGTAGCAGTCCGGCCAGCAGGCTCACCCAGCCTAACCGGGGCAGCACGCCCATGTAACGGAGCCTGGCTATCGGGTTGTTCCAGATGGCATCGACGAACTCGCCGCCACCGGACAACGTACGGCAGAAGATACCGAACCAGCCAATCGCCCAGCCTATCAGCACCAGCATCAGCGAGCGGTAGATGAGGTGACCGGCACTCTTGCCCGTCAGCGTGTAATCGTACTTGCGGTACGAGATGAACATCGCCACACCCATCACGAACATAAAGAACGGAAAGACCAGGTCGGTGGGCGTGCAACCGTTCCACGCAGCATGACGCAAGGGCGCATAGATATGCGCCCAAGTGCCGGGGTTGTTCACAAGAATCATTCCTGCGATGGTTATACCCCTCAATACGTCTAATGAACGAAGACGTGCCATATTACAGCGATTTGGCTACCTCAATCTCCTCGAATGCCTCAAGTATATCACCCTCTTTCAGGTCGTCGTAAGCCTTCAGGCTCAAGCCGCACTCGGTATTGACGCCTGCCTCCTTGATATCATCCTTGCCGTGCTTGAGCGAAGCCAGCTCGGCGGTCTTGATAACGATGCCGTCACGAATGACGCGCACCTTGTTGCCGCGTTTGATCTTGCCTTCACGCACCAGACAGCCGGCGATAGTGCCGACCTTGGAGATATGGAAGGTCTGCAGGATCTCCAGCGTGGCGGTAACCTCCTCCTTGATCTCCGGCGAAAGCATGCCCTCCATAGCAGCCTTCACCTCCTCGATAGCGTCATAGATAATGGAGTAAACGCGTATATCCACTTCCTCCTGCTCCGCCATCTTCTTCGCCGTACCGGTCGGACGGACGTTGAAGCCTATGATGATAGCGTCGGACGCCGCAGCCAGCATGACATCGCTGTCGCTGATGGCACCTACGGACTTGTGGATAACGTT
>JAFSXJ010000074.1 GCA_017444065.1 Paludibacteraceae bacterium | reverse complement strand
GGAGGCTTAATCATGGCACAGAATGAAGAGATTCGCTACCTGACCCCGAAACAGACGGATCAGAAGAAGAAAAAGTACTGCCGCTTCAAGAAAGCCGGTATCAAGTACGTGGATTACAAGGACCCTGAGTTCCTCAAGAAGTTCCTCAACGAGCAAGGCAAGATCCTGCCCCGCCGCATCACCGGTACTTCGCTGAAGTTCCAGCGCAAGGTCGCTCAGGCCGTTAAGAAAGCCCGCCACTTGGCATTGCTGCCTTATGTAACGGATATGATGAAGTAATCATATGAAGTAATTTTTAATTTCTAATTTTTAATTTTTAATTCGTATAGTTATGGAAATCATATTGATACAAGACGTAGCTAATCTGGGCTACAAGAACGATATCGTTAAGGTACGCGACGGTTATGGCCGCAACTACTTGCTGCCCAACAAGCTGGCTATCATCGCCAACGAGAGCAACCGTAAGCAACTGGCTGAGAACCTCAAGCAGCAGGCTCACAAGCTCGCCAAGCTCCTGGCTGACGCTCAGGCACTGGCTGAGAAGCTTGCTAACACCGTAATCACCGTGCCCGTTAAGGCTAACGAGGACGGCAAGATCTTCGGTACGGTTACCACCCAGCAGATTGCTGATGCCCTCAAGGCGCAGGAGATCGAGGTGGACAAGAAGGTCATCACCGTGGAGCCTATCAAGCAGGTAGGCGAATATGAGGCAACGGCTCGTCTGCACCGCGAGGTAAAGGCTGCCATCAAGATTAACGTAGTAGCTGAAGCTGAGGCTGCTGAATAAGAACCATTGTTAGACCGCTTCGCTCAAAGAAAAAAGACCGCACCTATGGTGCTCAAAGAGCAAAGACTGATTAGGCTTTTATCTTTTGTCTTTTAGTGAACGAAGAGAACGGTCTTTCGGCTAAAAAGAATGAAGTTATGAAACAAGGAATTCATCCCGAGAACTACCGCGTAGTGGTATTCAAAGATATGTCGGATGGCACACAGTTCTTCAGCCGCTCATGCGCTAACACGAAGGACACCATCGAAATCGATGGCCAGACCTATCCGCTCATCAAGTTGGAAATCTCGAACACCTCTCACCCGTTCTATACGGGTAAGTCGAAACTTGTGGACACCGCCGGTCGTGTGGACAAATTCATGTCACGCTACGGCAACCGCAAGCGCAACTAAACCATGTCGCGAGGCGAGCACCATGCTCGCCTCGCGCATTTATTTATCCGCCTCTTGTTGAGGCATCCGCCATGCAGGGCGGATTATTCGCATCCATGAAAAGAAAGAATAACACGGTCCTCCACGCCACAGCGCCCACCACGCTGCTCGACCTCATGTCTGCCAAACTCGGCGGCATGACCGTCACGAGTATAAAGCAGTTGCTGCGTGCGCGGCGTGTACAACTGAACGGTGCAATCAGTACCCGTGGCGACCAAGCACTGAAATCAGGCGACGAAGTGACCATCCTTTCGCAGGCAGGTACGACCACACTGCACCACCCCAAACTATCTCTCGTTTACGAAGACGACTACCTCTTGGTTGTCAACAAGAAGCAAGGCCTGCTCACCGTGCCCTCGAACCCCGACAGCGCGGAGACTACAGCCCTGTCCATCCTCAAGGCCTACGTGCGCAGGCAGCACCCGCGCAACAACGTGTTCGTTGTGCACCGTCTCGACCGTGAGACCAGCGGACTGCTCGTGTTCGCCAAGACGCCGCAGATGCAGGAGTACATGCGTACCTACTGGCGGCAGCTGGTCACCAAGCGCACCTATGTAGCCCTTGCCGAAGGCATCCTGCCGGACAAGACCGGTACCATCACCACCTGGCTCACCGAGGACAAACGCAATGCGATGGTTTATTCCTCGCCCGTGGACGACGGCGGTCAGAAAGCCGTCACACATTATGAGGTATTAGGCACGCGCGCGCTTGATTCATCTGCCAAGTTTGACGGATCAGTCCCCGCCGTGGCCCTCGGTGCCGATGGGCAGCCGCAACTCTCACTGGTTGCCCTTAATCTCGAGACCGGTCGTACCAACCAGATTCGCGTGCATCTGGCCTCCATCGGGCATCCTGTGGTCAGCGACCGTAAGTACGGCCACGGCAATACATGGGCGCCTGTTGACCGCCTCTGCCTGCACGCACGAATACTCGAGTTCATCCATCCTGCCACCGAGCAGGTGGTGCATTTTGAAACACCTGTCCCAAAGGAATTCAAAGTATAATTTACCATTTTGTCATTTACTATTTGTTCATCTATTTTCCCTTTTGGCCAACTAAATGATTAAATATCTCAATGAACAAATAAATGGTAAATGGTAAATGAACAAATGAACAAATATCATGACACCTGTTAGTATATTGATCACCATCCTTGCCTACTTCGCGGTACTGTTTGCTGTATCGTATATAGCAGGCCGTAAGGCGGACAGCGCAGGTTTCTACTCCGGCAACCGCCAGAACAACTGGGCACTCGTGGCTATGTCCACTATCGGCGCGGCTATCTCCGGCGTGACCTTCGTCAGTGTGCCGGGTATGGTGCAGGGCGCTGCGTTCTCTTATATGCAGATGGTTCTGGGCTTCACTGTCGGCCAGATTATCATCGCCTACGTGCTCATCCCGCTGTTCTACAAGCTGAACCTCACCAGTATCTACCAGTACCTCAATCACCGTTTTTCCACCACCTCCTACAAGACCAGCGCGTGGATCTTCTTCGTCAGCAAGATGCTTGGCGCCAGTGTGCGTCTGTTCGTCGTGAGTGCAGTGCTGCAGATTCTGGTGTTCGAGCCGCTGGGCATACCGTTCTGGCTGAACGCTGTTCTGACCACAGCAATGGTCTATCTGATTACTTTCCGTGGCGGCGTGAAATCCGTAGTGTGGACCGACCTGCTGAAGACATGCTGCCTCATCCTTTCCGTCGCCTTGTGTATCTTCTTTATTATGCGTGACGGCGTCAGCCTGCAAGGACTGACGCATAGCGACATGGGACGCACGTTCTTCTTCGACAACCCCAAGCAGCCTACGTTCTTCTGGAAGCAGTTCCTGGCAGGTATCTTCCTCGTCATTGCCACCACCGGTCTTGACCAGGATATGATGCAGCGCACTTTGAGCTGCAAGAATTTCCGCGAGAGCCAGAAGAACATGATTACCGGCGCTGTGCTGCAGATCTTCGTTATCGGCCTGTTCCTCGTATTAGGTTACCTGCTCTATACGTACGCCGCACAGCAGCAGATTGACCTCTCCGGCTTGAAGGGCGACGATGTGTTTGCCTATCTGGCTACGGGCTCGTACTTCCCGATGATTGTCGGTGTGCTGTTTATCGTAGGCTTTATTGCTGCAGCGTACTCGGCTGCTGGCAGTGCCCTGACTGCCCTGACTACCTCGTTCAGCGTGGATATACTCGGCATCCAGCGTCACGACGAGCAGAGGCAGCGCAGGATTCGTACCATCGTGCATATCTGCATGACCGTTATCATGGCATCGCTCCTGTGCGTCATCTACGTGCTCAACGACGATGCCGTCATCCAGACTGTGTATAAGGTAGCCTCTTATACTTACGGCCCGTTGCTGGGTATGTTCTGTTTCGGTATGTTCACCAAGTTCCGGATTCGCGACAAGTGGGTGCCGCTCGTGGTCATCGCAGCACCCGTCATCACGTGGATCATCGATGTCAACTCTGCCGCATGGTTCGGAGGTTATCAGTTCTCTCACGAACGCCTGCTGCTCAACGCACTGCTGACCTTCGTCGGCATGCTCTGCCTTGTCAACGGCAAACAAGTGAAAGAAGAGAATAATATTAACAACTAAATCCATTTTTGGATTTGTTTCGAGCTGATTTTTGTTTTCTCGTGAGGGAGTTATGTGGGGCATAATGACCGGACAAAAAACGAAAATATGCCGAAAGAAAACAAAAATATAAAGTTATGGAAAATACAGTAACCATTTACTGCAAAAACAACAAGCAGTACTACGACATTCAGCGCGGCACGGCGCTACTCGACGTCTATCGCCAGATAGGATTGCAGTTGCCGTACCCGGTGGTTTGCGCCCGCGTCAATTACAAAACGCAGGATCTGACGTTCCTCGTCTACAAACCCAAGGACATTGAGTTCCTCGACGCCTCCTGTCCTTCAGGCATGCGCTGCTATGTCCGCACGCTGGAGATGGTTATGGCGTACGCTGTGCGCTCCCTCTATCCGCACACCGACCTGCTAGTCGAGCACCCGATCTCCAAAGGCTACTATTGCACGCTCCGTAACTTCGAAGGCACAAACATGCCCGTTACACAGGATGTCATCAACGCCATCAGCGAACGCATGCAGGAGCTCATCCGTGCCGACAAACCTATTGTCACTGAGGAGAAGCAGACCAAGGAGGTCATCCGCCTGTTCAAGGAGTGCCATGACGCCGAGACTACGCTGTTCCAGACTCTGGGAAACCCCTATTGCCGTTACTTCCGTATCGACGATTTTATCGATTACTATACTTCGGCACTTATGCCTTCGACAGGCTACCTCAATGTCTATAAGCTCGAACTCTTCCACGAGGGCATACTTCTTCGCATCCCCAATCGCGTTGACCCGACCAGACTTGAGGAAAGTTGCAATCAGGATAAGATGTTCGGCATCTTCAACGAATATACGTCTTGGAACAAACTCCTCAAAATCAGCAACGTCGGCGAGTTCAACAATGCCTGCAAGGGCAACAAGTCCTTTGAGATGATCAAACTCTCCGAGGCTTTGCACGAGAAGAAAGTCGCTCAGATTGCCGATATGATTGTCAAGAAGGAAGGAGGCATGCCTAAGTTCGTGCTCATCTCCGGTCCTTCGTCATCCGGCAAGACCACGTTCTCCAAACGTCTGACCATACAGATGCTCGTCAACGGCATTCGCCCTGTTATCCTCTCGATGGACAACTACTTCGTCAACCGCGAGGATACGCCCAAGGATGAGAACGGCGACTGGGATTTCGAGGACATCAATGCGCTCGACCTGCCGTTCTTCCGTCAGCAGGTGGCTGACCTGTTGGAGGGTAAGGAGGTGGCGCTGCCTACGTTCAACTTCGAGACCGGCAAACGCGAGATGAAAGGCGACAAACTGCAGCTCAAGAGCGATACGGTCGTTATCCTCGAAGGTCTGCATGCCCTCAACCCCAAGCTCCTGCCGGATATACCGCGTGACAAGGTCTTCAAGATTTATGTATCCTCGCTTACCACAGTCAACCTCGACAACCACAACTGGATCCCGACCACCGATGTGCGTCTCATACGCCGCATCGTTCGTGACTACCGCTATCGTGGTTATTCGGCACGCGATACAATCAACCGCTGCCCCTCTGTGCGCCGAGGCGAAGTCAAGTGGATTTACCCCTTCCAGGAGGAAGCCGATGCAATGTTCAACTCCTCGCTGCTGTTCGAACTGGCAGTTCTCAAGCGCCACGCCGAACCGATCCTGGCGGACGTGCCGAAGTACTGCGATGAGTATGCAGAGGCGCACCGCCTGCTGAAATTCCTCTCGTACTTCGAGTCCATTCCTGAGAAGGAGATTCCGCCTACATCATTCCTCCGCGAGTTCGTCGGCGGTTCGTCGTTCCGCTACTAAGCGCATTGTGGCATGATTATTGTTGCGTTATTTTAAGCAAATGATGAAGCATATATCGTTCGTCATATTGACACTTCTTGCGCTTCTTCCTGCCCGGCTTGTGCTGGGGCAGGAAGTGGCTGTAAGCGCTGCGCCTGAGGATTCGGCTGCCGTCACGGATGTCACCGATTCGTTGGCTTCGCTCACATTGCCCTATCCGCAGATCCTGATGGATATGCCCAATGTGCATATCGAGCAGGATAGTATGGTCACTCTGCTCATGGAGGAGAAGATTGCAGGCATTCAGCGTGGCGAACAGGAGCGTGCGGGTTTCCGAGTGCAGATATATTCCAGCAATCACCCGCAGCGCGGCAAGTCAGAAGCACTGAAGTTGGAGCAGCGCGTCAGGCAGGAGTTATCCGTGCCGGTGTATGTGATTTACGCTACGCCCTCGTGGAAGGTGCGTCTGGGGGATTTCCTCACCGAAGCCGAGGCTGCTGACTTCCGCGACGCGTTCAAGCAATTATTCCCTGACCTCGCTGACTACACCTATATAGTCCGCGACCAAGTAAAGATACGTTGACATGGATTTACAAGCATTTACCCCGTCTGACAGTTTGGCGGACAGCATTGCCGCGAACGTGGATGCGACACTTCGCTTGCTGGGAGAGAACCCCGAACGCGAAGGCCTGAAGCGTACGCCGAGACGTGTCGGCAAGACGATGCAGTTCCTCACCAAGGGATACCACGAGGACCCCGAGGCTATACTGCGCTCCGCGTTGTTCGAGGAGGACTACAGGCAGATGGTGGTGGTTCGTGATATTGAGTTCTACTCGCTGTGCGAGCACCATATGTTGCCTTTCTTCGGCAAAGCGCATGTGGCGTATATTCCCAACGGACGCATCACAGGGCTGAGCAAGATTGCCCGTGTCGTGGATGTGTTTGCACGGCGCCTGCAGGTGCAGGAGCGCCTGACCACCGAAATCAAGGACTGCATCCAGCGTACACTCAACCCCTTGGGCGTGATGGTGGTCATCGAGGCGGAGCACCTCTGCATGCAGATGCGAGGCGTGCAGAAGCAGCACTCGCATACCGTTACTTCTGATTTCACCGGAGCCTTCAACCGCAAGGAGACGAGGCAGGAGTTCCTCAATCTTATTCTCAACGCGCCGAAGTAAATGCTTCTGACGAATTAATTACCATACAGAACGGATGTTATTACAAATACTCAAATCAAAGATTCATCGTGTACAGGTTACAGAGGCTAACCTCGATTATGTTGGCAGCATCACGATTGATCAGGACCTGATGGAGGCGGCCAATATCTATCCCGGCGAGCGTGTGCAGGTGGTGGACAACACCAATGGCGCACGCATCGAGACCTATGTCATCACCGGTCGTCGTGGTAGCGGATGTATCTGTATCAACGGCGCTGCCGCCCATCTGATTCATGTGGGGGACACGGTCATCATCATGGCGTATGCACTCATGACGCCCGAAGAGACTAAGACCTTCAAACCGGCTGTTGTCTTTCCTGCGAACAACAAACTCTAATCGGGATATCGGCATCTCGAAATATCGGCATCTCGAATCATGCAATTCTTCGAACTTCAATCCTCTCCACAAGCCGTAGGGCCGCGTGCCGGTGTCATCCATACTGACCATGGGGACATCCTCACGCCTATCTTCATGCCTGTCGGTACGGACGGTTGCGTGAAAGGCATCCACCGTCACGAACTGGAGGACGATATTCACGCACAAATCATTCTGGGGAATACCTACCACCTCTATCTCCGTCCCGGAACGGACATTCTGTACCGTGCCGGTGGTTTGCATAAGTTCGAGGGCTGGACGCATCCTATCCTGACGGACTCCGGAGGTTTTCAGGTGTTCTCACTTACCGACCTTCGGAAGATGACCGACGAGGGCGTACGTTTCTCAAGTCATATCGACGGCCGCAAACTGTTCTTCACGCCGGAAGGCGTGATGGATATCGAGCGCCTGATTGGTGCGGACATCATGATGGCGTTCGACGAGTGTTGCCCGGGAACGGCGGACCGCACCTATGCTACGCAATCAATGGAGCGCACCCATCGATGGCTCGACCGCTGTATAGCTCGCTTTGACGCCACGGAGGACTTGTACGGCTATCGGCAACACCTGTTCCCGATTGTGCAGGGTTGCACCTATGCTGACCTGCGTCAGGAGGCATCCAAGCGGCTTCGGGACCTCGACCGCGACGGATACGCCATTGGAGGACTGGCGGTCGGCGAACCCGAACAGACAATGTACGAGATGATTGAGGTCGTCAACGACATACTGCCTGATAGCAAACCCCGATACCTCATGGGCGTCGGTACGCCGTGGAACATCCTCGAGGCGATTGAGCGCGGAGTGGATATGTTCGATTGTGTCATGCCGACTCGCAATGGCAGAAACGGTATGATTTTTACCATGAACGGTGTGATGAACCTGCGTAACAAGAAGTGGGAGGACGACTTCACCGAACTCGACCCGGCAGGCACATCGCTTGTTGACCATGCTTATTCGCGCGCGTATGTGCGTCATCTTATACACGCGCAGGAGATGCTGGGCTTGCAGATTCTCAGCATCCACAACGTGGCGTTCTACCTCCATCTGGTAGGTGAAGCACGCAGGCATATCCTCGCCGGCGACTTCCATCCATGGAAAGCCGCCCTCGTCCCGCAACTGAAGAATAGATTATAAGATCAGATTCCTATTTCTGATTTTGTTTTGAGTATATTTGCGTTTTCTGTTGAGGAAGTTATGGTGACCATAATGACCGAAACAAAAACACAAAGATACCAAAAGAAAACAGAAAATATATGAAGCGCCTTGATTGGTATATAATTAAGAAGTTCCTCGGCACATTCTTTCTGTCGATTGTGCTCGTGTTGAGCATCACTGTGGTGTTTGACCTTACGGAGAAGCTCGACAACTTCTACGAGCATCAGGTCTCTTTGCATGAGATTATCTTCGACTACTACATGAACTTCCTGCCGTACTTCCTGGACATGTTCAGCCAGTTGTTCATCTTCCTTTCGGTTATCTTTTTCACCTCCAAGATGGCGGGTAACAGCGAGATTATAGCCATTCTGGCTGCCGGTGTCAGCTACGAGCGTTTCCTGCGTCCGTATCTCATTACTGCAACGTTCCTTGTGGCAGTCACCTATGGCATGGGCGGCTGGGTTATTCCGCAATCTACCAAAAAGATGCTGGCGTTTACCGACAAGTACATCGAGAAGTTCACGCATGAGAGTGCCCGTAACGTACAGATGGTGGTCGACCAGGGCACGGTGCTGTATATCGAAAGCTTCCAGATGCGTACCCATGTAGGCTATCGCTCATCGCTTGAGCATTTCGAAGGCAAGACGCTTACCGAACGTATAACGGCTGACCGTATCCGGCATATCGACGGCTACAAATGGCGTTTTGAGAACTACACCAAGCGTGATTTCGACGGCATGCGCGAGTCGATGGTACAGGGGCAGACGCTTGACACGGTCATACATATTATGCCTGACGAACTGTTCATCACAGCCGAACAGGCGCAGCAGATGACCAATGCCGAGTTGTACAATTATATAAACAAACTTCGTGAAAGAGGTGCAGGCAACGTCAAGGCGTTTGAAACGGAGTGGTACACGCGTTTCGCAGGACCGCTGGGCGTGTTTATCATGACCTTGCTCGGAGTGACCTTGTCCAGCAAGAAAGTACGAGGCGGAATGGGCAAGAACCTCGCGATTGGTGTGACGCTCACTGCTGCATATATCCTGTTCTCTACGGTCAGCACGACGTTCTCCGTCAGCGGTGTCATGTCGCCGTTCATGAGCGTCTGGCTACCGAATATAATTTTCCTGATTATTGCATTCATTCTCTATCTGCGCGTGCGCAGATAATCGGTCCAAAAGCATAACATAAGCATAACATAAGCATAACATAAATGTGATGATTATTTCACGTCATTGTATGCTCAGTGTATGAACGGATTAAATTGTTTCTCATGACCGATGGTCGTGGGTTCGCCGTGTCCGGAATAGACCTTCGTGTCGGCGGGCAGCTTCATCAGCAGGTGAAGTGACTCAATCAGGGTCACGTAGTCGCCTCCGGGCAGGTCGGTGCGCCCTACCGAACCGTAGAACAGCGTGTCGCCGGAGAACAATATGCCCTCGTCGGGCAGGTAATAACAAACACAATCTTCCTTGTGCCCGGGAGTGTGAAAAATCTGTACCTTACTATGAGTAAACCTTAGGATAACTCCTTCAGGATTCCCCTTCGCGTCCTGCATGCTCTGCCTTTCCGGGGCATCGTTCTGAGTCTCATTTTCTGTTTCCGTACTGATGCGGTAAACCGCTGCATCGGGGTAGAGCGTCTGCAGGCGCTTGAGCCCGCAGACGTGGTCGGGGTGGGAGTGGGTAATCAGTATAGCCTCCACCGTCAACTCCTGCCGGCGGATGTATTCCGTCAAGGCGTGCTCCTCATCCGGCGAGTAGATGCCGGCATCCACGATGAAGCAGGTGCACTCTCCGGCCTTGTGCACCACGTACGTGTTCTGCTGGTACGGATTGCAAACGAAAGTCTTGATATTTACCATTTTATCATTTACAATTTGTTCATTTATTTGGTCATTGAGTCATTTAATCATTTACGTACAAATGGCTAAATTGCCAAATGAAACAATAAATGGTAAATGGTACATGACCAAATGGTAAATTATATCGGCAGATATACGATGTATTTGTCTTTGAACCAAATTTGGTTCAAATAATCGGCTATAGGCGTGACTTCGGCTGTTCGCTTGAAGGGTGCTACCTCGGCATCTATGCCGCCGCCTTTCAGCACAATCAGTCCGTTCGGCAGAGCGTTGTGCTGGTTCTTGTGGCTGATGTTCTTCCTGACGAGCTTGACCAGGTCGGGTAGGGGCATCACGGCGCGGCTGACCACGAAATCAAACTGCCGCTTCTCATCCTCGGCGCGCTCCTGGATGCACTCCACGTTCGTCAGCCCGAGGGCTTCCGCCACGGCTGAGGCTACCTTGATCTTCTTGCCGATGCTGTCCACAAGCACAAACCGGCATTCGGGAAAAAGTATCGCCAGCGGTATGCCCGGAAAGCCTCCGCCCGTACCGATGTCCATGATTGTCGTGCCGGGCGTGAACTTCAGCAGCTTGGCGATGGCGAGTGAGTGCAGCACATGGTGCTCGTACAGGTTGTCGATGTCCTTCCTTGATATGACATTGATCTTCGCGTTCCAGTCTCTGTAAAGCGCGTCAAGCTGAGCAAACTGCTCAGCCTGACGCTCACTTAGTTGAAAGTAATCAGCTATTAGCATAGTTCGATACTTGATTGGGGCCCCCGACGCAACCAGTAAGGGTTGTGGTGGGGAGAGCGGAGGCAACTGCGCTAACAGATGTCGCAGGGCGACATCTGTTAGCGCAGTTTGCCGAACGCGTCAGTCCGCCATGTTGGTGAATACGTTCTGAACGTCCTCGTCCTCCTCGATGCGGTCGATGAGTTTCTGTACGGACTCACGCTGCTCGTCGGTGAGGGTCTTGGTGTCGTTCGGTATGCGGACAAACTCGCAGGACTGGATCTCGAAGCCGTTGTCCTCAAGGTACTTCTGCAGTGCGTTCGCCTGGTCGAAAGCGGCATAGAGGACGATGGTGTTCTCCTCCTCGTCCACGCCGAGCTCCTCCACGCCGAAGTCAATCAGTTCGAGCTCCAGCTCGTCCAGGTCGATACCTTCCTTCATCGTGACGGTGAAGCATGCCTTGCGGTCGAACAGGAACTGCAGCGAGCCCTGTGTGCCGAGCGTGCCGCCGTGCTTGGTGAAGTACGAGCGGATGTTTGCCACGGTACGCATGTTGTTGTCCGTAGCCGTCTCCACGAAGATTGCTATGCCGTGCGGGCCGTAGCCTTCGTAGTTGATCTCCTTGTAGCCCTCATACGACTTGTCGGTCGCCTTCTTGATTGCGCGGTCGATGTTGTCCTTCGGCATGTTCTCCTTCTTGCACTGCTGGATGAGTGTACGCAGACGCGGGTTGCTGTCCGGATCCGGACCGCCCTCACGGGCTGCATTGGTGATTTCTTTTCCTAACTTGGTGAATGTACGGGCCATGTGACCCCAACGTTTGAGTTTGGTCGCTTTGCGATATTCAAATGCTCTTCCCATATGATAAATTGTTTATGTTTGTCTTAGTTCTGCGGAGCAGTGGGCTCGGCAGCGGGTTGCGCTGCCGGCTCATCTGCACCCGGGTTATGGTCGTTGATTACCTCGTAGTGGATCTCCTCGAAGGTGATCTTGAACTCTACGCGGCGGTTCTTGGCGCGTCCGGCCTTCGTCTTGTTGTCAGCGATAGGCGCGGTGTCTCCGTAACCGTTGGCTGTGATGCGGTTAGCCTCAACGCCCTTCTTGACGATGTAGTCGCGGACGGCGTGTGCACGCTTGTCGGACAGTTTCCTGTTCGCCTCGGCGTTACCGACATTGTCGGTGTGACCTTGTACTTCGATGATGTAGTCAGGATTGTCGAGGAAGACCTTAGCCACCTCGTCCAGTATCGGGTACGACTTCTTGAGGATAGTAGCCTTGCCGGTCTCGAACTGGATACCTGTCATGGCCTTCTTGAGGATGTTGCTTACCGCACGTTTCACTTGCGGGCAGCCCTTGTTCTCCTTCACGCCGGGCACATACGGGCACTCGTCCAGGTAGTCGGGCACACCGTCCTTGTCGCTGTCCTTGTCGCAACCGCAGCTGTCCACATGCTGGCGTGCAGCATAAGCGGTACGCGGGCACTTGTCCATGTAGTCGGGTACACCGTCCTCATCCGTATCAAGCGGACAACCTTGTTCGTTGATGAAGTTGTATGCCTCCTCGGGCGTGTTCGGGCACTTGTCGAGATAGTCGGGCACGCCGTCACCGTCGCTGTCCTTGTCGCAGCCGTGCTCGTCAACAAAGTCTGCTGCTTCGGGCAGGGTGTTCGGGCAGTCGTCACGGTAGTCAGGCACACCGTCCTTGTCCGTATCACGCGTACAGCCGTTCTCATCAACTGCTGTACGGGCCTCTTCCGGCGTATCCGGGCAGAGGTCGAGGTAGTCGGGCACGCCGTCCAGGTCACCGTCGCGCTCGCAACCCGAGGCATCCACTGTACCATAGGCGGCTGCCACGGTGTTCGGGCACTCGTCGATGTAGTCTGGTATGCCGTCACCGTCCGTATCAAGCGGGCAACCCAAGGCATCCACGCGGATGTTACGCGGGGTCTTCGGGCAGACGTCGAGCTTGTCGAGCACACCGTCCTTGTCGGAGTCATACTTCTTGTTCGTGCCCCAGACAATGGCAAAGCCAAGGGCTACATTCACGCCCGGGTTCTTGTAGGGCAGATAGTACTGCGGTTTGTCTGATTTTGTGAGCGGGCTCATGTCGGCAAAGCTGCACGGGATGTAGTCGGTAGCCAGGGTCAGCATGATTCCGTCGTAGGGCGCGAAGCCTAACGCTGCACCTATCGTGCCGCCGTGACCGTTGATGAGCGAGTAGCTGACGGCGAGGTTGAACCAGTTCACCGGACGGAAGAAGCCGCCCAGGGTCAGCTCCTCGTAAATCTTGCTGTTGTACAGCTTGGTTTGTGACAGGATACCCAGGCCGACTCTGTTCTCCCAGAACAGACCGTCGATACCTACATTAAGGTGTGCGCGCGTCATACGTGCGTAACCGCCGGCCTTGCCTTCGCCCTGAATCTGGTCGAGGTAGCCTTGGAGGTGATCCTGTACCTGCTGTTTCATGCCTTCGGTATCAATCTTGCCGTCTTTCTCTTTGACCTGAATCTCACCGAGTCCGTCAAACTCCATGTCGCCCGTCACCGTACCTTTCACGCCGTTCATCCAGTAGATGAAGCCGAGGTCGTTGATGGCTGCGGATACCTGCAGGTATTTGATGGGTTTCCATGTGAAACCGAAGTCAATGGCAGCACCGATGCCGGCAGGCTTGAGCAGGTCGCCTATGGGAATCTTGCTGAAGTCCGAAGGCATCATGTTGTTGATGCGCTTGTCGATGTTCTCGAACATGCCTTCGCCTTCCGCCGGCAGAATCTTTGTCGGATCAATGAATCCCGGTGTAGCAACGTTCAGGTTACCGGCCAAGTTCAGCCTTGCCGGAGCGGTCGGGTCGTTCTGGTCGGGAGTGATGCTCAACTTGTCCACTTTCACACTTGCGTTGGCCAGACCGAGCAGAATCTTCAGCTTGCCGCCGATGGTCCATTGGTCGTTCAGCGGACGGGTGTAGCCGCCCATGATCTCCGTGTAGGCCTGCATGCCGAAGTTCAGACCTGAAATGTTCAGCTTGGACATGTCCAGACCTATGCCGTCGGGCATAATCATGGCGCTCGTCAGCTTCTTGGGGATGTTCAGGCCCGCGTCCACACGCAGGTAGATGCCTCCGTGGAAGTATCCGCCTTTCTTTGTGCGCGCGCCGAATCCTAAGATGGTGGTCGTCAGGTCTGCACTTATCAGGTTGTTGTTGTGGAATTTCTTGAGGAACTTCTCCGTCTCGCCTTGGTTCAGTGCGGTGATGGTCTGTCCGTTCTTGGTATAAACCAGGTCGCTCATCGACAGTGCGTTGTTACCTGCCCACAGACTGGTGTAACCCAGCGGAGTGAACACGATGTAACCGCTGCTGACCGGCATCAGGGCGGGGTTGAAGAAGCTGCGTTGCGGCGAGTTCTCGAGGAAGTACAAGGTGTTCACCTCTTGCGCCGATACGGTTATGCTGCCCGCAAGGAGGGCTATAGCTAATGCTGTGTTGCGAATGAATCTTTTCATCGTTCTGTCCTCCTGTTATTTGTTGTTCTGATTCAGTTCCAGATTAAGTACCGCCTGTACGTCACCTGTCACGCCGAGCTTGATCTTCAGCTTCTGGTCAGCCAGGAACGTTGACGGCTTCTGGTCGTCGCCTACACGCGTGCGGAATTTGACGGCCTTGGTCTTGGCTATCTTGTCGAAGTCTGCCGTGTGGATGGCTACGGTCTTCACGGTCTTGGCGGCAGTAACCTGACTGCCGCTCATCGTTGCACCTTCAATCTGGATGCCTTTCAGCTGGTCCAGTGCCAGAGGGCTTTCGCTCTCGTCCAGGAATATGGCATCAATCTCCATATCCACCGGAATATTGTTCTCAATCACGATGTACAGCGAGAGTTCGGCGCTGTCAATCTTCGTTATTATGCCATTGGTCATAGCCGCCAGCGAGTCGAGGTCGGCACGCGACAGGTCGATGTCCTTGATTGTGTCGGCATAAGCCACGTTCAGACCGGGGTTGAATACGAAGGGCATCTTGAAGTTGAAGTCCAGACCGAATTTCGTGTTCTGCGTCATACGGTACTGCTTCATTACAGCGCCGTTCACTACGCGGCTGCGGTCAACATCCAGCTTGTAGTCGTAGCCGAGCTTCTTCACCTCTTTCTGGAAGAACCGGTCGATGGCGCCGTTCTGCGGCTCCTTGTTCATCATGATGCTGCTGTCCTGTATGATTGCGTCCAGCGGAGAGTTGATGGGCAGTACGGAGTATAACTGCAACAGCGATGACGAACTGCCGCCCCAAGTGGCGTAGGTCTTTGTGCCGTCGGGATGGATGGCGCTGATCTCGTTCACGCGGACACTCAGCGGCATGGATACGCCGTAGGTGAACTTCAGGGTGATCTGCGGCTCCTTGATTGGCAGAACCATCGGCTCGCCGCCCGGAATCTCAAACGGTACACCCACCTCATCGGCATGTGCCGTCTGGGTGCCCGGCTCGAAGTAGCCGTACAGCGCGCTGTACTCCATGAACTCGACCTTGAACGTGAAGTGGAAGCCCGAGTTGGCGGCTACCACCACGTTCTCGCCGGTCTTGAGCGTCAGGATGAAACGGATGCTTGCCGTGTTTACCACATTGTCGTTAGCCGGGTCTTTCGTCTCGTCCGCCATCATCACCAGCGTGAAGTTGTCCAGCACGATGGGCACGTCCTGGTCCAGATGGAAGTCCGGAAGCTCAATCGATTTGCCTTTTGCGCGGCGGAACTGCGGACCGAGCTCCATCACCACTTTCCGAATGTCGTTGTCAGTGACGGTCAGGTTCTTCGTGCTGATTTTCGTCGTGAAGCGTGCTTCATCGATTACCATGCTGTCCAACCGCTCGTCGGATGTGTCGTCGTTCACGCCGTTGAAGTTGATCACGAGGTCGAACGGTACGTCCATCTCCGTAGCGGCAGGAATGAGTACCAGCGACGGATTGACCGACTGGATGAGCATGTCCTGCTCAACGTTGCCGACATAGTCGGTCAGCACGATCTTGTGGAACTCACGGTCGTAGTGCTGCCAGATGTTGTACTCCAGCACACCGTCTTCGTTGATGCTGATGCCCACGCCGTCGTTCACCAGACCGATCAGGTCGGCGAACTTCGTGCTTATCTCGCCGATAGGCAGACTGAGCCGGGCATTCACCTTGCTGTCAACGGTCACGTCGCCCAGATTGACATCCGAATGACATCCCGCCAACCCTATTCCCACCACAGCGATGGCGAACAGGTAGTGTAATGTTCTTTGTTTCATAAATTATTGTTTGTATTTATTTGTTCGCTCTTATTTTTCGAAAGGCAACTCATCTTTTGGCGTAATATGGTCAATCGCGCGCAGATTAGATATAACAGAGTGACCTAACCGGTGCTCAACGTCTGCTCGAGCGTTACGTGCAACCTCTGCGCCGTCTTTTGCAGCGCCAACTGTTTCTCCAATGCCCTGAGTCTGTCGCTCTCGACTTTTTGACGGAATAGACTGGATGATTCGCAGAATTCTCTCTAAATCAGCAACATCGGTTTCTCGCATCTTGCCGTCAGAGGCTGTTAGTTTCAACCGCTTACAATTTGTAAGCAGTTCATCTGCACCTTCTTCTGTAAGTCGTTTTTTTAGGACTGCCCAATATGTACTTGCATTACGTGCTGTCTGTTGCTCTGTTAGCACACCTACAACATCTACTACGGAAAAGTACCATTTCTCCTCCGCATCATCCCACGCGACACGTATCTTCGCATCGTCAAATGCCTTTACTATATCATGTATAGCCATTTGCTGTTGTCAATTTTGGCTAATTGTTGACCGCAAAGTCCTCCATCTGCGCCAGCCCGTCACTCCCGCAGCTGCGGCAGCGAACAGCAGTAGCATCCACGGCTCGCCGATGGGGAACTCATCACTTTTCTCTCCCGGGTCACTGGGGTTGATAAAGTCCCGCCGTTTGCCGCTTTTGGCTCTTTCGGTATTGGTGTCTTCCGGTGCGACTGTCTCACCTGCCGGCAGCATCGATGAGGTGGATGTCATCGGTATAAGCGTCGCTTTCTCCGCTCCCACAAATGTCACGTGCGACTGATATCCGCTGCCTGAGCCTTTCAGCGTGGATGTTGAGTTCCATTCCTCTGCATGCGCGGCAAGGGGCAGCAGGCATGCCAACAGCACACCTGCTACCATGGTAATCATCTTATTTCTCATGTTCTTCATTTTTTCAGTGTTTAGTAGGGTTAATCCGAATAATCGATGAACTGTCATGTAGCTCACAGAGCGTCAATTATTCAACTCTTGCACCGCGTGCATCGTACATCTTTCCGTCGCGAACGATGTACAGCAAGCCGTCAATCAGCACTTTGTGTGCGCCATTGGGCGAAATGCCGTCATCTTCGCCGTTGGTTGACTCGATGTCTGTTATTACCTGACTGATTGGTGAAATCTCTATAACGAAGCGCTCGTCGCAGGTGCCTGCCTCCAGCGATACGGTGTAATCCAGTGCGCTGAGGTTGGTACGTGTGCCGGTCTCCCGGTCAATCAGCGTTATGCCTACGCCGCTTGTGCCGTCAGGTATGCTGAAGGTGTAGTCGGCATTCTCAACCACTTTCACGCCTACAGGCACGATGGTCGTCTGCTCGCTCAGCGGCAGGATGTTTCCTGCTGTCTGGATGTACCCCTCGACCATGGTGTAGATGTTCGCCTTGCCGCTGTTCATCTGCTTGCTCAGGTCGTAGTTGAAATCGAAGTTGGCGCTTATCGCCTCGTCGTTGGTCAAGCGGACGAAGGTCTGGTCAATCATCTTGTCGTTCTGTTGAATCTCCAGACGGAACTCCACGTTCTTCGGAGCGTCAGTGCGGCGGGCGGCTACACTTGCCGGCGTAGCACTTGCCAATGACCATTTCAGCTTGCCGTTGTACTGTACCATGTAGGCGTGCATCGTCTTGAACGGATAGGTCGTGCCGGTCTGAGCGGTGTAGGAGTTATCTACTGAGTTCCACTCGTATAGGTACGGCAGGTCTTGTGTCTCAGGATTTTTCCAAGTGACGGTGTTGTCGCTGCCGTCCTTCAATGCGGTGCCGTAGTTTGCATAACTCGGCACGCCGATGATGTTCCAGTGGCTGTCCTTCTTCGTGCGGTCGTCTGTCTGTCCCGGACGAGGAGTAATCGTGCACTCGTGAGCAGGAACAGTTATCTCGGTGTCAGTTGCCTCAATGTTCGCAACCTCTGAAGCGGACGGGAAGAACAGTTCGACCTGTTCGATGTCATTAGCCCAGAACGTGGTATTATTGTCCTTCATCAGGTCAAGGTCAAGCGCAAGCACATAGCCCTTGCCGGCTTCCAGGGTCTTGTCTGTGCGGCTGGTCACGTACTTCCAGAAGCCTTGGCTGTCCTGCCAGTAGCCTTTGCTTGCACGTTCTGCACCGTCGTACTCCATGATAATCCAGTGCGTGCCATAGGTGCCGAAGCCGAAGACATCGCTCAGGTTGACATCAAACGGGAAGGATATCCAGTACAGCCCACGCTCGTAATTTGACTTCGGGTCGCCCAATACGGCGTGTCCGTCGGCGGTACTCTTGTTGTTCAGCGTCCAGCGGTTGAAACGCATAACGCCGTAAACGGTTTTGACTTTGGTAAGCTTACCACCGCCAAATGTCAGTTGCTGTCCTGCTTCCTGATGCTCACGAACTAACATGATATCTGCATTGATAGCCAAATCCTCGGTTATGTCAGAGCCGGACGGGATGTAAGCTTTTACAAGACGGTTGGTCTTGAAGTCATAGACGATGCGCATCGAATACTTGGTTTCGCTTTCATCGCCGCCTAACAACTCGACGGTCTCATCAGCCCCACCGATAAAGTATTGTACCTTGCTGTTGTATTTGGCAGTCAGTTTGCCTTCTGCTTTGGTCTTAACTTGGATGGTGCGCTCATAAACGAAGTTCTCGTCATCGTTGAGGATCACTTGGTTGTCTTGGTCAAGGTAGTACGTAGCATCGCCGCTTCCGTGGTTTTCAACTCGATGGTCTCGGTTCGACGTTGCATTTGTCAACGCGCCACCGTTCTCGTCAAACAATTTCGAGTCGCCCTCCAGAACCAAGAACCGGTCTGTTATGTATCCCGAGCCGCCGATGTATGCACGGCTGATCTTGTTCGTGCTCTGGTTCCACATGAAGCGGATGTTTGCACTTGCACTTGACAGGTTGCCGGAACCGTCAATAGTTGCTATCGCCGTCCCATAGTCTGCCGATAGTGTGTCGGAGATGCACAAACTGTAGTCATTCGCAATACAGAACTTCACGTTCGTGCCGTTTGTTACCCAATGGCAGAAGTAGTGACTGTAGCCTGAGTTGCTTTCTGCATAATCAGAGTAGGTCATTTGGTGGTCTGTTGAGCGGAAGTTCTCCCACTTGGTGCTACCGGCGCAGTCCGTACGGATGTAATAATTTCCGGTGTACGGCTCAATGCTGCTAACACTGATGGCACCTTCAGCTTGTGACAGATGGAAATCGTACACGCCGGTCTCCGTTATGCTGCTCAGGTCAATACTGCCGCTTGCAACATCAGCCCATGTTACTGCGCCTGTAGAAGCGTTAATAGCACTTACGTACTGGAACTTCATGCTTGCGCTTGCACCATCTGCTTTGCTGACAAAGAACGAAACAATGTCTTCTGCACCGTCTTTCTTTTGGATGGTACGTGACTCATGCCAGTAGCCTGCACCGTGTGTTGCTCCGGACCATGCTACGCGGTCGTTATAGACAATACGGTAGTCACCTGTTGCTGCGGGGTAATGAACGCCAATCAGGTACTTGTAACCGCTCGAGTTGCCATAGCTCAACGTAAAGGTATAGTCACCTGCCACGTTTGTTGTTATCTTGCTGCGCTGAGAGGTAGTCAGTGTCTTGGTCGTTTCTCCGGCATCGCCGCTCGCACCGCTCTGCAGGGTGTATGAGTTGTCGCCTAATACGGTTCCGTCTGCGCGGTGGATCTCAAAGCCGTATGTCCTGCCTGCATTCAGTTCCACATTGATTGACATAGGCAATGTGTTGTCTTCCGAGAATACAAACGGAATCTCCTGCAACTGGTCAGAAGTGCCGTAAGTCGTGCCGCTATAAACGTGCACCGTATAACCCGTATTCTCCGGATAGTTCATCCAGTAACCTTCGTTGAAATACTTGGCTTGATTGCTATTCATCAGCGTACCTTCCACTCCTGCCAATGGAACATACATCGGAAGAGTCGTGGATTTATAATCGCCGCGATAAATTACATTGTTCGGGGTAGTAGTTCCGGACTTGTAGGAGAAGTAGCCATAGTGATTTTGCTTCTCTTCGGTAAATGCTACATAAGTATATGATGAATTCACTCCGGCAGCTTCGGCATCATAGTACCAGATGTCCGTTCCTTCTATCTGCGTCATTTCTCCACAAATATCAGTATATGCCCCTCCGGTGTTACTACCGGAACCATTAGAGGCATCCCAGTATGCACCGCTATAGAAGTAAACCGTTACGCCGCTCCATCCTAATGTGTTATTGAAGAAGATGAGACGTTTCTTCGTATAAACCGCTGTCAGCGTGCCGTCGTAGGTGGCTTTGATTTGGATGGACGAAGTGGTGGTTGTGGTAACAGGATCGGAATCACCGTTCTTGATACTTACGCCGTCACCGGCATCCCAACGGGCAAAGGTATAACCCGTAATCGTTGGCGGAGTGATGTCTCCGGCTGTTGTCCACTCGAGCGGACGCCCTTCTATTTCTGTCGAAGCCTTGATTGTCCTGCCGTCGCCGTCCTGGTAACGAATGGTCACGGTGTGCGTGCCTGCCACCTGGAAGGTCGTGGTGAGCGTACTGAGCAGTGTGCCGCTGCCGCATTCCGAACCGGTATAGAGTTTACACTGGATCTTATAGGTTGCACTGATGCTCGGTGCCTTGAAGCGGTAGGCATTGCCGCTCATGGTACGTCCTGCGGGTTGCGAGGGCAGGGCAGTACCGTTGCTGTACTGTATCTCCCAGCAGACTTTGGTCGTGCCGGTCGGTGTCGGACTGATGGTCGGCGTCACGGTAATGGAGTCCGTTGCCGCCGTACCTACGATGCTTGCTGCCAGCGCCAACTCTGTAATCTCCGCTTTCTTGAAATAAGCGTAGAGGGTTGCACCTGCGTCAAGTACCCATTTGCTGTCCGAAATGGTGTCGGTCACGCTGGTTACCCATGTGCCGCTTGCGTTGGTGAACTGTGTGCCGGTACCATTGGCTGCGGAATAGTATCCCATGAACGCATAACCGTTGGCTGCCGTAGGTAATGTGCCGATGGCGGGCAACGCAGCATTGTAGGTCGCTGTTACGCTTGCCGTTCCTGACGACGCGGCACCCGTTTGACTCAGCGTCACCGTATAGGTCTTCGGGGTGAACTTCGCATAGACGGTCTTGTCTGCAGTAATACTGCTCAGTGTCATGACGGAGTTATTTGCACCGCTGAACGCTACATAAGTGCCTGCTGTGTAAGCCGTAGTGCAAGAAGCATCGCTGTACCATCCGCCGAAAGTATATCCCGTGTTCGGACTGGCGGTGAAGGTGACGCTTGCGCTGTTCGCAACGAACTTGCCGCCCTTCACATTATTGCTCGAACCATCCACTGCCGTGAACGAACCGCCATCCTCATCTTCCTGTCCGGTCGTCTTCTGTCCGCTCGTAATGTACCATGAGGTAGGATACTCAACGGCAATCTTCTTGTCCGTCAGGTTCCAGTCCAGCGTGTACGAACCGGCTGCGGCAGAGTGGATGAATACGCTCTTTGCGCTGACACCGGTTGTTGCGATGGAATATTCTGTTCCGCCATTGGCATAATAAATATCCTGATTAGCCGAACCACCATACAAAGTGGATGTCTGTCGGTCATATACCTTTATTTCGTACGTGGTGTTTGCCGCAAGGGTTACACTCTTGTAGCCTACATCTTTGGTGCTTACCGTGGTATAACCGGTAAAGAGATTTGTGCTATATGCATCCCATCCGCCAAACGGATCACTCGGTGTACCCAATACCGACCATCGCGGAACAAAGTTCGCCTGCAAAGTACCTGCTGCGGAAGCATTCACATCCGTAGTCGCGCTGGTCGTTGACTCGATGGTCAATGCACTACCTCCACGTTCCTCCCAACTGCTGAACATGTAACCGGTGCCGGCAGATGCTGTGAAACTAACTGGCGTCGCTATATGTCCGTTTTGCCCATCAGCCGGGGTTACTGTTCCCTGACCATTAATATACGGCGTGATGTAGTAATCAATTTCTCCAAACACAGCATAAACGCTCATATTGGAAGAAATTGAATTCACTGTATATGTTGATACATTTGCATTCGTATATTTGGTTGGATCAGATCCCGCAGCATTATCATAAAAACCCCACCATTCATATCCAGCTTTCGGAGCAGTTTCTGCAGAGTTGGCTATCCAGAAAATGACTTTTGAACCGTTGGCAACATAAGAACCGCTACTTATTTTATTTACATCAGCGACTGTCCCGACGTATATCGCAGGTGTCCTACTATTTCCTTTTACTGTTCCGACATCCAAAGTTACTGTGTACGAGGTCGGATAAGTTACCGTCACTTTCTTGTTGGTGATGTCCCATGTGAAACGGTATGTTCCCGCACCGGCTGTAGTAATGGTCTGGTTGCCACTGCCGCCAGCGGTGTTGCTCATCGTCTGAGCCGTAGCCTTGTTGGAATAGGTGATGTTTGTAGCAGAGGTGACACCATACCAAGTGTCTGAGAATTGGTCAACGAACTTGAATGAGTAATCCCTATTGGCGTCTAAATCCAGTTCCGCATATCCGGATGTGGCACTTGCGCAAGTAAGATCAGAAGCGTCATCCCAATCGTCCCACGAGCCTTTCAATGCCCATTTGACAGTCGGCGATGAGGTCCAGTCATCGGCAGTGCCTGCGGTATATTGCCCGTTGTTCGTCGTGTTGCTGAATGTGAGGTCAGCGGTCTGGTTGACGTCGTTATCGTTGAAGATGATGACATCCCAGTCAGGGTGGTCTTCCTTGTAATACTCGTAGTAGTAATACGTGTTGCAGTTATAAACATATGTATTTGAAGTAATGTCCACTCCGTGCCATTCGGCATTTATGTCGCTTGTGTTCGATGCGTCATACACATATGCATATACGGTCGCCCAGTTATTCGGGTTGCTGTAGTACAGACGAACAGGGGTCTTGGCAGCCCAAGTCGCTGTAACAGTACCAGTTCCCGTGGCGGAGACGGTAGTGTTGTCACTTGAAGCATCAGCGATGGTTACACTACCCGTCTTTTCCCATCCTGTAAAGCGATAACCGCTTGAAGGCGTTGCTGTTAATGGACGTGCGGTCGCACCAATAGCAACAACGGAATTATTTCCTGCTGAAATTGCAGTCCCTTTTGCAGAGATAGAGCCGTTCGCGCCCGCATTGAAGGTTACACTATAGGTCGTTTCTGCTGCGGCTGTAACAGTTATTGTTTCTGTGGCAGTAGCCGTCTTTGTAATGCTAGAGAAATCTTTAGCATTATATGTCACGGTAGCTGTTACTTTATAGGTACCAGCCGCGGTAGCTGAGAATACACCTGCGGATGTAACAGACCCAGCACTACCGGGATTGGTAGTAACGCTATAAGAGGTGGATTTTATCTCGTTGTATGTCGAGTTTGACGACAATGATGGTGTCAATGTTGAAGTCTGCACAGTAGTAATAGAAGTACTGCTTGCTGCCAATGATGCGGTGGAAGTGGGAACATAAGTTGACCAAGATTGACCGTAGTTACCGTAAGACTGTAAATAGTTGTTTCTGGAGGTGAAATACATGTCTCCTGTTTTATTCCAAGGTGAAGAAATGTTAATATTTTCGCCACGTGCTAATATTAATCCCCAATAATTGCCACTGGGCATTTTGACAGCATATACAGCATTTTCTGTATTAGCACTTCCTTCTACTAAAACTGCGTTCCCTGTATATCCTGTAGCATCGTTATTTCCCCATACGTAGAGATAATCTTTTTCACTAAAAGCACCTTGTATGAAAGGAGAAGTCCACTCCCAACCTGTAGGCTTAATATTTTTGATGAAAATGTAGGAATTTCCACTAAAATCAAGGTTATCCGCCCACATCTGTCCCGCGCCGAGGGTGAGGAGGAGAAGGGTAGTCAGGAGCGAAATGGCTACTTTTTTACCCATACCTGCAAAGATATGGAAGACGGAATTCAGAGATACGTTCGAGTGACCTTGCTCCAAGCGAGAGATAGTTGTCTTGGTACAACCTGATTGTTCCGCTAATTGCTGTCGGGTCAAGCCGGCTGTCTCGCGCTCCTGACGGACTAATTCGCCGAGGACAAACGCTTCAGCCTCTGCCTCAAACTGCTCACGAGACCGAGTGCCGCGCTTGCCGTACTCCGCGTTCAGTAACTGATTGAAATCCGAACAATTCATGATTTGTTTTCTTGTTTGTGTTTTCATATTTGTTTGTTTTTAAAATATTCGTTCATTATTTTGAGTGCTTTGCTTATCTCTGTTTGTGGTGTCTTTTGTGCCTTCTTCTGAAAAGCATTGAACAAAACCACCAACTGCCCCTCGTCAAAACAACAGAATATTCGGTAAATGTTGCCTGCCAACTCAACCCGTATCTCGTACAAACCCGCTGTTGACTCAATATGCTTCAAGAACTTTGCCGGTACACGTTGTTGGCTTTGGATGAACATCAGCACTTGATTTATCTTCTTTCGCACATCCTCTGCCTGCTCAACATAGAACTTGGTAAAATAGTCTTTGTAGAATATAATCCTTCTAATGCTTTCCATAACCTTTTTTGTTGAACTTAATAGGTCCGTTCTCGAGCCGTAGGGTATCCGTTGTCGGTCCGTTCTCGAACCATTGTCGGGAGTAAGCGCCTCATATACGCACATACATACGCCTACGCTCACGCCATAAAAAGTCGGGCGCAAAGTTACAAAAAAAAATCGACATTTGCAAATCAAATGCCGTTTTCTGCAAGAAAAATGTCGTTTTTTCGCCAAAATGGCGATTTTCGTGTGGTTCAGGTCGGTAAAAATTTAGGTTTTTCTGTCCGAATGCTCTATCCTCACATCTGTCCCACACCGAGAGTAAGGAGGGTTATGAGTAGGGTTAGAGTACGGAACAGGTAGGGAATGCCACCGATTCGATACTCTCTCAATTGTGTGTCGTTAGTCTGATTTGGGCTACACCCAGCTCCAAAAGACCATTTAAATTTGTTTTTCATTGTTTTGTATTTTTGATGTTAATATTATTCGTGGTTTATTTGCTAGTTGTCTAGTTGACTAGACTTCTAGTTGTCTAGTATCCTCTAACTCTTCTTCTGGCTGCGGACATCTGCTCTTTGAGGCCGCCTTCTTCGAGGAAGGTTTTCTCTACCGTTCGCAAATATGTCATTAGCCCTCTATCTGCCTGATGGATGAGTGTCAGCGCTACGTTGCAAAACTCCTCGATGCTCCATTTATCATAGTACGGCAGATAATCTTTTAACTCATGGTGACGATAACAATACTGCACCATCTTTTCATATCGCGGATGCCCTTTGCCCCACTGTTCCAATCGACGCGAGCGCAACTGGTCTTCATAATCCTCCATCAACTCCAGCAGACTTCCTCGCGCTGTGTTCAACAGCTTGATTTCCATCTCCTTGCTCGTCATCCCATCCGCCTTGCCTTCCACTACATTCTGTTTTCCACTGCGGGCAGCTTGTTCCATTTGATCCTTCGTCCTGTCGCCCCGATACAGATTATTTGCTTGATACCAATAGGTCATATCATATAGGATGATTGCTTTCTTGTAGAACAGCAACTGCCTATAATCGCCCGGGTATTGCAAGAATCCGTTCTCGTTCAGCGGTGTCATGGGTTGTGTTGTTTTTTTGTTGCTAGTTGTCTAGTCTTCTAGTTGTCTAGTTGACTAGTTAATGATTTCTTTATCTTTTTTGATTCATTTTCAATCCACTTTCGATCCACATTCGCTCCAGAGTCGATCCGTTTCCGATAGATTAAGTTATTTTTGCTTCATTTTTTGCTTTGCACTTTCTGCACTTTTGCACTTTGGGTATTTCTTTGCTTCGCGTTGTTCATCAATCGCCTCATAGCCGATAGGATTCCTGGGCTCGTTTTTAATCTCAGCCAAATCCACGACTTTGTCCGCCAATTTCTCCAGAGACTCACAGATTGCGTCCATCTGTGCCTGCACTTCTTTGTTTATATCACTTTGGTCGCGGAGTATGTCCTCCATGTAACATGCCAGTTGCTCCACTTTGCGCTCCAATTTCTCTTGTCTCAATTCCGTTTGTGATATAGCTGTAAGTGCTTTACGCGTCAAGGTGAATGCGCGCATTATTTGAATATTTATCTGCACAGCCACCTCTGATGTAAGTACACTACTTAGCATTGCAACTCCATTCTCAGTAAAGGCATATGGCAGGTATTTGCTGTGTTCGCCGCGACCATTCTCTATGGTGCCATTTTGGCACCTTAAAGAATTGTATTCTTCACGCGTCAGCTCGATCATGAAATCGGCGGGGAAACGGGCTATATTACGTTTTACTTGGCGCTTGAGGTTTTTTGTCTCTACTCCGTACAATATAGCTAAGTCTCGGTCAAGAATAACCCGTTCGCCGCGGATGAAGTGAATCATCTGCTGTATTTGCTGCGGATCTATCGCTTGAACTGCCAAAGGTTGTTGTATGTCGTTCTTTTTGCTCATTGTTCTTGTTTGTGTCTTGTTTATTGTTTGATGAAAAACTCAAATCTTACATTCCCCACGTCTTTCCCTTATGCAGCCGTTGTGCGTCCGTTATGCAGCCGTTATCGGGGCTTTGTCGAGCTGTACATGTGCGGAGCCCTGTGCCTCACGCACTCTCTCCACACGTTGATTTAATAAACTAAAGTTTTTCATTTTATTGTGATTTTATGATTATATTATTCTTTATTGATTTTCTTTTTTGATTCATTTTTTGCTTTGCACTATTTGCACTTTTGCATTTTGGTTCTACTCTGCACTCATCCAAATCAGACTAATGTGGAGAAGACAATTGACTTTTGTCTTCGAAAAGGAAGACGGGCGGGGAGCCTAAGTCGACCGAGATTGACAATCGAGACACAATCGAGTCGAGGTTATGTCGATGTTATGTCAAGAGTGGTTATTGTTTGGACGGTGTTACTTTGGCGATTAGGGTAGTCGGCTTTTGGCGTGTGTCCCATATAGCCACGATGTGGCACTCTTCGTTGTCAATAAAGTATATAATTTTGTAGTTGCGGCGGATAACAAGATGGCGGTACTCATATTTGCGATTTGCCAGAAGCAGTTCCCTTGCACCTTTGCGCGGCATGTTAGCCAATGACTCCACGCCGGTCAAAATGCTATGCAGAAAAGAGTAAGCAACCTGTTGCGAGACATTATCCATGTAATAGGTAAAAATGTCCGCCAAATGCTCCTTTGCACTATCGTGCCAAATTATTTGTGCCATGTAGCAATTTCGTTTAATAAGTCAGCGTGGCTTGTCATTCCTGTTCCGGTAGCATATTCTTGTTCTGCTTTGTCCGCAAAGGCACAAATCTCTGCTTCTGTGAATTGACAAGGCGTCTCTTGTTTGCGTAGTGATGTGATGTAGTCAATAACGACAGACATCTTGGCCTCGTCTTTAATCATAGGTCCCATCGCTGTTAAGAAACGGCTACTTGCTATAGCTTGCATTGTACTCATATTGTTGGGTTGTTTTAGTTGTATTCATTTCATTGCTCGGCTCATCTCCCGCGTATGCGCATACGTACGCCTACGCCTATAGAAAGTCGGGCACAAAGGTACAAAAAATAATCGACATTTGCAAATCAAATGCCAAAATTTGTAAGAAAAATGTCGTTTTTTCGCCAAAATGGCGGTTTTCGGGTGGTCCAGGTCGGTAAAAATTTAGGTTTTTCTGTCCGAATGCTCTATCCCCATATCTGTCCCACGCCGAGGGTGAGCATGGTGATTTAGGTTAACAACCACCGTGCTTCACTCAGTACGATTGATTTGAAATTAAAATTGAAGTTTTTCATAATGTATATTTGTATTTTATGTTATTCGTATTTATTTGTCAATTGCGGGTGGATATTTTGTAGCTAATCGTTTAAATTGTTGTTCCACATTAGTCTTGTTTAAAGAGACTAACTCATCTTTTGCCATTTGTTGCAAAAATAAATAACGATTAGTGCGATCCATTCCCCGTTTTATTAACTCAGCATTTACCACCTCCATGTTTGAGAGGACAATCAATTGATTTATGGAGGCTGTATCACGAAGGTTTAATCCTTTGCTTGTTAATTCGGGATTATGCTCTTCCCAATCCTTTGCCCTACAACCAAATAAGGCCATATTTAACATATCTGCTTCGGAAGCATATACCAAATATTCCTTTGCTTTTTCTATGGACAATTGAGGTATGATGTTTGCCTTAATGGAATCTGTGTGTAATTGATAGTTCGTCTTTGACAAGATACGTTTAATATCCCATTGCAACATTAACGGATTATTCTCCGCTTCTACCAAACGCTGGAACTCTTTTACCACCAGTAAGTTAAATTCCGGTGACAACCACATTCCAAAATGATATGCAATATCTTTGTGTGCATAGGTTCCGCCATAGCGCCCTGCTTTAGCAAAGAGTCCTATCGCATTTGTCCTTTCTATAAACCTATTCACGGAAATATAGAAACGATTACTGCCGGCCTCCATTCTAATTCCCCCGAATTCGGGGGTTTTAAAATCAGGGTTGTTCAACTGTTCCCAAACACCAAGGAAGTCTATCGTGCTCTTGTTGTTCAACCACTTTTCAATCAAGCGTGATCCTTCTTCAAAACGCTTTGTCATATCTGTTAGGCAGATATAGTCGTTTTGATTCAGATTAAGTAACACATTGATAGTGGTGTCTTTTACTTGTATTCTCCGTGTCTGTGGCATGTGTTTATTTTATAGATTTAAGTTAGTTTTTATCCCCACATCTGTCCCACACCGAGGGTGAGCATGGTTGTATTGTGTTTTATTTGTTATTGTCTTTGGTTGATTTGCCTTTTTTGCCAATATGTAGTAAAAAAATGCATTTTTCCTTCAAAATATTTGCATATTTAAAATATTTGTTGTATCTTTGCACCGTAAGACCCGAAAGTCCCTGCTCCGGCATACTTCCGGGTTCGTGTTTTTATAGAGTTTTTACTTCCTCCAATAGTTCTTCTGGGCGATATACTATCGGCAATACATCCTCCTTTTTTACTCCCATGAATTGCAGATATTCTTTTATCAGTACGTAATGGCGCTCCATGTAAGCCGTGTCAATTTCACCGGTTGTGCTGAAACAAATAGGCTCGTGATGCGCTATCCGATTGCGAAATTCGCGAATGTCTGTAATGTCAGCATATACTTTCTTCTGGGTGGTTCCCTTGACGCGGTTCGGGAAAATCTGTAACAGTGTCTTTCCGCCTATCTTGTAATTGCGTTTAGTGAACAGATATGTCCAAAAACCGAAAGTGAAAGATCCCACCATTTTGTCATGGCTGTAAACTCCTTCTTTTGAGTATGCGCTCTTAGTGGAGTTCACCTCATCTGCCTCATGCTCCAATAATCCGTTTGGAACAGCTTGTGCGACAATCCAATCTTTTCCAAGTGTCCGCAAATAGTGTTCGTTGATAGCATTGCGCAGTATAACCTCAAACAGACTGACCACACCGAAGAATGCTTGCGACAATTTGGCGTTATAGCTATAGAGCGTTATCGCTTTCGCTTCATCGCCCTTGCAAGCCCGTACATATTTCTGCATTCGTGCCGGCGAGAATAGTATCTTTGCGTCCGTGAATGTCATCTTCGCTATTTTTGTTGTAGTCTTTATTTGTTGAACTTAATAGGTCCGTTCCCGAGCCGTAGGGCATCCGTTGTCGGTCCGTTCTCGAACCATTGTCGGGAGTAGGCGTCTCATATACGCACATACATACGCCTACGCTCACGCCATAAAGCCGGGCGCAAAGTTACAAAAAAATCGACATTTGCAAATCAAATGCCGTTTTCTGCAAGAAAAATGTCGTTTTTCACCCAAATGGCGGTTTTCGGGTGGTTGCGAGCCGCGTATTCATAAAAAAAAGAGAACCGAAGTCCTCTTCCAGAGCCACCTCCCAGATTCGAAGATTGCACAGGATTGCAATAATCGTTCGAACGAAGTGAGATAAGAACTCCCAGGAGAATCTGGCTGAAGTGCAAGAAAGGGAACGCACTCGTTCCCTTTCCAGAGCCACCTCCCAGATTCGAACTGGGGACCCACGCATTACGAATGCGTTGCTCTACCTCTGAGCCAAGGTGGCGGTCGAGTTCGGCAACGCGGTCGCATCGGATGCCGCTCAGCGGCATAAGGGCGACGCGTGCCTCCGCTTTCGTTCTGCAAACGCTTCGATTGTTTACAGCCCGAGGTTTTTTCGTTAACCGATTAAAACGCTAGTGAAGCGATGTTTTAATCGGAGAGGAGGAAATGTGAGCCGTCTTAATTCGCCGAGCGAATTCTGTCAGGCGAGCCATTTCCGACGAAAAAGCGTGCAAAGGTACAACAAAATCACTATATTTGCAAATATTTTTACAAAAAATGTCGCAGTTTTGCATTTTTGGAATAATTTTTGTACATTGACTATGCAAAACGACTATAGTTAATGCACAGGACTACCAAGTTACCCGTTTTGACAGCCTGCGCACTGTTGTGCGCATGTTCTCTCGTAGCCTTCGGCGGCGAGATTCGTACCTTGCGCACGCAGTATATCAATGCGGAAACGGGCGAGACGTATTCCATGCCCGAGCGCCCGGTGCTGTATGCCCGTGACGCATCCGGCGGCACTATCGAACCGCTTGGCGCCGAAGGCGACGCCAACGGTCATGTGCTGGAAATATCCTTCGATGAGATGAGCCAGGATTTCCGGCAGTACACCTACACCGTCCGTCGCAATACCCTCTACAACGGGCAGGAGAACCTCGCATCCATCGAGTTCCTTGACGGTTTCACCACACAGGACATAACCGATTATTCGCCCTCGCTGAACACGCAGCAGGTGTACACCCACTATCGCTTCACGTTCCCGAACGAAGACATGCGCCTCAAGCTCAGCGGACAGTATGAGATACTCATCTACGAGGACGGCAATCCCGACAATCTTGTCGCGCGTGTGCCCGTGTTCGTTGCTGAATCGCGCGTACGTATAGAAGGCAAGGTTCTCTCCACCACTGACATCGAACTGAGCGGACGTTATCAGCAGCTGGAGTTGGAAGTTTTGACGGACGGCCAAGGCTCCGACTTGCGCAGCGACTATTTCATCGTCGTTCAGCAGAACGGCCGCTCGGACAATCAGGTCATTGCGCCGGCTCCTACGTTCGTCGGCGGCAAGACGCTGAGCTGGCAGCATTGCCGTCCGCTCATCTTCGAAGGTGGCGACGAGTACCGCCATTTCGATGCCTATTCAACCTACTTTGCCGGCACGGGTATTGACCGCGTCGTGTATGAGAACGGCGATTACCACGCGCTGCTCAATCCCGACGAATTGCGTGCCAATCAGCCGTATTCACACGAGTTCGACGTCAACGGACAGTACCGCGTGCATGCCGAACGGGTGCAGGACGTCGAGACCGAGGCGGAATATATGTGGGTACACTGGATGCTTCGTGCCGAACGCCCGTTCTTCGACGGCGCTGTCTATGTCGGCGGCGACCTGTTCGGCAACAACTTCACCTTGCGCAACCGAATGGAGTACGACCGTGAACTGAAGTGCTACTACCTCTCCGCGCCGGTCAAGCAGGGCGGCTATGACTACCAGTACTGGTTCGTGCAGAAAGGTGCAAAACAGGCAACTCTTCTGCGCACCGAAGGTTCGCACTGGGAGACACGCAACGAATATACCGTCTATGTCTATTACTGCCCGTTTGCCGCACGCTACACGCGTCTCATGGGCGTAAAAACGATTGACAAATAGCCCACAGATAAATGACAAATAGTAAATGCCTAAATGGTAAATGAACTGGCGTACCGAAATAGACATCCCCAAGAGCCCCTGGCAGATTAAGCCGGACGACCGCATCCTGCTTATCGGTTCGTGCTTCACGGACAGTATCGGGCAGAAGATGCAGGCGCATGGTTTGCGTGCCGTGTGCAACCCGACCGGCGTGCTCTACAACCCGATGTCCATCGTCCAGTCGCTGAACGGCGATATGCGTGTCGAACTGGTTGAGCACGACGGACTCTATCACTCGATGTCGCACCACAGCTCGTTCTCCGGCACGGACAGCGAGCAGGTTCTTCGCCGTTGCCTGCAGTCGCAAGCTGACCTGCACCAGTCGTTCGCCGAGACGGACATCGTGTTTGTCACCTTCGGCACATCCTACGTCTATTACCGCAACGGGCAGGTTGTAGCCAACTGCCACAAGCTGCCCGAACGTGAGTTCGTACGTCGCCGCCTGAGCGTACAGGAGATAATTACCGCCTGGTGCCCGCTCATCCGGACGATGCCCGACAAACACTGGGTATTCACGGTCAGCCCTATCCGCCACCGCCGAGACGGAATGCATCAGAACCAGCTCAGCAAAGCGGTTCTTCTGTTGGCCATTGAGCAGTTGCAGGAAGTCTTTCCTAAGCAGGTGACGTACTTCCCTGCTTACGAGATTGTGCTGGACGAGTTGCGGGACTACCGTTTCTATGCCGATGACCTTGTTCATCCGTCCAACTCGGCGGTCGATTATATCTGGCAACGATTGTGCGACACCTTCGTTTCACCCGAAACACTCGCTAAGATGCAGGCCGACTACAAGCAGTGGCTGCGTGCACAACACAGACCTCTGATTACCGAATAAATCATACAACTATATGAAACTGAGAAACATAGCATTTGCGTTCCTGCTCGTCTTTCTGGCGTCCTGCCAGCGGACAAAACCTATTGTCATCCTCTATGAGAACGATGTACATTGCGCCGTGGAAGGTTATGCGCGTCTTGCCGGTCAGCGCGACGCCGAACTGCAGCAGACTCCCTACGTCAGCATTGTCAGCTGCGGCGATTTTGCGCAGGGCAGTACGGTGGGCAGCCTTACCAAAGGCGAAGCGGTTGTGCGAATCATGAACGCCGTGGGCTACGACTACCTGACTGTTGGCAACCACGAGTTCGATTATACCGTTCCGCAGATGGAGCATCTGTCCGAACTGCTTACAGCCAAGACGCTCTGTTGCAACTTCTCCCGTCTCACCGCCGATGGCGAACAGGACCTCTATCCTGCCTATGATATCAAGAAATACGGCGGTACGAAGGTAGCATTTATAGGTGTGGCGACGCCTTCGACTTTCCGCTCATCCACACCGACCTACTTTATCGATGATGACGGCAACCTGCTGTACAACTTCCACCAGACCGACACGTATGAGCGTGTGCAACAGGCGGTTGACGAGGCACGCGGCAAAGGCGCGAAGATTGTCATTGTGCTCTCGCACCTCGGCGATGACCCCGAAGTGGCGTATTCTCGCGGACTGATTGCCGCCACGCATGGAATTGACATAGTTCTTGACGGGCATGCGCACCATCTGCTCAACGAGCGTCTGACAAACGACCGGGGCGACAGCGTGACGCTCGCCTCCACGGCAACAAAGTTCGCCTACATAGGCCGCCTGACGATTGATACTGACAACCGCCTCACAAACGAACTGCTGCCTATCTGCGATTGCCGGCGCGTCAATCAAGCGGTGTGGGATACCATACAAGCCGTGCAGCAGGAGCTGGAAGCGCGCGTAAGTGCGCCTGTCGGCAATGCACCGTTCGTGCTCATCGACCGTGACAAGGACAACAACCGCCTCGTGCGCTGTCAGGAGACGAACCTCGGTGACTTTATGGCCGATGTCTCACGCTTCATGACTGGCGCTACTATCGGCGTGTGCAACGGCGGCGGACTGCGTACAGGCTTCTGCAACCCGACCATCACATTCGGCGACATCGTCAGCGTATGGCCGTTCAACAATACGATGCGCGTTGTCGAGTGTTCCGGTCAGCAACTGCTTGACGCTCTGGAGGTAGGCGTGGCGGCACTGCCGCGTGAGAACGGCGACTTCCTGCACGTCAGCGGCTTGCGCTACACGGCTGACACACGTATTCCGACATCCGTCATCTGGAACGAGAACCGGATGTTCGACGGAGTGGGGCAGACGCGCCGCATAACCAAAGCAGAGGTCTTCGTTCCCGCAGATGGCGAACAGGGCAAACTGCCTTACGAGCAGAAAGGCGCATGGCAACCGGTTAATCCCGACGCCACCTATACCATAGGCGGACAGAGTTACATCATCGCCTGCTCCGGCGCATCCGGTACGTTCGCTAAGATGCGTCTGATGCCAATCGACGGCGAACCGCTCAACGATGTCGAAGCCGTATGCGCATACATCCGCGCAATGGGCGGGACAATCAATGACGCCTATCGGCTCCAGCAAGGAAGAATAATTGTGAAATAAACAATAACCATCAAATAAACAATAGTATCATGGAAGTAAAAGAATTGAAACAGGCCTTTGCTGAGGCTTACGGAAAAGAAGCAACCGCGGTGTATTTCTCTCCCGGACGTGTCAACCTTATCGGCGAGCATACCGATTACAACGGTGGCAGCGTGTTCCCGTGCGCTCTGTCGTTCGGTACCTATCTGCTGCTTGCGCCCAACGGCACACAAGCCATGCGATTCAAGTCGCTGAACATGCCCGAGGTGGTCGAAGTGCCATTGGACAAGCTCACCGAGCCGCTGCCCGGCAAGTCGTGGGTGAACTATCCGATGGGTTGCATGGCATGGTATGTGCGCAAGGGGCATAAGTTCGACCAGGGTCTGGACATCCTCATCTGGGGCAATGTGCCTGCCGGTGCCGGCTTGAGCAGTAGTGCCGCGCTGGAGGTCGTAGCTGCATTCGCCGCCAACGATTATCTGAAGTTGGACTACAACCACACCGACTTCGCCAAGATTGGTCAGCTCGCCGAGCACGAGTTTGCAGGTGTCAACTGCGGCATCATGGACCAGTTCGCTTCGTCCTGGGGTAAGAAGGATCATGCTATCCACCTCAACTGCGATACACTGGAGTTCGAGCATGTGCCCGTCAAACTCAACGGTATCAAGGTTGTAATCGCTAATACCCACTCGCCGCACCACCTCGATTCAGGTGCCTACAACGACCGCGTGGCGCAGTGCCAGCTCGCGTTGGAGCAACTGCGTAAGGTGCGTCCTGAACTGAAGAACCTTGCCGAACTGACTGAGGCGGAGTTCAAGCAGATAGAAAATGCCATCACCGACCCGATTGCTCACAAACGTGCCCGCCACGTCGTGGGTGAAGTGCAACGTACATCGGATGCTGTCAAGGCGCTGAAGGCAGGCGACATCGAGCAGTTCGGCAAACTGATGAATGCCAGCCACGTCAGCCTGCGTGACGACTACGAAGTAACAGGTCTGCAACTCGACACCATGGCGGAAGAGGCATGGAAAGTGCCCGGCGTACTCGGCAGCCGTATGACCGGTGGCGGTTTCGGCGGGTGCACCGTTTCGCTTGTCAGGGACGAAGCAATCGAGCAGTTCAAGCAGCAGGTAGGCGAGAACTATAAGAGAATAACTGGAATCACTCCGGAATTTTACGTTGCTGAGATTTCCGACGGAGCAAGAAGACTGGAGTAATATGGTTAGCGAACAATCATTCAATACCATCCTCTCTGCCGAGCAGGGAGGCCGCAAGCGCCAACTGCGCGTAGGGCTCTATACCCTGCGTAGCAGTTCGGGCCTCGTAGCGCAGGTCACCAACTACGGAGCCAAGCTCGTATCCCTGATTGTGCCGAACGCGGAGGGCGTCAAAGCCGATGTGGTCTTGGGTTTCAACACCTTGGACGAGTGGCGTACCAAGGAGACCTACTTCAACGCAGTCATCGGTCGTGTGGCGAACCGTATCAAGGACGGCAAGTTTACGCTTGACGGCAAGCAGTACCGGCTGCCGGTCAACAACGGCACGAACAGCCTGCACGGCGGCGTTTCGGGTTTCAATGAGAAGGTATGGGAGGTAATCGGTCAGACGGCTTACTCCGTCACACTCCGTTACCGCGCCATCGACGGCGAGGAAGGTTATCCCGGCAATATGGATGTCACGGTCACCTACGCTCTGACGCGCGACAACGCGCTGCGTATCACCTACGAGGCAACAACCGATGCGCCGACACTCGTCGGCTTCACCAACCATGCGTACTTCAACCTCGCGGGCGAAGGCAGCGGACGTGTTGACGACCATGTGCTGCAGGTGCTGGCGGACGAATATACCCCGTTTGACGAAACCGCGTGCCCGACCGGCGAAATCCTGCCCGTGGAAGGCACACCGATGGATTTCCGTCAGCCTGTACGTATCGGCGACCGCATCAACGACCCGTTCTTTGCTCCCGGCAGAGGTGTCGACAACAACTGGGTACTGCGTCCAGCTACTGAACAGGAGCGTGCACAGAACAAGAAAGACCCGTCACTGCGCAAAGTAGCCCTCCTCAGTGCCGACGGACGCACCATGGAAGTACGCACCACTGCGCCGGCGTTGCAGGTCTATACCGGCAACTACGTGGAGCAGAACGTGGGTAAGAGCGGCAGTACCTACGATGTGCAGCATGCCGTTTGCCTGGAGGCGCAGAACATTCCCGACGCCATCAACCATCCCGAGTTCCCCTCACCCGTTCTGCGACCGGGACAGCTGTACCGACAGGTGACGGAATATAAGTTTGTGTGAACAGAACAAAAGATTTGAAGATTTGATTATTGGATGAGAAACCTAACCCAAGCGGAGATTGAGCAACTAAAGTCACAGCGTTGCTGTGCACAGGATTGGACACAGATTGAAGTCGCCGAACCGTTTCACGCAGAGTATATACAGGATGTAGCCTTTTCCGGCAAGGTGCGTATAGGTCGTTTGCAGACCGAATACACCTTGCCGGGTGGGTTCGTCGTACACAGCGGTATCTACCGCGCCAGTATTCACAACTGCGAGTTTGGCGATAATGTGCACATATACAATGTACACAACTACATGGCTAACTACCGCGTGGGTGATAACACGTGCATCGAGAATGTCAACTCCATCGTGGTGGACGGCACATCTACGTTCGGCAACGGTGTGCGAGTGCCGGTGATGAATGAAGGCGGAGGACGCGAGATTCCGATATTCGACAACCTGTCGGCGCATCTGGCATACATCCTGACTCTGTACCGCCATCGACCGGATGTTATCAATCGGCTGACTGCTATGATTGATGCCTATGCCGAAACCCAACGTTCCGGCATGGGAAGCATAGGTGCCAACGTGCGGATAATCAATTGCGGCAGCTTGAAGAACGTACGCATAGGCGACTGTGCTCAGATAGGCGGAGCGTCGGTGCTCAAGAATGGTTCAATCAACTCCAATGCCGAGGCTCCGGTGAAGATAGGCTCGGGCGTTAAGTGCAACGACTTCATCATCTGCTCGGGCGTATCTATCACCGATAGTACATTGGTCAGCAAGTGTTTTGTAGGGCAGGGATGTGAGATGGGCAAACATTACTCGGCTCTGGAGTCGCTGTTCTTCAGCAACTGCCAGGGATTTCATGGCGAGGCTACGGCCATCTTCGCGGGACCGTATACTGTGACGCATCACAAATCGACACTGCTAATCGCAGGTATGTTCTCGTTCTTGAATGCAGGTTCAGGCAGCAACCAGTCGAACCATATGTACAAACTTGGTCCAATCCATCAGGGAATGGCAGAGCGTGGCGCGAAAACAACATCCGACTCCTACCTGCTCTGGCCGGCTAAGGTGGGCGCATTTACTCTGGTGATGGGAAGGCACACCAAGCATAGTGATACGTCGGCGCTACCGTTCTCGTACTTGATAGAGAACGCTACGGAGAGTTATATCGTTCCGGCTGTGAACTTGCGTTCGGTAGGCACTATTCGTGATGCTCAGAAGTGGCCTAAACGCGATAACCGAAAGGACTCTCACCAACTCGACCTTATCAACTACAACCTGCTCTCGCCATACACCATACAGAAGATGTACCAGGGGCAGCAGGTGTTGCAGCAGATTATGCATCTGTCGGGCGAAGGAACAGAGGTTTACTCGTACCAGAACTGTAAGATTCGCAATAGCTCGCTGCGCAAAGGTATAGATCTGTATGGGATTGGTATCATGAAATTTCTTGGCAATTCGCTTATATCCCGCTTAAGCCAAACAGAGTGGAGTAGTATAGCTGAGCTTCGCCAAGCTTTGCGCCCGGATTCACCCGTCGGATTGGGCGAGTGGATCGACTGCTCGGGACTGATAGCACCCAAGTCGGAAATCATGCGTCTGCTGGACGATATAGAAACAGGCGTATTGGCAACGCCCGAACAGATTCAGACACGACTGGAGAATATTCATAGCAATTATTATTCCTACGAATGGACGTGGGCTTTGGAGCGCTTGGAAACACTGTGGGGCAAAGCGGCCGAAGAAGTAGAGGTAGACGACCTTCTGCGCACCGTGGAGGCTTGGAAAGAGGCTGTGGTCAGTCTCGACAAAATGGTGTACGAAGATGCAAAGAAAGAGTTCAGCCTGAATGCCCACACTGGGTTTGGTGCTGATGGCGATGCTATGCAGAATAGCTTGGACTTTGAGAACGTGCGAGGCAGATTTGAAAGTAACGCGTTTGTGCTCGCTGTACTCGAACATATTCGCAAGAAATCGGAACTTGGTGAACAGATAATCCGGCAAATAAAGAGCGTGCAGTAAAGCACGCTCTATTTGTTTTACTCCATCGCAAAGTAAACTATCTGGTAGATATTATTCGAAATGCATAACTTTGGCGGGTGAGATGCGTGTGGCAATCGATGTAGGAGCAAGCAACGTGAGCATGCTCACGCCCAGGATAAGGATGTTGAGCAACAGTAGTCCTAACCATGGGAACGAGATGGGAACATACGAAACATAGTACGTTGCGGCGTCCAAAGGGATGAGGTGCAGGTAGTACTGCAACGCTGCCAACGTCAATCCCAATATATTGCCCCATAGCATACCTTTGCCAATCAGGATTGTTGCCTCGTGGATAAAGATACGTTGGATGAACCGGTTGTTGGCACCCAGAGCCTTCAGTATACCGATGAGTGGTATAGCGTCCAGTATCAGAATAATCAATCCGCTTACAATATTGAAACCCGACACAGCCAGCATCAGAACGATAATCACCCACACATTCATATCCAGTAAATCCAGCCAGTAGAACACCGCCGGGTGCATCTGAATGACGCTCTGCGGATAATAGGCGCTGCCTTCCTCGTCCAGACGGTTGGCGACGGAGAAATACACCTCGTCGTAGGTCTCATCCAGATGACGGAGGTTGTCCAGACGCAGTTCGATACCTGATACTTGTGTGGAATCCCAGCCGTTGAGTTGGATGACCGTGGGCAAAGGACAAAGAACGAACAGCTTGTCGTAATCGGCGAAGGACGAGCTGTATATTCCCGCTATGCTGAACTTGCGCACCTTGAGCGCGTCGCCGACAAAGTAGCAGAGTACCGTTTCGCCGACGGAAAGCCCGAGCATGCGGGCGTTTGCCTGCGACAGGAGAATTTCGTTAGGCACTTTGGGCAATGTGCCGTCAACCAGATTGGCACCGAAGAAGTCCCACGCACATGCTGCTTGTTGCGAACTATCCGCCGGCAGACCTTTGAGCACGATGCCTTGGAAGTCGTCGTTCGTCTTGAGCATGCCCGGCTTGGTGGAAAACGTGTTGACGGACTCCACGTGCGGCAGACCGCCAAGCATGGTAAGCAGGGAGTCGGGCGCAAAGATAGGTTGGTACTCATAGGTGTTGTTGTTGTCGAAACTCGTTATCTGAATGTGCGCACCGAAACCTGCCACTTTCTCCGTGACAGTCTGCTTGAACCCGATGACCACACAAACCGTTATCAGCATCACCGTCACACCGATGGTTATACCCGCCAGAGCCACGCGCACTGCCGGTCGGGCGGTGCGGTGGGCTGCCGAGGAGTAATAAAGCCGTCGGGCTATTTGCCATTCTGTTCGCATAACTATTTGTGTGGCACGATTTTTGTTAATAATTTGTCGTAAGAATATTATGTTTCACTATCTGCGTGTTCATATTTTTTTGTTGTTGGCGCTTGTTGCGTCAACTCTGTTCGCGCAGGAGTCACCCGTTGTCCTTCGGCGTACGGCTGAAGAGCGGGCGATGAAGCAGACTGAGATGCTTGTGCGCGACTTGGATATCCACGATTCGCTGTTGCGCGACACAATCTACCGTGTGCATCTGCGTTACGCGCGCCGCCGTGATCAGGCTACTACCCGCATGGAGGCTGTCGAGTGCATCAATCGTCTGTTGCTTGAACTCAAGGGCATCCTCTCTCCCTCGCAGTACGAACGCCTGCAGTCTATCCCTCGTCGCAACGGCGCGCGTGGGCATCGTTTGGAAACAGACAGCCTCGCCCAAGACGCCACGCAACCCACGCCATAACTGTTCCAACCACTAATCCCGCCAATATGTCCAGCGGATAGTGTACTCCCAGATACATCCTGCTATAGCAGTTCAGCAGTACCCACAGCATAAGCGGCAGGGTGATGTACAAGTGTGCCTGCCACGGCTTGTTGTGCGTGTAGATTGCCGCGAACAATATCACGCAAGCCAAGGTGTTGGCTGCATGATTGCTGCAGAACCCGTATGCACCGCCGCGGTAGCCGTTCACTATATGTACCAGTGCCGACAGTTCGGCATCGTGTGTCGGGCGCGGGCGAGCCACGAGCGGCTTGATCAGCTGTGCGCAGATAAGGTCAGCACCGCCTACTGCTAAGGCGAACAGCAGTAACGCTACCATAACGGTAGGCACATGCCACGAACCAATCTTCGTCCGTTGACGACGGAATAGCATGATTAGTAGCGCCACCAGCAGTGCGTACAGCGGCACCCAGGTGGTCGTCTGGCTGACGGTCCAGAACAGCGCGTCTGCCAGGGGCGAGTGTGCGCCGTTGATGGCGAGAAGCCACTGCCGGTCAATATGTATCAGTTGCTCGAACAATCCGTTAGTACGTTAATCATCGTGCAGGCGACGATAGCGGCTGTCTCTGTACGCAGACGCGCCTCACCCAGACTGACGGGAATGAACCCATGCTCCATCGCCAGACGTACCTCATCGTCGCTGAAGCCGCCTTCCGGACCAATCAGAACGATGGTTGGGATGCCCGCCGGCGCGCTCCTGAGTTCGTCGCGCAGGTCGCGTTTGTTCGTCCAGGGCGACGAGTGTGCAATGTACCGCCGCTGCTCGTCTGAGCCAAGTATGCAGTCCTTGACAGCCGTTAACTCATTCAGCCGCGGCAGGTATGCCGACAGGCTTTGTTTGGCTGCGGAGAGGACAATCTTCTGCAGCCGGTCGGTTCGGATGACCTTTCGTTCGGAGTAGTGGCAGAGCAGGGGAGTCAAGGTATCCACGCCTATCTCCGTACATTTCTCTGCCAGCCATTCCATCCGTTCGATGTTCTTTGTCGGTGCCACGGCAATATGTACATTGCCCGGGTGGTGTTTGGCCTGCGGCTCCATACCAAGGATCTCCACTTCGCAATGCTTGGGATGCGGATTGGTGATGCACGCCTCGTATATCGTTCCGCGGCCGTCGGCTATATGAATCGTTTTGCCTGCCGTATAACGCAACACGCGCACAGCGTGCGCGCTTTCTTCCTCGTCAAGCACAAACGACTGCCCGACAGCAATGTTCTCAGGAATATCTATAGCGTAAAACAAATACATCTTTCAGCGCAGCGGTCTTTGCTCTTTTAGCGCCGCGGTCTTTTGTCTATAAGTTCGCTTCCTTCAGCCGCTCTGCATTCTCGGCAACGGTCAGTGCATCAATCACGCCTTGTATGTCACCGTCCATGAACGCTGCGAGGTTATAAACGGTGTAGCCTATACGGTGGTCGGTGATTCGTCCCTGCGGATAGTTGTAGGTGCGTATCTTCGCGCTGCGGTCACCCGTGGACACCATCGTCTTGCGTCGCGAAGCGATATCGTCGATGTACTTCTGATGCTCTTTGTCGTATATCTGTGTGCGCAGGCGCGAGAGTGCGCGTTCCTTGTTCTTGGGCTGGTCGCGCGTCTCGGTACACTCAATCAGTATCTCCTGCACCTCGCCGGTGTTCGGGTTCTTCCACATGTATCGCAGGCGCACGCCGGACTCGACCTTGTTGACGTTCTGTCCGCCTGCTCCGCCCGAGCGGAAGGTCTCCCACTTGATTTCCCCTTCGTTGATATGCACCTCAAACTCGTCAGCTTCGGGCAGCACGGCTACCGTGGCGGCAGAGGTGTGCAGTCGTCCCTGCGTCTCGGTGGCGGGTACACGCTGCACGCGGTGCACGCCGGACTCATACTTGAGCGTGCCATACACGTTCTGTCCGGTCACGTTAAAGATGATCTCCTTGTATCCGCCTACTGCACCTTCGCTGAACGACGACACGCTGTACTTGAAGCCTTTGACCTCGAAGTACTTCGTGTACATACGGAACAGGTCGCCTGCGAACAGAGCAGCCTCGTCGCCGCCTGTACCGCTGCGAATCTCCATGACAACGTTCTTGCCGTCCTCGGGATCTTGCGGCAGGAGCTGGAGCTTCACGTCCTCTTCCAGTGCCGGAATCTCGGATTCGAGACTGTCAATCTCCTCACGTGCCAGTTCCTTCATCTCAGGGTCTGACTCGTGGTAGAACACCTCTTTGGCGGAGACGAGGTTCAGCACAGCCTGTTTGTACTTTTCAGCAGACGACAGTACGCGTTCCAGGTCGTGGTACTCGCGGTTCAGACGTACGTAGCGCGCCTGGTCGGCAATCACCGCAGGGTCAGTGAGCAGGAGGTTGATCTCGTGGAACTTGCCCTCCAGACCTTCTATCTTCTCAAGTATATCCATTATTCCTCGTCGTCGGTGTAGTAGTTATACGGATTGCGACGGCGGCGATGAATGAGGTCGTCGAGGTACAGCCATATCTGTTGCTTGACAGACATGCGGTTCTTCGATTTGCTCTTGGACGACTTTTGCTTGCCGTATCCATATCCGTATCCGTATCCGTACGAGCCGTAGCCATAACTGCGTTTGCCGTAACCATAGCCATATCCGTAGCCGTAACCCGAGTGGAAACCTTCGGTCGGAATGTCGGACAGCACGATGTGAATCTTGCCGGCATAATCCTCCTCAAGTGCTTCAAGTGTCTGCGAGCAGAACGACTTGGAGGTCTGCAGACAACGGATAACGAAGATGGTTATGTCGGTATCCGCAACGAGTGACAGTGCGTCCGGCACCTGTCCGATAGGCGAGGTATCCATGACGATGTAGTCGTACTGCTCGCGCATCTTTTCGATGAACTGGTGGAGCTTGTCGCTATGGATCAGTTCGCCCGGGTTAGGCGGTACGTTACCGGCACGTACAAAGTCGAAGTTGAAATTCTCGTCGTGGATGATCAGTTCGTCTTCTTCGCACTCGTCAATCAGGTAGTTGGTTATACCAACGCCGTTCTCGATAGCCAGTTTGGTGTGCACGTTCGGCTTGCGTATATCCAGGTCGATGAGCAGTGTCTTCTTGCCGGTCATGCCATAGAGTGCCGCGAGGTTGGTTGACATGAATGTCTTACCGTCGCCGGACTCGGCAGAGGTGACGCATAACAGCAGTTTCTCCTTACGCCCGACAATGAACTCGATACGTGTTCTAATGGCACGCAGCATTTCGGCATAACCGGAGCGCGGCGATGTCTTGACCAGCGTCGGGTTCTGCGAGCGGGCGTGACGTAGTGTGCCGATGAGGCGGAACTTCGAGAGTCTTTCCACCTCTTTCGGCGTACGCACCTTGTCGTTCAGCAGTTCGGAGAGGATGATCAGCAACAGTGGTAGCACAAATCCGATGGCGAGGAACGTGGTCATCGTCTTCTTCTTGACCTTGTCGTTCACAAGCTTGGTAGTGGTGCGTGCGCGGTCAAGAATCTCGTTGTCCGGCGTGTTCGATGCCTTTTGAATCTCCGATTCGGCGCGCTTCTGCAGGAAGAACGTGTAGTAGTTGTCATCAATGCGGTAGTTGCGCTCGATGGCTACCATCTGCAGTTCTTTCTCCGGCAGGTGCTTGATATCCTCGTCCACCTCGGCGTAACGTGCGCGAAGGTCCTGCTTCTCTATCTCAAGCGACTTGCGCATGGATTTGATTACCTCGGCAATGGTGAGTTTGATGTTCTCGATATCCTTGGTGTACTTGGCATAATATACGTTCTTTTCCGTCAGTTCGCCGCGCTGGATTTGCAGTTCGTTCAGTTGCCCTACCAATGTCATGAGCGTCTGCTCGTTCAGTCCGAGCGAGGCGGGAGCGATGACGGTGCCCTCTTCGATGGACTCGTGCAGATAGTTGTCGAGGTAGTCGAGGTAGGTCTCTTTCAGGCGCAGTTGCAGCTCCTGCTGCTTGTAGGCGGAGATCATTGACATCAATTGTGAAGCATACGAACTGACATCGACAAACTTGTTCTGCTGGCGGAAGGCGGTCATCTCGCCTTCGGATTGCTCGAGTGACGATTGCAGCACTTGCAGCTGCTCGTTGATGAAGCGGATGGACTTCTCCGCCTGCTCGTTCTTGCGCTCGAGGTTCTGGATGAGGAAGATGTCCGAGAGCTTGTCAATGAAGTCGCAGTCACGCTCGTAAGTCTCGCTGGTCAGACCAATGCAAAGCACGGTTGAGCTCTGCTGCAGGAAGTTCAGTTGCAGGCGGCTCTGGAACTCCGACACCAGCGATTCACGCGAACGGAAGCGGAAGAACATCCTTCCCTTGCTTGCCATGAACGTGGTGGGCATGATTCGTCCGGTGAAGTAGGGTGTCTCCACCAGTTCGCCGTAGCGCGTCTGCACCTTGAACTGTTGCAGTTGGTCGTCGTCATCGTCCGCGAGGGAGATGTACAGCGTGCCGTCGTCCTGTACATCCAGCCGGAAGAGGATGGAGTTGTATGCCCGTTCGTTGATTTGTGTCGTTTCCACGGTGAACGGGGTGGTGTTGTACAGGTTACGCGTCTTGAAGCGTCCCATGGTGATATACTCCACGTTCAGGAACGGCAGGCTGTCCACCGTACGGCCGATGAGGTCGTACGAGCGCAGACGCAGCACCTGGTTGTTGATGTCGTTCATGCCCTCGTCGATGCGGAAGCCCTGCATGAGGTTCGCGCCGTAACCGCCTGACTGCTTGATGATGATCGTGCCGTAACTGTAGTACGCGGGTATCCACTTGCGGTTCTTGAGCATCGCCAGACTGAACGCTATCGCCAGTCCGATAGCGAACAGGTACCAGTAGTGCAGGAAACGCACCGCCCATTCCATGACGTTGATGTTCGAGCCGCCGTCGCCGTCGCCGGAGTCCTGCTGGTCCATGGTCGCGCCGTAGGGGCTACCGTAAGGACTGCCATAAGGATTGCCGTAAGGATTACCGTACGGATTGGCATACGGGTTGCCGTAAGGATTGGCGTGCGGATTGCTATAAGGATTGTTGTCTGCCATATTCTTAACTAAAAATTCACATTCGGTATGTAGTTCAGCACGGATACCAACAGCGCCAGCGAGGATGTCACCAGTCCGATGAATCCGCTGTACGAGGGCACCTTGTAGAACGCGCCCGGTTCGCGGCTGACGTAAATCAGGTCGTTCGGGTAGATGTAGTAGTACTTCGAGTCGATGATGGACTTCGAGCGTATGTCAAACTCCAGCACCTCGGGCGGCTCGTTGCCGTTCGGGCGGACGATGCGCACATGCTTGCGGTCGCCTTTGTTCGCCACGTCGCCGGTCATAGCCAGCGCCTGGAAGATGGTCATCCGCTCCTTGTAAATCTTGTATTGCCCCGAACCGAGGTCACCCAGCACGGTGAAATACTTGTTGTAGAGCGAGAGTTTGACATCCGCATCGGGGATAATCTGCCGGAACGCTGCCTGCAGGGTGTCCTGCGCCTCTTTCTCGGTCAAGCCTTCCAGATGAACGGGCGGCAGGAACGGTATGTCCACCGTGCCGTCGGAGTAGATGCGGTAGGATATTGCGTACGTCGAACTGATCTGCTGGTCGGCGGCTATCGCTTTGGAGATGGTCTCGTCCATGGTGATGAGGCGGTAAACGATCTCGTCGTTCACATGCAGGCGGTAGGGCTCGTAGGGCACGCTGTCGTAGGTCGGTATGCCGTCGCGCTCCTGCAGCAGACCGATCTGGCGGTTGGAGTAACAGCCTGTCAGACAGACGGCTGCAACGAGCAGGAGGTAGAATATGCTGATGTTCTTTCTCATGGCTATTTCCCTCCTTCCTTTGCTGCCTTGGCGGCGTTAATTGAGCGTTGCACGATGGCGTAGATGAATCCGCCGAACGAGATGGTTGTTGCCACCACCGAGATAGTGGTCGTCACATGGTCGATGCCGAACGTGTGTCCGGGCATGTACTGAATGTAGATGACATCGTTCGGCTCGATGTAGTAGAACTCCGAGTTGATGATGTCCTTGCTGCGTACGTCGAAGGTGCGGATGGTGGTCTCGCCCTCTATCTCGCGTACGATGCGGATCTTCGAGTGGTCGCCGTAGTCCGCAATGTCGCCCGCCATAGCCAGTGCCTCGAAGATGTTCACTTTCTCCTTTATCAGCGGCACGCGTGCGCTCTGCACGGCACCGATGACCGAGAAGAACCGGTTGATCACCTGCACATCGACGGACATCAGCGAGTAGTTGCCCACGCCTTTCACCAGTCCGGCAAGCTCCTGCTCCAGCAGGGCTTTCACCTCGCGGGTTGTCTTGCCGCGGACAGGCACATCGCCCACCATCGGGTACTGGATGTTGCCGTTGTCGTCCACCAGGTACGAGTACAGCTCGTTCGTGCCGTACATGTCGCCGGAGCCGGTGCGCATCTGCTGACGCAGGTACTGGCTGTTGCCGCCATGGTTGAACAGCTTGGTCAGGTTCTCGTCAACCGAATAGACCTGGATGTACAGCCGGTCGTCCGTGCGGATGCGGTAGTCCTCGAAAGAGAGCGTATCCACATACGAGGGTATGTTTTTCCCGTCGGGTTCCTGCAGCAGGTTGACCTTCTTCGACGTCAGGCACGAGCTCAACGCCAAAGCCGCCAGGCAGAGGAATACTATGTGTTTGAATCGTTTCACCTTATCTGTTTTTTTTATAGCAGCCAAGTTTGGCTGCTGTATTGTTATCGGCGTTCGTCCCAGCCGAACGGGTGCGGCGCCAGCGGCAGCTTGGCGAGCGGATGGTAGTCGCCCACCAGTCCGACAGGCTCCGACTTGCGTATCTGCGCCACGGTCTCGATGCAGTTGCGTGCCTCGCTGATGCGGAAGCCCTTGCCGGCAAGTATCTGCTTGTAACTCTCCGTGTGCAACTCCGTGAAGCCTTGCGAGAACTCAAACTCCTCGCCGTCAATCTTCAGCGTGCGGTAGGTGCGTTTCTCGCCTTGCACGGCGTTGACAGGCAGACAGGCGGCGTTGATACTCAGGAAGTAACGCACGCGTGCTTTCTCCAGTTCCAGGTAACCTGCCACGCGGTCGAACGACATGACGTGTACGATGTTCCGCTTTACCGGACCGAACACCCATTGCAGCATGTCGTAAAAGTGCACGCCGATGTTCGTGGCTATGCCGCCGGACTTGTGCACATCGCCTTTCCACGACGAGTAGTACCACTTGCCGCGGCTGGTGATGTACGTCAGGTCCACGTCATAGACCTTGTCTTTCGGACCGTTGTCCACCTTCTGCTTCAGCGCCTGAATCTTCTCGTGCAGACGCAGTTGCAGGATGGTGTAGGCGTTGTGGCCGGTCTCATCCTCCAGCTGCATGAGGTTGTCGATGTTGTAGGGGTTGAGCACGAGCGGCTTCTCGCAAATCACATCGCAGCCCAGACGCAGACCGTAACGGATGAACGCGTCGTGCGTGTAGTTCGGCGTGCATATCGATACCCAGTGCAGCGGGTCAGGTGTGCGCATCTGTTTGGAGCAGAACCGGTCGAACTGCTCGTTCTCCGTGAAGAACGAACAATCCGGGAACGACGAGTCCAGCCGTCCGACCGAGTCGAACTTGTCGTAGGCAACCATCAGGTTGTTGCCTGTGTCAGCGATGGCTTTGATGTGCCGCGGAGCGATGTAGCCGGCGGCACCAATAAGGGCAAAATTGTACATATATCCGAGCGATATTACGCTTATATCCGTACTTATATCCGTACGTTATATATGCGCACGTTTCCACGTGCACACAAAAAGTCGCTGCAAATATACGAAAATATTTTGACATTTGCAAATTTTCGGGACTTTTTTTGCATTTTGTATGATTTATATCCTTTTATACTTGTATATTTCAGTGTGTAATTCTGACTTTTTTTGTGCCTTCTTTGCAGTGGTAAATCTTATGAGATACATATGTTATTCCATTAACCACACTGTAACCACAATGGCATCATCACCGCTCCTGATGCCCCTTCGACCCCGTTCACGGGCTCAAGCAGTAGCCTTGACCGCCGCTGTTCACTCCTCGCGGCTATTCCCGCGAGTTTTTGTGCCCTGTTTCAAGTAGCGCCCCTGCGTCGCATATTCATGTGCGGCTGTTCTTCGTCGGTTAGATCGGCATTTGATGCCGATTCAGTCATGTCGTTTTCCCTTTCGCAGGCATGCTTGCCTGCGTTTGTCGGACGCGAGTTGACCTGCGGTTTATCTATGTTTATGGCTTCTGTCGGTTGTTCCTCGTAAGAGGTGTGATGTGGCGGTTGATTGAATAGGTAAGCGTGCTTACATAGGCAAGCAAGCGCCTCTAATCAACCAACAGCCCCGCACACAGCGAGGCTGTTTTTTGGACATTTCGGACAAAAAATGAAGAATTATCAGAAAAAATGCGAAAAAGTTGTAGAATTATTTGCATATTTCAGATATTTTTCGTATATTTGCAACGGATTTTGTGCATGTGCGTACTTCGGGCATAATGGAAGAGTGAAGATGAGAGTGTGATACATGGCACAATATGATGTGTGATACATTATTAAATTAAATCTATATGCAACTGAAAAAATCACCAAAGGTCAGCTTGGAAGACAAGAAGTTAACCTATGTTCTCATAGGTCTGGCTTTCGTGCTGAGTATCTGTTATGTCGCTCTTGAGTGGACCGAGAAAGAGGTCACCAAGTATGAAGTGGCAGATTTGGACATGAGCTTCGAGGAAGAAGTCGAGATTCAACAAACGCAACAGGACGTCACTCCTCCGCCTCCACCTCCCCAAGTACAAGAGGTGGAAGTGCTCAACGTCGTTGAGGATAACAAGGAGGTTGAGGACGTGAACATCCAGTCGGAAGATGACAAAGAGGTGGAGGTGGTTATCGCCGCACCTGTCGAGACTCCCGTAGAGGAGGAGGAAGAAGAGGTCATCTTCATGGTTGTGGAGACGATGCCTGAGTTCCCCGGCGGCCAGCAGGCGCTGTTCAAGTACCTGAGCGAGAACGTGAAGTATCCGGTCATCGCGCAGGAGAACGGTATCCAGGGCCGTGTCATCTGCCAGTTTGTGGTGAACAAGGACGGTTCGATTGTTGACGTCGAGGTCGTTCGTTCGGGCGGTGACGCATCGCTGGACAAGGAGGCCGTGCGCGTCATCAAGTCCATGCCTAAGTGGAAACCCGGCAAGCAGCGTGGCAAAGCCGTGCGCGTGAAGTACACCGTGCCGGTAAGTTTCCGTCTGCAATAGGCCATTAGCCGTTAGCCGTTGGTCGCCAATGGCAAAAAGCCAAAAGCCAACGGCCTCAAACCTAAGGTTTGTTAGACAAAGATATCACATATTGCAAGAATGTCGGCTCGCGAAGGGCTGACATTCTGCGTAAGGAGCTGGGCGTAGAGACTGCCGCCGAGCTCCTGGAGCAGTATCCCTACAAGTACATCGACCGCTCGCGGTTCTACTATATCCATGAGATAGAGGACGAAGACACCTTTGTGCAGATCAAGGGCGAGATACTGGAGTACCACACCATGGGTATCGGCCGTGCACAGCGGATGTCCGCGATGTTCAGCGACGGGCAGAGCCAGATAGAGCTCGTGTGGTTCAAGGGCATACAGTACCTGAAGTTGCAGACCGGCGTGCCGTACCTGCTGTTCGGCAAGCCCACACGGTTCAATCGTACGTACAACTTCGTTCACCCCGAACTGACGCCTATGTCGAAGGTCACCCCGCAGATGGTGAGCGGTCTGGAGCCGCACTACAACACCACCGAGCGGATGAAGAACAGCGGGTTGAACAGCAAGGCGATGCGGACGATCATCGCCGGACTGGTGCCGGAGGTGGACAAAGGTCTGCCGGAGACCCTGCAGGCGGACATCATCCGGCGTTACCACCTGATGAACCGGACGGAGGCGATGCATCAGATACACTTTCCTCGTGACACACGTTCGATGCAGAAAGCCCGCGAGCGCCTGAAGTTCGAGGAGCTGTTCTACAACCAGCTGTCGATCCTCAGCCGTGTGTCGGCGCGGCGGCAGAAGAACGACGGATTCAAGATTCCCGTGGTGGGCAGGCACTTCAACTATTTCTACAAGAACCTGCTGCCTTTCCCTCTGACGAACGCACAGAAGCGCGTGATCAAGGAGATACATGCGGACATGAAGTCCGGCAAGCAGATGAACCGTCTGCTGCAGGGTGATGTGGGGTCGGGCAAGACGCTGGTAGCGCTGCTGTGCGCCCTATTGGTGATTGACAACGGCTATCAGGCATGTATCATGGCGCCGACGGAGATCCTGGCGAACCAGCACCTGCAGACGCTGCAGCACCTCTTACAAGGTTCGGGCGTGCGCGTGGAGCTACTGACAGGCTCCACCACCAGGAAGCAGCGCGCCGAACTGCTGCCGGCACTCGAGCGTGGCGAGGTGAATCTTATTATAGGTACGCACGCGTTAATAGAGGACACGGTGCAGTTCGCGAACGTCGGACTGGTGATCGTGGACGAGCAGCACCGCTTCGGTGTGGCGCAGCGTGCCAAGCTCTGGGCGAAGAATATCCGTCCGCCGCATGTGCTCGTGATGACTGCGACACCTATCCCCAGGACACTGGCGATGACCGTGTATGGCGACCTGCAGGTGTCGGTGATTGACGAACTGCCGCCCGGGAGAAAGCCTATACAGACCTACCACTACTCCAACATGCGGCGCAAGTCCATCAACGAGTTCATTGTGAAGCAGGTAGGGATGGGCAGGCAGATATACGTCGTCTATCCGCTCATACAGGAGAACGAGGAGCTTGACCTCGCCGACCTGGAGAACGGCTACAACACGCTGGTGCAGACCTTCCCGCAGTTCCGTATATCGATGGTGCACGGCAAGATGAAGTCTGCCGACAAAGACCTGCAGATGCTGCGTTTCGTCAGCGGCGAGACGCAGATACTCGTTGCCACAACGGTCATTGAGGTCGGGGTGAACGTGCCGAACGCCTCGGTGATGATCATTGAGGACGCCCAGCGGTTCGGATTGAGCCAGCTGCACCAGTTGCGCGGCAGGGTAGGGCGCGGCGCCGAGCAGAGTTACTGTATCCTGCTTACGCCGCCGCAGATGAGTGCGGATACGAGGAAAAGGATGGATATAATGGTGGCTACGAACGACGGGTTCAGGATTGCTGAGGCTGACCTCGAACTGCGCGGTCCGGGTGACCTGGACGGCACGATGCAGTCCGGCATGGCGCTGGACTTCAAGATTGCCAACCTTGCCACCGACGGACAGGTGCTGCAGCTGGCGCGCGAGGCGGCAAACAGCGTGCTGGACGACGACCCGACGCTATCCACAGCCTATACGCAGGTCTATCGCGACGGGCTGGCGAAGTTCAAGTCCGCCGCGGTCGAGTACAGAGAGATATCATAAGTTACTAGTCGTCTAGACGTCTAGTCATCTAGACAACTGGTTTAACCGAATAAACAACTATAACAATGAAATATTCCCATTTATTGATTATGGCAGGGATTGCTATGCTGCTGGGCGGATGCGCTCAGAAGGAACAGACCGACGAGAAACAACCCATCACCAAGCCGCAGATCACCCTGCAGGGCGACCGGCTGACCCCTGAAGCCCTCTGGGCGATGGGGCGTATAGGCAGTGTGAAGGCGGACATCGAGACAGGCCTCATTGCCTATACCGTAAGCTACTACAGCGTCGAAGAGAACCGCTCCACCACCTGGATCCGCATCTGTAACCCGTTTTCCGCGGGTTCCGACAAGCCGCTTTCTTCTTTGAGCGATAGCGGTCTTGAAATAGTGGATGAGTTTGTGGGTGCCGAGCCTGCATGGTTCGGTAACAGCGGCTGTCTGGTGTACCTGAAAGGCGGCAAACTGCATCTGAGGCGCGACGGTGAAGATGTGGAAGTGCAGATTTCGAGTACGGAACCCACGGAATTGACGGAAATAGAAGGTTTCCTGCTCTCACCGATGCGTGACAAGGTTATCCTGATTGCGGAGGTGAAGACCGTGCAGAGCACGGCGGACAAGTACCCCGACCTGCCGAAAGCGAGCGGTCGTGTGGTGGACGACCTGATGTACAAGCATTGGGACCAGTGGGTGGAGACCGCTCCGCAGCCGTTCGTGTGCGACCTGGATATCGCATACTACGGCGAGGGCGAACGGATTAAATCCGCCAAACTTGGCGGATGCCGGAACATATTGGAGGGAACGGCGTTCGAGTGCCCGATGATGCCCTTCGGCGGCATAGAGCAGCTCGCCTGGGCGCCTGACAACAAGACGATTGCCTATACGTGCAGGAAAAAGACGGGGCTTGAGTATGCGGTATCGACGAACAGTGATATCTACCTGTATGACATTGAGACCGGCGAGCATCGGAACATTACGGAGGATAACAAGGGCTATGACACGAACCCGAGTTATTCGCCTGACGGACAGTGGATAGTCTGGCAGTCGATGGCGCGTGACGGCTATGAGAGTGACGAGAACAGACTGTATGTGATGAATACGCGTACAGGCGAGAAGCGATTCCTGACCAGGACGCTGGACAGCAATGTGGATGAGTATATATGGAAAGATGACTCGACCCTTCTGTTCAATGCCATATGGCACGGAACGACGGACATCTACAGCGTCAATCTGCACGGCTATGTGACGCGTCTGACGGACGGAGTGCATGACTTGGGGATAGGTGATGTATGCGACCATGATGTGTATGTGTTGGGGCACTCGATGGTGCAGGCGAACGAGATTTACCGGCTGGACCTGAACGAGGAGTCGCATGACGTGAACGGTTTTCTGGCATTGCAGCAACTGACGCATGAGAACGATAACATCTACAAGCAGATAACGCCTGCTACGGTCGAGCCGCGCTGGCAGAAAACGACTGACGGCAAGGATATGCTGACGTGGATCATCCTGCCGCCGCACTTTGACCCGAACAAGAAGTATCCGGCGCTGCTGTACTGCGAGGGTGGTCCACAATCGCCCGTCAGTCAGTTCTGGTCGTTCCGGTGGAATTTCAGCATCATGGCAGCGCATGATTATGTGATTGTTGCGCCTAACCGTCGCGGCCTGCCGGGCTTCGGTATGAAGTGGAACGAGCAGATCAGCGGTGACTACGGCGGACAGTGCATGCGTGACTACTTCACCGCTATCGACGAGGCGTGCGCCAACCTGCCGTATATTGACAAGGACCGGCTGGGCTGTGTCGGCGCATCGTTCGGCGGCTACAGCGTGTATTGGATTGCCGGTCACCACGACAAACGCTTCAAGGCGTTCATCGCCCATGACGGCATCTTTAATCTGGAGATGCAGTACCTCGAGACCGAGGAGAAGTGGTTCACCAACTGGGATCTGGGCGGCGCGTACTGGGACAAGAGCAATGCAGTAGCGCAGCGCACGTTTGCCAACAGTCCTCACAAGTTCGTGGACAAGTGGGATACACCAATCCTCTGCATCCACGGCGAGAAGGACTATCGTATATTGGCGAATCAGGCGATGGCAGCCTTTGACGCCGCCAAGATGCAGGGCATACCGGCCGAGCTCCTCATCTTCTCCGACGAGAACCACTGGGTGCTCAAGCCCCAGAACGGCATCCTCTGGCAGCGCACCTTCTTCCACTGGCTCCACCGCTGGATCGGCGGCATCGACGAGCCGTAAGGCGCGACTGCTCAATACGTGTGACATTTGCACTATTTCTGATGAAAAAATGTCAGGAATATTTGCAGATGTCATTTTTTTTTGTAACTTTGTAGCGTTATTGTGTGCCTATGCGCCCGAAGGGTGCGCATGTGTGCGCGTAACATGCGCATAATCAGTGCGTATGTTCCCGTATGTGTATGTGTGCACGTGCCGGAAGGGTTGTGCTGATAGGTGTGCGGATTAGTGTGAATATATTAAAGCCAACGAGATATGAATCGTTTGAAGACATTCGGATTGAGATTAAAAAAAGTGTTAACCGTTATTCCTGTAGCATTGCTGATAGGGTTTGGCGTCGTGGCGACGCTTGTTCCTGAGCGTGCATATGCCGCGTCGTCCTCCGTTCCGGAGTATATCCCCTCCACAGGCCGGGACTTCTGGCTGACGTACATGAGCAGTGACGGTAGCGGTACATTGGACCTGCAGATTATGGTAATCCCGAAGTCTGATGGTTCTGTCAAACTGAAGACGGTGGATGGCACAGGTACGGAGACCGTGCGCCTCACGCAGGCTGTATCGGCTAATGTGCCGTTCTATTATTCCATCCCGGCAGCTTGGCGTAACACGGTTTATACCACCGCCTCGGATGTTATCTCGCATTCGGGTTTGCATATCACGTCTGAAGACACGGATTTTGCGCTCTATATGCGTAACCGTACGTATCTGAGTGAGCAGGCTAACTCCTACGATATGTCGGCGGTGTTCCCGACGCAGACTTTGGGGACGGATTATGTGGTGCAAACCTATTGGCTTGATCAGTCATACACCGAGTTTGCAGTAATAGCAACGGAGGATAACACGACCATCAACATTACACCTCGTTGTCAGACTCTCAAGAGTGATGAGGTCAACTGGTATGCTGCCGGCACAACTATCACGAAGACCTTGGCCAAGAAAGGCGACGTATATCTGCTCAAGGGCCCTTCGGCTGACGATGACGCGCCGTTCTGGAACTTATCCGGTACAACGATTGGTGCAAGCAAGCCTGTGGCAGTCTTCCAAGGTGGTATGTTGGCGTTCATTCCTGAAGGTTCCGGTTTGAGCGGTGACCATATATTTGAGCAGTCGCTGCCGATATATACTTGGGGCAAGCGTTTCGTCGCGATGAACATGAGTGCTTTCCCCGACGGGTCAATCGACAGAGGCTCCAAGCCGACGGAATACTTGATAACGGCTGTTTATCCCGATACCAAGATTTACGTGAACGGCACACTGTTCAAGACCTTGAATGCGGGTGAGTCCAACTACCTGTCGGATGACGAAACAGGAGATCCGGACTTGACTGTAGCATGGGAAGAGACGCCTAAGGTAATCGAGACCTCGCAGCCGGTATCGCTCGTGGGCTTCATGGTTAACTCCCAACATAACCCGTATCGTCTTGGAGGAGGTGCCAACAAGTATGTAGGCGAGCCGTCTATGGCTGCCATCCCTGATGTTTCGAAGGGTGTGAAGGAAGTGTACTACTATTGCAAGGACAACGCAGTTATTCCTCTGAATACCCATTACGCAAATATTATTGTCCGCAAGGAGGGAGTGGCCGGAATGCGTCTGAATGACGATGACATTAGCGCTCAGTTCACTTTGTTGACCCAGACCTTCAGCGGTTCGGATGTGCAGTACGCTTATGCACGTGTGTCGTTGACGAACAATGCGCTGAATAAGTTGTCGAACGTAGGTGATGTGCCTTTTGTCGCCATTGCATATAGTGTACTGCCGCTGAAAGCCATGTCGGAAGCCGGAGTAATGGCAATCAACCTCGTTCCTTCTGCACCAATCGTCAAGATTGACGGGAATGAGGTGACGCACAATATGACGCTGGATTATTGCAACCGTCACCCGGGTATCAATTTCAGCGCGGTGGTGGATTATCCGCACACAAGTGTGAAGTGGGATCTGGGTGAAGGGGCAGTGAGCACCAGTTACAATGCTTCGCACATGTACGGTGCGACGGTTGGTGAGTCGGATGCGACACACAACATCCGTTTCTACGTCTATCATGAGTCACCTATCACGCATGTGAAGGACACGGACTCTGTCCGCGTGACGCTGAATGTACACCCCGTTTACTACGATACATTGAAGACTAAGGTGGCAGCGAAGCACCTGGCCTATACGTGGGACAGTACGTCGTATGTGCCGTTCGGTTTGTTTGATGGCGTGGGCAATCCGAAGTATGCGCGCTTCAAGTTAGGCGCGGGCAAGGATAGCCTGAACCGTCAGCCGCACTTGTCGTTCAACTGGGCGAACGCTAATGTTTCCAAGACAATCTTCGACTCCTTGAAATATGCGACGCGGCATGATTGCGACTCGATGTTCTACTTGCAGTTGCAAGTTGTGCCGGATATACTGATGCCTGCAGAGGACAGAACTGTTTGCCAGGAGGATGTATTGGCCTGGGCAGGGCACGCTGCCGATGCAGGACACCGGATGAGCCGTAAGAACCTCACCACCAACAAGATGATCTTCAACGCGAACGGTACGGGTTGGGATATGTTCAAGACCGACGAGTACGGCACATTTGAGATTCGCGATACATTGGTATCGAAGGTCTTCCCATTCCCGGACTCTATCCACGTGATGAACCTGACAATCAATGTCAAGCCGACCATAACCATCAACGCCGTGCGCGACACTTGCGACGAAGAGAGCAATACGAAGGTGCGCTTCACCACGGCCGATGCGACGTCGTATAACTACTACATCGTAGGCAAGACATCGCTGCTGGCTACACCTGTGGCAGTGACCGACGGCAGCCATACTATTGACATTCCAATCAGCACGATAGAGGTTGGCAACACGGCTCAAGTGTTCACCCTGAAGATGGTGGCTAATACCGCTACCTGCGTGAGTGACACAGTGCAAGCGGCCTTTATCGTCAACCCGACGCCTACGCTGACGTCGCTGACGCTGGATGCGGCATCAAAGTGCTATCCGGCTGAGTCGTTTACAATCTCGTACAACCATACGAACGCCAAGTACGTACACTACAAGGTGACCAAAGGCGGTTCGCTGATAAAGGACTGGACACCGACGGATGTGACAGCCGAGAAGAAGTTCACTATTGCCACGAACACCCCGAGTGATTGGGAGTACGGCACATATACAGTAGAGGCATATGCCGAGTCGGACAAGGGCTGTGAGAGTACGCATTCGACGATAGATTTTGTGATTAGCAAGCAGCCGACAATCAGTGCTGTGTCAATTGTCAATCAGTGTGATGAAGAGACAACCACAACGTTGACCTTCACCACAGCGGACGCTGCGAACTACAACTATTATATCGTTGGCAAGACCTCGCTGCCGGCTACACCTGTAGCTACTACGGATGGCGCAAAGACCATCAATGTAGATATCAGTATGCTGACTGCCGATACATATACGTTGAAGTTGGTTGCCAACTCCGCAGCTCCGGCAGGTTGCCCGAGCGATACAACGGATGTGGCTTTGACCATCTATCCGATGCCGATTGTATCGGTTACTGCGTTGGAGAGCGAGTGCTATCCTGCAGCGGCAGACAAGGTGGTGACGTTCGGCGGTTCGACCACAGCAGACTCCATCAAATGGGTGCTCAAGCGCGGTTCGACCATAGTACGCCAGCAGATGGACAAGTATGTGAAGCGTGCTTCCGTCACCCTGACCAAAGCGTCTGACCTTGGTGCTGCTGGACTTTATACATTCACTGTGACCGCCATCAAGACCACACATGATTGCGAAGTGTTGAATCCGACAGGCGGTGAAATCCAGTTCACGCTATACGACCAGGCGCACATTGAACTGAGCGGTACGATTGCCGACCAGTGTGAGGGCGATGCGATAGAGGTGACCGTAAAAGACACCTATGCCGATACGCTGATGTATGAGGTGAAGCAAGGCGGAACGCTGATACTGAAAGGCGGCAAGGGCATAAAAGGCGGCAGTGGAACAGAGAGGACGTCCGTTCTGTCCATCCCGACCGGCGCAGGTAAAGTCCCGTGCAGCGCAACAGGCTATACCGTCACCATCACGGCAGACAACAGCAAGAACTGCGGCGGCAACTCGGTGACCTCGTCAACGTTCTATGTGCACAAGATACCGAGCATCAGTGCTGCCAGTCTGTCGGATGCCAGTCTGTGCGAGACGGTTGATAAGACGGAGTTGAGCGTAACGACGGATGCCGGTCAGTTGATTTACGAAGTGAAGAAAGGATCGGCAACATGGGTTGCAGCCACGCCTGTGGCTACTCCTGCCAGCGGCAAGCTGACACTGCTGACGGATACGCTCTCCGCAGGAAGTTATACGATAACGCTGACACCGAAGTCAACGACCACACCCAGTTGTGTGGGGACACCGTTCACGCCGCTGGCGTTCGTTGTTCATCCGAAGCCGGTAGTCAACACGTTTGCTGATGCTGCGGCTTGCTTCGGTGACGCCGAGGCGGTTGCTGCATTTACAGCAACGAACGGTTCGACGTACAACTTCCAGTTGAAAGACAAGAACGGTTTGACGGTAACCGTAACCCCGACGATTACCGCCGGTTCGGTTACTATCCCGTTGAGTGCAACGATGACGGCAGCCCTCAGTCCTTACACGATGCGCCTGCAGGCAGTGTCGGAATACACATGCCTGAGTGACTGGAAAGAGGCTACACTGACCATCCATGTAAAGCCGTCGGCAGGAATCACGTCTGTAGAAAGCAAGTGCGATAACGAGACGAGTGCTGCGGTGGTTTATACTTCTTCCAACGCAACGAAGTACGAGTATCGTGTGTTCAAGGCCGGAGTGCTGGTTCAGACAGTAACGAACCAAGACGTGTCTGGCACGACGTTCAATCTGGATATCTCCGGTATGGATGCCGGTTCGTATGAGTTGCGCCTTGTTGCGAAGTCCGCGACCTGTGCGAGTGACACGGCAAAGAAAGCCTTTGATATATGGCCTCTGCCGGTAGTCAATACACTGGACAACACCACGCCTTGCGAGGGCGAGACCAAGGTGCTTGTGCCGTTCACAGCAACGAATGTGCAGACATTCAGTTACACGGTCAAGGATGGCGCGACAGTAGTGAAAACCGTATCTCCCGCCACAGTAGCGGACGGAAAGATTGAAGTGGACATAGACGGCCTGACTACCGGCGGTGCGGTAACCAAAGCCTATACGCTGAGTGTGACGGCTGTGTCGGAGCATAGTTGTGCAACCGCTGCCGCCAAGGAGGCAACTATCACCCTGAAAGCCAAACCCGCAGTAACGCTGAGCAGTGTGACGAACACCTGCGCCGGTGCAGGCGCGGCTATCACGGTGGCTTATACCGGACTGACTGCTACCAATCTGGATTATGTTGTCCGCAAGGCAGGCGTTGACACGCCGGTTAGCGGTAGCAAGACCGGTCTGACGCCGGGTGACGGCTCGTTCACAATCAGTGGCGCGGCACTGGAAGCATTGGCGGCAGGTACGGATTATGAAGTCGAGCTTATAGCGCAAGGCGATAACGGTTGTCCGAGTGTGGGCGTTGAGCAGCTCAAGGCCTTCACCATTTATCCGTTGCCGACCGTAGCGGTTAAGCCCGGCTCAGAAGAGATTACAGTTTGCGAGGGCAGGGAAGATGCAGTATTTGAGTTCACGACTTCGGCTAATGCCTCTACCTATAGTTATGAGACCGGTGCTCTCGGACTCACGGCAACCGACCAGGCTGTTGTTGACCAGAAGATCAAGATTACCTTGCCCAAGGCAGACCTTAAGGATGGTAACTATACGCTGACCGTAACCGTCAAATCCGCAGCACCGCAAAGCTGTTCATCGGTTGCTGCCACGGCAACCCTGCATGTGAACAACCGCCCGTGGTTGAAGATCAATGACATAGCAGCCGAGTGTCATCCTGTTGATGCGTTCACGGTAGGTTATACAAGCAGCGATGCCAAGTACGTACGCTGGACGGTTGACGGCAAGATCACAAGCGAGCAGACGCATACTGTTCCGGGTGCTGCGCCGTACCAGTTCACAATCAATACGAACGGTTGGGCAGCAGGAACCTATACCTTGCGTGCACGGCCTGTTTCTGCTCTCGACTGCGACAGTGCGGCTGTGGTCAAGACCTTCACCATCCATCCGAAACCTGCAACAATCACGGATATTGTTATTGCAAAGGAGCCTTGTGCAGAGGATGCAACGATGAACGTTACGTTCAAGAAGGACGCATTGGGCAATTGCGCTTTGGCTGAGATTGTTGAGACAGGATTGCAGACCTTGGTCGGTACTCCTGTTGAGGAAACGTCCCGTATGATTCCGGTAAGCATAACCGGATTGACAGCCGGTACATATACGTTGCGTATCTATACCTACAATAACGTTACCAACTGCAAGAGCACACCGGTTGACAAGTCCTTTACCGTTTATCCCAGACCTACACTCACAGCGTTTGACACGACGGCTATCCATCCGGTAGCAAGCGTTGATGTGCGTTACGCTGCAACGGATGCAGCCGGCTCGACGTACACCTACACGCTCACCGGCGCGGGTATCCCGGCGGTGAACCCAGGCACCGGTTCGGGCAGTAGCGGCAACAGTGGCATCATACCAGTCAATACCGAGGGGCTGAATCCGGGAGTGTATGACTTGAGCCTGACTGTTACCTCAGAGCACGGATGCGACAGGACTGCCGTTTCGAAGATTACCATCTTCAATTCAACGTCAGTCACGATAGCGCATATCGACAGCGTCTGCAAGGGAGAAAACATTGCCGATGTGAAAATTACAACCACCTATGCCAACAAGTACTCGTATGTGGTGAAGAACTCCAATGGCGATCCGGTTACTTCTGGAACAGGTACAACCACCAACAACGAAGGCACGCCTGTTGACAAGGAGTTCAGCATTGCTACCAACACTTGGGATGCGGGCACGTACGCCCTGATTGTAACCGCAGAGAACACCGTAACTACCGCAATGTGCAACGACACTACGACGTTCACCATCAATCCGACACCGGTACTGACGTTCACGGCACATGCGGCGATTTGCGAGGCAGAGGTGAACAGCGTGGATATAGCGCACTCGACAACGAACATCAAGAAACTCAAGTATCATGTTGATAAAGTGCTGCCGTTGCCGGTTGTTGCGAACATCGTGGCAGAGACGGAGATTAGTTCTACAGGCACCATCACTCTTACCACAACCGGTTGGGCAGACGGAACATACCGTATATACGCCACCCCGACATCCGAACATGGTTGCGTGGGTGTAGAGGCATCCACCGACCTGGTGGTTAACAATCATCCTGAGATTACCCTGACCGCACCGGCTAACCCGTGCGCAAAGGATTCGTTCCTGTTCGTCGATTACACCGCTTCCGCTGACGCGCACACATACGCGTACAAAATATATAACGTCACAGGCGGTGCGAATGAATTGAAGTTCCAGTCTGCTGACTTGGATGCTGCAACTGCCGGTACGATGAAGATAAGCATCGTTACCTTGCCGGCAGGCAACTATCGTCTGGATGCTACGGTTCGCACTGAAGCGGGTTGTACGAGCGATGTGAAGAGTGCGACCTTCGAGATTTATGTCAAGCCGTCGGCTACGCTGACTTCGATGCAGAGCGTCTGCGAAGGCACGGCTACTGCTACGGCAGCATTCACGACCGAAGATGCAAATACGTACACCTATCAAGTGAAGGGTACGACTATCACCGGTAATGGCACAACGACAGGTAGCGGCACATTCGGCGTGAATGTATCCACCTTGACGGCAGCCGGTTCGCCTTACACCTTGCAGTTCGTATCGAAATCCGACCACTGCAAGAGCGACACGGCTACCATCAGTTTTGCTATACGTCCGATACCTGTAGTGGCTATCACCACGATTGACGACGTCTGCCTGGGTGACGCTACTACCACCGTAACATATAACCCTGATGCGAATGTCACCAGTTGCACCTATACGCTCAAGCAGGGCGCAACGGTACTATTGGCTGACCAAGCCGTAACGCTCAATCCGGCACATACGTTCACTATCAACACGAGTGAGTTGCCTGTGGAGACGTACACCGTAGAACTGACGCCAAGCTCGCAGTACAATTGCGCGGGTGCAATGGTAAGCTCGACCTTCAAGGTCAACAAGCTGCCGACGATGAATGATATCCTGCTGGATGCCAACGCCGTATGCGAAGGCACGGCAACCATGCGGGCAAGGTTCTACCACACCGGTGCAGACTCCTGCCACTGGGAGCTGTGTCAGCAAGGTACGACAACCGTAGTGCGTAGCGGCGACAAGACGGGGCTAAGCGACGGCACAACGATGATTGATATCGACCTGCTTGCCCCGACGGTATTGGAGGTTGGCAAGAGCTACGACCTGAAGGTAACATCCATCAACAAGGCCACAACTTGTGAGATATCGCAGTCGGCTTCGTTCCTCATCCGCAAGAACCCTGTATTCACCTATGGCACGACAGCCGACAATCAGCATCACTGCCAGCCGGTAACGGAGGTGAAACTGAACTACACGAATGAGAACAACCGTGCAACGTTCTTCCGCTATGAGGTGCTCAGGGGGACGACGCAGATTATTCCTCTGACCAACAAGCTGGATGTAGATGCCAGCGGCGAATGGACCATCTCGTTCGGCACGCAACTGCTGCAAGGCGAGTACAAACTGCATGTAACACCGGCTAACGATTATTGCCCGGGAGAGGAGAAGATTCTTACCTTCCATGTTGATACCGTTATGCCGGTAGTGACGGACGCAGCTATCTGCTACGGCGAGAGCTACGACTGGTCGGTGGCAGAAGATTGCAACGGTGATCCTATCACATTGATGCGGGGTCTGACAACCTCAACTCACCAGCTCGATACACTCTTCTGCGACAATGGTTGTAACAAGGTTTACAAACTCAACCTGACCGTTTATCCGGAGTATGCCGGTGCTGAGGAGCAGCACACACTCTGCGCCAACGACGTGCTCACATGGCGCGGGCAGACCATCACCGAAGCCGGCACATACGAGTCACGCAAGGCAGGCGTGGCACCGAACGGTTGCGACTCCGTATATCGTATAGTGGTCAAGAAGATTGTTCCCGAGCAGAAGAGCAGCGACCTGACCGTATGCTACGGCGAGCCTGTCATCTTCAACGGTACGACTTACAACAACCGTCCTGTAGGTCAGCAAGTGCTGCTGGATACAATCAAGTCGCTCAGCGGTTGTGACTCCGTCTATCTGCGGCTGAACCTGACCGTCGGTCAGCGTTACTACGACTCGATTGTTGTAGCGGAGTGCAAGAAGTATGTATGGCCGGTTAACGGCTACACTTACACGCACTCGGGTGTGTATCGCGAGGAGCTGTCGTCGGTTGACGGTTGTGATTCGGTATGCGTGCTCAACCTCACGATTAACGATACTTACGAGTTCTTCGAGACCTATGACATCGCTACGAGACAACTGCCGTACACCGTACACGAGTACACTTACACGTCGGCAGGCACGTATGACCGCACATTCACCACAGTGGCAGGTTGCGACAGCATCTACCACATCACGCTGAATGTTCATCCGACCGTACTGCCGAAGGATACGTTCACCAAGACTATCTGCGACAATGCCGCTCCGTACAACTGGCGTGGCACCGACTACAGCAATAGCGGCTGGTACAGCAAGACGACGACGGTTGACGAAAAGGATACGGTACATGTACTGCACCTGACGGTGAACAAGACCTATAGCGATACGACCTACGTACACTCGTGCGGTGCTTATACATGGTATGATATGAATTGCACTGCTACGGGTAACTACACCCATGTATCAACCTCATCTTGCGGCTGCGACAGTGTCGAGGTGCTCAACCTCACCGTGGGTGCATCTACTGCCCGCACGGTGAACGTCACCGCTTGTCAGTACGAGTTGACGACGGTCGGCAACCGCTCGTTTGTGGCGATGTCGAACACCTCGTTCACGGAGACGCTGACCAACGCTTCAGGCTGTGACTCCGTTGTGACCTACAACGTGACCGTCACGCCGCGTACGTACTCCGCGCCGGACGATATGTTCTCGTTCTGCGAAGGCACAACCTTCAGCTGGCACGGCCATACGTATGACAAGCCGGGTACATATTACGACACCGTTCCAGACGGCAACTGCTGCTCCGTAACCATCAACACCCTCCAGTTGTCGCAGAACTCTGCTTATCACTTCGAGGAGGATGTTGAGGTGTCCGAACTGGCTCTGCCTTACGCATGGCGTGGCCATAAGGGCGACACGCTGCTGCGCACGAACGGTGACTACTACGACCGCTGGCTCTCGCAGGTAGGCGGTTGCGACAGTGTATATCATATCCACTTCCATGTCAACTTCGTGACGCGTAACTACGACGCTGCACTGCAGGGTTGCGAGAGCGTGACCTGGTCGCGTAACGGCAAGACCTACACCGAGTCGTGTCTGGCTTCGGATACCGTCTTCACCGATGCACCAGCTAACACGCAGTACAACACCATCTACTTCTGCGACATCACCGTCAACCACGGCTTTGCAGAGGTTGAGCCTGACTTCACCGTCTGCCGCAACGAGGCGTTCACATGGCATGGTCAGAACTATGCGGCTAATTACTTCACCGCCGGTGACCATACGCTGACGTACAGCAGTCACACCATTCACGGTTGCGACTCGAGCTATACCGCTACGGTACATGTCATCGAGTCGTTCCGCAACGAGGCAAGTTATGCAGCCTGTCCGAATGAGTTGCCGTACAACTGGCACGGTCAGTTGCTGACCGTTTCCGGCACGTACACCGACGCCCATACATCAGTATCAGGCTGTGACTCCGTATATGTGCTGAACTTCAGCGTGAAGACCGTGACCGGTCCGGATGAGACGGCAGATACACAATGTGAGGGTGCGCATATCCAGTGGTGTGGTCTGGACTTCACTGCCGATGAGGCGGGTGAGTTCACCTATTACCAGTGGTACAAGCCCAATGCGGCAGACTGTCCGGATTACGAGACCTATCACAAGCTGAACCTCACGGTCGGCAAGGTTTACGATATCGACAGTACGCTGACCAAGCATATCTGCCAGAGCGAGACCTTCGACTGGTTCGGCGCGACCCGTTCCGTACCTCAGGACGGTGCGCATCAGGTTGGCGACCATATGTACGTTGAGACCTTCCACAAGGAGGTGACGACTAAACTGGGTTGCGACTCACTGCATGCCGACCTGACACTTGTGATGCATCTGCCATACGAAAAGACCTTGACGGACACAACAGTCTGCAACTCGTATGACTGGGATGGTCTGAACATCACCACATCGGGTGATTACACCAGGACGTACCACATAGAAAACCTGATGTGCGCCGACTCGGTTCTGCATCGCAAGTTCACCGTATTGTACAGCGAGGTGGAGAACACGGTGAAGGACGAGTGCAACTCATACTACTGGCCTCGTACGCAACAGGTTTACACTGAGAGCGGTCATTACGAGCACAATGTTCCGCAGTTAGGCGGCTTGTGTGACAAGATCTACACCCTGGACCTGACCATCCGCAAGACTCAACGTGATACGGCTAAGGTGCTTGACTGGTGCCACGAGTTCACGTGGGCAGCCAACGGCAAGACCTATCATACGTCTGCCTTTGACTCGGTAGTCTATGCCGGCGGCGCAGGCAACGGTTGCGACTCGGTAGCCTACCTGTACCTGACACTGGATACGGATACGGTATTCTACCTGCCGGCAGTGACGGCATGCGATACGTACACGTGGGCAGCCAACGGCATGACCTACACAGGCAGCACGCTTGCACGCTACCAGACGACCAAGCAGACAGGGCGCGGTTGTGACAGTATAGTCTATCTGCCGATCACTATTCTGCATCCGGCGCAAGTGACGCACAACCTTGAGGGCTGCCGTCAGTTGATTTGGAACAATGTGACATATACCACATCGCAGGTAGCCGTGCAGAACTTCGAATGCGACTCGGTAGTGACATTGAACATCACCATCAACCATCCGGATACCGTCAACCATGTGCTTCGCGGCTGCGAGAGTGTGACCTGGAACGGTCAGACGTACACCTACACGCAGAAAGCACAGCAAGACTTCCTCTGCGACTCGGTTGTGATGCTGGATATCTCTATCGATCACGCCCAGACGGGTGATGACTATGTGACCCGTTGGGATTCGTATGACTGGGAGGGTGACACCTATACCGCTTCCGGCAACTACACGAAGACCCTGCCGAGCATGTGCGGATGCGACAGCGTAGTGACGCTGCACCTGACCATCAATGACTCGCAGAGTGACGAGGAGACTCAGCTTGCCTGCGAGTCGTATGACTGGGCATGGTCGGGGCTGACCTACACGACGTCGGGCGACTATGTCGTAACGAACACGATAGACGCGGGTCTGCTGACACAACGCGACTCGACACGTACGCTGCATCTGGGCATCGGACACAAGAAGTTCAGAGCGGAGACGGTGACCGATGTATGTGACGCCTACGTATGGCACGGCACAGAGTACCTGACCGGCGGCACGTACACGTACGAATATTCCGATACGTGCGACGGCAACGTGGATACGCTTCACCTGACGCTGTATCACAAGTCCGTGCCAGTAGAGTACTACGATACGGCATGCGACGTGATGACTATCAACGGTCGTTCGTACTTCAGCAGCACAGAGTTCACAGAAACCCTGCAGACCGATCACGGTTGTGACTCGGTTGTGAACTACCACTTGACCATCAACCACCGCCAGACGAAGAGCATCAGCGTTGAGGGGTGCGGCAGTTACACATGGGAAGGCACGACGTACACGCAGTCGGGTATCTACACGAAGGTACTGACCGGTGCTAACGGTTGCGACTCGGTAGTGACGCTCACGCTGAGTCTGTTCCCGTCAACCAGCAGCGAGTTCAGTGTGACGAGCTGTGAGAACCGCTACATCTGGGGTAACATGATTATCATCGCCTCGGGTGACTACACGAAGACCCTGCCGTCCATCAAGGGCTGTGACAGCATCGTGACCCTGCACCTGAGCCTGCCTGAGACCATCTATGGCGAGCCGCTCATCGTTCAGGCATGTGACGAGTACTGGTGGAACGGCCAGCGCTATACCGAGACAGGCAGTTACACCGAGACCCTCACGTCGCTCGTGACGGGTTGCGACAGTGTGGCACGCTTGAACCTGAATATTGAGGAGCACCCGACAGGCGAGTTCACAGAGACTGCCCAGGAGATGTTCACATGGGGTGGAGAGACCTATTACGAGTCCGGCGATTACGAACAGCGCTTCCCGACCGCCACGTGCGACAGCATCGTAACCCTGCACCTGACCATCACTTCGCCGAAGCCGATCAATGAGGTCAGTGCAACGGCTTGTGATGCGTACACCTGGGATAGCGAGACGTTCTACGAGTCGGGCGTTTACACACGTAACTTCCCGACGCTTGAAGGCAATGACTCCATCGTCAAACTCACGCTTACCATCACGCAGGATACCGCAACCAGCATCACAGCCGAGGCATGCGATACGTACGTATGGAACAGTGTGACCTACGATGAGTCGGGCGTCTATACGCAGACGCTGCAGCGTGCATCGGGTTGCGACAGCGTGGTAACGCTCACCCTGACCATCCGCGAGAGCTTTGCCACCTCGTTCACCGCTACGGCACGTGACGTTTATACCTGGGATAGCGAGACCTTCACCGCATCCGGCAGCTATACGCACAGTTACCAGACCGTGAGCGGTTGCGACAGCACGGCTACGTTGATTCTGACCATCATCGGCAACGAGCAGAGTTCGTTCAATGCTGAGGCTTGTACGGATTACGCATGGGCGGACAGCATCTTCACCCGCAGTACCATCCACTCGCACGTGTTCCCGGCATCGAACGGTTGCGACAGCGTGGTTACGATGACCCTGGTAATCAACGAGCCGGTATATACCGACCTCTACGATACCGTAAGCGATTGCAGTAATCCGCTGTATGCCTACACCTTACCGTGGGGCGAGCAGGTACAGCACTCGGGCATCTACAGCGATACGTTGCAGTCAGCGTTGACGCAGTGCGACAGTATCGTCCGTCTGCACCTGCAGTGGTGCGCCGAGCCGCTGTGTATTGACACCGTAGCGTTCAGCATCAGCGACTGCGAGTCGTACGTATGGGAAGGACAGACGTACACAGCCACCGGTACGTATTACCGCCACTACCGTCTGGAGAACGGTTGTGACAGCGTATCGCAGTTGCGCCTGACTATCAAACCCAAGTCACATCTGCTCATCGAGCAGACGGCTTGCGACAGCCTGTACTGGGAGAATACCGACACGTGGTACTACGCGTCAGGCTTCTACTACGACACCGTACCCGCCGCCAACGGCTGCGACAGCGTGAATATCCTGCATGCTGTAATCGGTACAGCAGCCGAAGAGACGATAGAGCGCACGAGTTGCGACGCCCTGACCCTGAATGGCGAGACGTTCACGGAGTCCGGTACGTTCGTTCAGCACCTGACCACCGTGACGGGCTGCGACTCGACACTGACCATCAACCTGACCATCAGTCCGTCGGTTGACACGGTTGTAGCAGATACGGCTTGTGACAATTATCTGTGGCACGGTCAGTCGCTCACCGAGACGGGCTTCTATCCGCAAGTGCTCAGTTCGGCTGTCTCGAACTGCGACAGTGTGGTCAACCTGCACCTGATAGTGTATGGCAGCAAGGCTGTTGACATCATCGACTCGCTGCATTGCGACTCCATCGTATGGGGTGATGATGTATCGGGTATCGACACCATCTACGACGATGGTATCTACACGAAGGTATTCCAGACGTCAGTAGGTTGCGACTCGACGGTGACGATGGATTTGAGGCTGCTGCGCCACGATATAGTTACGGCAGACGACACTGCAGCCTGCGATTCGCTGGTATGGAACGGTGACTTCTTCATCTATGAGTCGGGTACATACACCGATACGCTGGTATCCGCATTGACGGGTTGCGACAGTATCATCACGATGAACGTGACCATCAATCCGACGCTTCATGTGGAGATAGAGGATTCCGTACCGCCTCCATTCTACCTCTGGCCGAGTGAGAATGATACGATTTGGGAAAGCGGCGTATATGTTGACACGACTGCATCTCTGGTTACAGGTTGTGACAGTATAACCACACTGACGCTTGTCATGACCGACAGTATCATCCTTGACCCGCAGGAGCCTGTACGTATTGACACGTTCGGTTACTGCCCGGGCGACACGATGAACCTGCTGTACAACCTGCTTAAGGGTCATCCGACCAAGTATCGCCTCGTGTTCGACACCGTGGCGGTGGCTATACCGGATTACTCGCGTCAGTTCAAGTCCGTACTGGATACAGTCGAACTGCCGAACCATGGTATGGACAGCCTGTTCACCATCGTTATTCCTGAGTACTGCCCTGCCGGCACGTATTGCGCCGAGTTGCAGCTCTTCGATGACTTCTCGAGCAGCGAGATTTACAACTTCTGCATCACCGTTAACATAAAGGGTTATCTCGTATCGATGTGGACCGATGTTGTGGCAATCAACAACTTCGAGGAGAAGTATATCGGTTACAAGTGGTACAAGGACGATGTAGAGATTCCTGGTGCAGAGAAGCAGTACTACTCCGACGGCGAGGACCTGAACGGCTGCTACCGTGCGAAGGTTCAGTTGGCAGCTGACAGTTCGTGGGTATTCACCTGCGAGGAGTGCTTCGACCTGCGTACAGACTCGCTCGAGCTCATCGCGTACCCGACACCTGCTCCAGTAGGCCAGCCTGTGACCATCAAGGCTATGGGCATCCTGCTCGAGAAACTCATCGGTTCGCGCTTGACGATCACCAACGTTCAAGGCCTGACGGTTCATACCGTGGAGAGTATGACTCGTCGTGAGGAGGAGGTCAACCTGCCGGCAGGCTTGTATATCGCAACGCTTGTCACGGGTGACAACGATGACCGGACCCGGACGGCGACCGTCAAGTTCACCGTCTTCTGACGCCCGTGAGGCGGAAAATAGGCAGTACCGCCAACTGCAAACCCGACTTTACACTAACCGGTACGGTTTTTAAGGTCAATCTTAAAAAACGTATATCATGGGACGCCGAAATAGCACATTTCGGTGTCCCTGTCTTAAAATGCGTACTACTTTTCACAATGTGCGCTATTGTATATATGAAATAATTGTTGTACCTTTGCATCGTAATTTGGTGTAGAGTGCGGGGTGGCCGTAGCCAAACACGGGTTAAAGTCCGATTTGCCTCGGGTTTGCCTCCGAATAGACCCCGATAAACTCTCGACATTCTATTATGAAGTGAAAGAAGAATAAACAAACAACAATAAAAATGAAACAAATTTTTACTAAGTTTATGATGATGGCCGTACTCGTGATGAGTACGCTGTCGTTGCATGCGCAGCAGTTGCCTGATGCAGGTTTTGAAGACTGGTCAGGTACAAAGTTTGACGGTAATATCCAGCCTAAGTACTGGAATGCCTCGAATGTTGAGCAGACTGCTCTTGGTATGACATTCCGGTTCAACTTTATCACCCGAGAGTCCGGTCGCAGCGGCTATTGCGCCAAGATTGCGAATCAGGAAGTGGGAGCTGCCGGAATCACCGAAAAGACCCCTGCCTATCTGACCTTGGGCACTCCATGGCAGTACATCAGCGGTCTGGATGTCAACGGTGCCACCGGTGGTACCGACGGCGGTATCAACTTCACGTATCGTCCGGACTCAATATCTGTTTGGATCAAGCGTTCAGGCAGCAATCCCGGAGCGGAGAATTACAGTATATTGTTCTACTCGTGGAAGGGGTCAGCCAAAGGCAGCAAGTACCACTCCAAGGACAAAAAGAGCTGTACATCCACAGGTACGCATACAGATGAGGAGTCGGATGTCCGTCAGGCTCTTGACGCCAATTACTGCGGAACGGATACCAAAGCGACGCAGGTAGCTGAAGGATTCCTGTATGAGAAGAAGGAGTACTCCTCATGGACGCAGATCAAGGTGCCTATCTATTACTTTAACGATGAGGTTCCCGCCAAATGCAATGTGGTGTTCTCCGCAGCAGGTTACCCGAATTTCCGTAATGCAGACGGAATCGTAGTAGGCAATTCCCTGTGTGTGGATGATGTGCAGTTGATTTATTCGTCGAAGATCCAGCAGCTGTATATCGGCGGCAAGGTATGGAACGGCTTTGACCCTAATTCGACGGAGGAGCAGGTCTATTCAGTAGGCAAGACGACCGTTGTACCGGAAGTATATGCCATGCGCGGCGCCGGTACAATCAGCAATATCAAGGGCACGAAGGTAACCCTGCCCGGGCGTAAGCTGTCGGGTGACGAAATAAGCATCACCTATGGTCAGGTGGACGGTACTCCGACGGTTATTACCGTAAAAGCCGGAGACGGTTCGTCCACCACGACCTACAAGATCAAGATGGTTCAGGAGAAGTCCAACAATGCCAATCTGAACAGTATTCTTGTCAACGGCGAGCCGATTAGCGGTTATAACCCTCAGTTGGGAACGTATAATGTGGCTCTTCCCTACGGCACGACCGCCACTCCCGTGGTTACGTACGTCAAGGCGGAGGATGAGCAGACTGTCAGCGTTACGCAAGCCACCTCGCCGACAGGCAAAGCCACTCTGGTAGTGACGGCAGCCGACGGCAAAGCGAAAAAGACTTATACGATTAATTTCTCGGTTGCCCAATTGTCGGACAACACGCTGAAGAGCATCAAGGTGAATGATGAGGAGATACCCGGTTTTACACCGACGCTCACCACGTACCGTGTCGAGTTGCCCTTAGGCACAACCACGATGCCGAAAGTAGAGGCGGTGTCCAACTATCCTGCCGGTGAGCAGACAATCAAATATGAGGCACCCGACAAGATTGACGGCGGACAATATAAGGTCAGTGTGACCACTCCCGGCAATCAGACAGCCAAGGTCTATAAGCTGAACTTCAAGATCACCGCCTCCACGTACAGCAAGTTGCGTGATTTGAAGATGGGCGACTATATAACCGACTTCGATCCTGACAAGACGACATACTATGTGTCCTTCCCTATGGGGGTGACCGAGTTGCCTGAGATTACGTATGAGAAAGGCGATGCCTATCAGACCGTAGTCATTGACAAGGGCGGCGTGGACGGCACGACCTACATCACTGTTACGGCAGCGAGCGGAGCGGTGACCGTTTACCGTATCGTCTGCTCGATTGAGAAGTCCGATGTGTCGTACCTGAACAATATTTATCTTGACGGTGTGGCATTGGACGGCTTTGACTCCTATACCTACAAATATACCGTCAATCTGCCAATCGGCACCACCAGTCTGCCCACCATCACAGTGGATAAGGGTGACCAGTATGAGGAGGTTCAGATCAACTACGGCGGGCTCAATGCCGTGACCCGTATCTTCGTAACAGCCGGTGACGGTTCGCGTACCCTGTATGAGATAACGTTCACCGTGGAGGTTGCGAATGTGTCCACACTTGATATGATCAGTGTCGGCGGTCAGCCGATAGAGGGATTCTCACCCAACCAGACGGAATATTCAATCGCCCTGCCTCAGGGCACGACTGAGTTGCCTGAGGTCACCTATCAGACCCACGACGCATGGCAGACAGTAACCGTTCGCAGCAATGGTGTGAACGGTGACTACAAGATTACCGTACGTTCACAGGCTGGTACGAGTACGACGTATGTACTGCATTTCTCAGTTCAGACGTCCTCCAACACCAGTCTGGCAGCAGTGTATCTCGATGGCGTGGCATATGCTGATTATGACCCGTCGGTCATGGAGTACGAGATAACGATGCCTGCCGGTGTGAGTCAGGTGCCCAACCTCACGTATGACAAAGGCGATGCCTCGCAGAAGGTGGTCAGCACCTTAGAGGGCACAACATATACCGTACGTGTCATATCGGAGAGCGGAGCTTCGGCTGCATACATCTTCCGATTTGTGATACAGAAGTCCGAAAACGCCTTCCTGAACATGATTTATCTGGACGGTGTGGCACTTGCCGGCTTTGACAAGCAGACGCTGATATACAACGTCGTGCTGACTGGTACGATCTGTCCGACCGTGAGTGTTGACAAGGATCCGACGCAGCAGGTGACGATTACCACTCCTGTATCCACGGGTGAGGCGCGTATTGTGGTTACTCCTGAGAGCGGAGCGCCCAACACGTATATCATCAACTTCACTTCATCCGTTCTTCCGCAGTTGGCAGCCATCTATGCGGACGGCGTGCGTCTGGCTGATTACAGCCCTGCGGTATATGAATATGATGTGAATTACAGCAACACCTTCCCCGTAATCACCTTTGACAAGGTTGACGCCAACCAGCAGGTGACCGTGGTGAGCAATGCCGAAACGATGCGCCTGTATGTTGAGGCGGGCGGCGATAGCAAGGTCTATACCCTTACGTTTGTGCAAACGCCGGCATCCGATGCATCCCTGCGCAGCATATCGGCGAACGGCGTCCAGCTTGAAGGGTTTGACAGCAACACGCTCAACTACACCTACCAGCTTGCCGGTGACGAGCTGCCCTTGATTACATACGAACGCAATGACCCTGACCAGTATGTTGTAGCAGGCATGTCATCGCAGTATGTATATAGCCTCGTAGTCAATGCCCCGAACGGAAACAGCAAGACGTATTCCATCCGCTTCATTACGGCAGCGTCCGACGTAACCGGTCTGGTCAGCATCAAACTTGGCGGTGAGGATGTGACGACACTCTTTGACGAGAACAATCATCTTGAGCGTACGATAGACAAGGGCGCAGAGCTCCCCGAACTGACCTATACGACTGCCGAAGGTCAGAGTGTTGTCGGAGCGCAAACCAGCTCCTTGGACCAGCAACTGATTGTGCTTGCGGAGAACGGTGATACGGCAACATATTCCGTTCACTACACCGAACTGACGGAAACGAATGCCCTGCTCAAGGATATACGCCTGTACATTGGCGAGCGCTGGCAATCCATCGAAGGCTTTAACAAGAACACATACGCCTACAACGTTGAACTGCCATGGCGTACGACAACAGCACCCTGCTTGTGGACAGTCAGCGACCGTCCGAATCAGGTTGTGACCATCACCTACGGTGCAGCCAACGGCACAACGACCGTGCATGTGGTAGCTGAGGATAACCAGCAGCAGGACTATACCATCACTTTTGCTGTCGCCAAATCCGCCAATACCAAGCTTGCCTCGCTGACTATTGACGGCGACGAGCAGGATGTGAATACCACCGATTATACATTTACCCTGCCGTTTGGCTCAATCAAGCCTTATGACGTCCAGTATGAGCGTGCCGAACCGGAACAGCAAATCGAGTATGTGGATGCTCCGATTGGTGGCGTGACCAAGATCATCGTTACAGCCGAAAACGGCGACAAGCGTACGTACAGCATCCGTTACACTATAGAGCAGCCCCAAGGTGAGAATATCCTCAAAGAGATTCATTACACCTACACCAATGCTGCTGACGAGACGGTGGACGGAGTGCTTGTTCC